>JANQPZ010000311.1 GCA_028285215.1 Rhodovibrionaceae bacterium | reverse complement strand
TTCATGGGAGAGGTGAGAGCGACTCGCCGCAGCTTCCTCGCCGGATCTGCCGGTCTTGTTGTCGCCGCCGTACTGCCGCGCCCCTTGCTGGCGGGACGCAGAGCCGGCGTTTTCGCGCCGAACGCCTTCGTGCGCGTGGCGGAAGACAACAGCGTGACAGTGCTGGTGAAGCACAGCGAGTTCGGCCAGGGCACCTGGACCGGCCTAACCACCATGGTGGCCGAAGAACTGGATGCCGACTGGAGCCAAATGCGGGCGGAAAACGCCCCAGCCAACGTCGAACTCTATGCCAGTTCGATCTTCGGCGTTCAAGGCACGGGCGGCTCGACGGCAACGCCCGCGTCATGGATTCCGATGCGCCAGGCCGGCGCGGCAGCCAGAGCGATGATCGTGGATGCCGCCGCACGTCTTTGGGCTTTGCCGGCGCAGGAGATTGACGTCAGAGCGGGCATCGTATCGAGCGCCGCCAGCGGCCGAACTGCCACCTTCGGAGACTTGGCGGCCGCAGCGGCCGAGAGCAGGCCGCCGACCGAACCTCGATTGAAAACACCTGATCGCTTCGTACTGATTGGCCGGGACGTGCCACGGATCGATGCGCCCGAGAAGTCGAACGGCACGGCGCAGTACGGCATCGATGTCTTCAGGGACGAGATGCTGAACGTGGCCGTTGCCCGCCCGCCCCGCTTCGGAGCAACTCTGACGTCGTTCGATCCGGCACCCGCGCTTGCCGTGCCCGGCGTACAGCGGGTGGCACGGATTCCCTCCGGTGTGGCCGTCTACGCCGACGATACCTGGGCTGCCTTCCAAGGCCGCGACGCATTGGACACGACATGGGACGAGCGAAATGCCGAAAAGCGTTCGTCGGAGGAGATGATGCGCACTTGGTCAGAGGCAGCGCGCGCCGGCGGAACCGTGGCGGAGGCGACCGGGGACGCGGAAGCCGCCTTGACCGAAGCAGCGGAGGTGCTGGAAGCCGAATACCAGTTTCCGTTTCTTGCTCATGCGGCGCTCGAACCGCTCAACGGCGTGATCGCGCTATCAGCCGAACGAGCCGAGATGTGGATGGGGTCTCAGTGGCAGACCTCTGACCAGAACGCCGCCGCCGAGGTCCTCGGTCTGGCGCCCGAACGCGTGGCACTCAATACCATGCTGACCGGAGGGTCTTTCGGACGGCGTACCACGCAGGACAACCACTTCGCCACCGAGCTTTCTCACGTGGCGCGCGCGGCAGGGCCTGGCAGCTACAAGCTGGTCTGGAGCCGGGAGGACGAGTTGCGAGGGGGCTACTATCGTCCGCTCACGGCGCATTACCTTCAGGGCGGGTTGGATGCGAACGGCAACATCGTGGCGTGGCGCAACAACGTCGCGACACAGTCCCTACTCGCAGATTCCCCCTTCGAGCAATTCGTCGTCGACGGTATCGACGGCAGTTCCATCGAGGGATCCAGGGATCTGCCCTATGCCCTGCCGAACGCTCAAGTCACCCTAACGACGATGGATAGCGCCGTTCCCGTCCTCTGGTGGCGTGCGGTCGGGCACACGCACACGGCCTATGCGACCGAGACATTTCTGGATGAGTTGCTCGAGCGAGGCGGCAAAGACCGGGTGCAAGGGCGCCTTGATCTCTTGCGCGAATCCGCAGTGCGCGACCGGGGCGTGCTGGAGCGGGTGGCAGAAGTGGCAAACTGGCAAGGTCCCGACGCAGGAAACGGACTCGCACGCGGAGTCGCGCTGCACAAGAGCTTCAACAGCTACGTCGCCATGATTGCCGACGTCTCGGACGACGGCGGGCAGCCACGCGTACACCGTGTCTATGTCGCCGTCGACTGCGGTATCGCCATCAACCCGGCCGTCGTGAAGGCGCAAATCGCGGGCGGTCTCGGCTTTGGCCTTTCCGCAGCTCTGTTCGAGGAGGTTCGGCTGCTGGAAGGCGGCGAGGTCGAGACGTCGAACTACGACCGCTACCGCATTCTGCGCAACTCCGAAATGCCGGAGGTCGAGGTCTCCATCGTCGAAAGCACGCTCGACCCGACAGGTATCGGCGAACCCGGCACGCCACCCATCGCACCGGCCGTCGGAAATGCCTGGCGCGCTCTGACGGGCGAGACGCCACGCCGACTTCCCATTGTGCGTACGTGAGATCGTTGCGACGGAACAGGAACCCGCCTGTCCGAGAAGGCCCCAGGGGCCTTCCGGTTAACGATGACGCTCTTTCGGGATATCCTTCATAGTAGAAACGAGTTGCAGGCTCTGCTTTATAGCGAAGGCTTGATGGCTAAGACGAACTTCTCGTGGGACGATCTTCAGCTTTTTCTCTTTGTCGCGCGGGGTAAAGGCCTGGCCGAAGCAAGCCGCGAGACGGGCGTCAGTGCCCCCACCCTCAGCCGTCGGATGGAGCGGCTGGAACAGGCCCTCGGCAATGAGCTCTTCCAGCGCCATGCGCGTGGATACGATCTGACGCCCGAGGGGCGAACCTTGTTGAGCCACGCGGAAGAGATCGAGCGGAGAATTCTGGAGGCCGAGGACAACAGTCTTAGGACGCCAGGGAAAGAGGTCGTGCGTATCTCGGCGGGAAGCTGGATGTCGCTTTACTTCACGCAAAACATGTCGGAGTTGCAGAAGCCGACCGATCCGTTTCGGCTCTCCCTGATATCGGCGGAACACCGCCTCGATATCGGGCGTCGGGAGGCCGTCATAGGCTTGCGAAACCAGAAGCCGACGGAACCGTCTTTGGCTGTCCGTAAACTGGGGAACTACCACTTCGCTGCCTACGCCGCCCCAGGTTGTAGCAACGGCTGGATCGGCGTTTGCGTGGACACGCGCTCGGCCCGATGGACCCGCAGCCACTTCTGCGATGACATCCTACTTGAGGTCAGCGCGCCGCGAAACGCACTCGATCTTGCAAGATTTGGCCACGGCCGGGTGGTTCTGCCTTGTTTCATCGGCGATCGCGAGCCGGATTTGCA
>JANQPZ010000254.1 GCA_028285215.1 Rhodovibrionaceae bacterium | reverse complement strand
CGCTCGTCTTCCTTGAAGCGTTCGACGATCTTGGGTGCGATGTAGCTCTCGTCCTTCGGACGGGCAAGCCGGCGCGCGAAGATCGAGCGGTCGCCCTTGCGGTGGCGCTTCCAAAGCTCCTCCGGGACCTCGCCTTCGAACAGGCGCGTCAGGTCGATGGCCTGTGAGTTCAGATCCTCGATCATGACCGTCGCACTGCGTAGGAAGAGGTCGCGGCGGGTCTCCAGGTCGGACTGCTTGAGACTCAGTGCCTGCTGCCCGGCTTCGTCGGCTGCCTGACGGAGTTCGTCGCTGCGCTGCTGGAACTGGCTGCTGATGTCCTCCAGCCGCTCGGCCAGATTCCTGACGGATGCATCGAAGTGGCTCCGCTGGCGATCCAGCAACTGCCCCAGTTCACCCGCCTTGCCGAGGGCCGCTTCTGCCGAACCGCCCAGTGCCTGGCTGCGTTCGGCGACCAAGTCGCCAAGCTTGGTCAGGGACCGCAGGGAACTGTCGGAGACGTCGCGAAGATCGGCCAGCTGTGCCTGTGCCTCCTCCCGCAGGTCGACGCCTGTCGCCTTGGCATTTGCCGTCGCGTCGTTCAGCGCACCGGTCTGTGCCGAGAGCTCCTCCTGCAGGCCAAGGGTCAGGCGGTTCAGCTCGCCGCTGAGCGCCTGGAGACGCGCCAGCTCCTCTTCGACGGCGCTGCGCAGGGCGCCGGCCGCCTTCTGGGCTCCGGCGGAAGACGCCGCAAGGACTTCGTTCTGAGTGCGCAGCTCCGCCGCCGCCTGCAACTCTCGCTGTTCGGCCAGACCCGCGGCCTCGCGCAGTTCGGCGGAGAGGCCGCGCAGGCCGCTGCCGACCTCGCCGACCCGCCGGCCGGCCTCCTCCGCCGCGGCGCGCAACTCGGAGGCACGGCCCTGGAACGCCTGGCCGGCACGTTCCGCCCGCTCGACGGCCCGATCGGAGGCCGCGTTCAGGGCCTCCACATGCGGCCTTACCAGCTCGCCGGCCTGTTGCAGCTTGCGTCCGGCATAGGCAGCCAGTTCGGTGAAGCTTTCCGAATTGGCGTCAGCCAAGGCTGTGAGTTCGGTCGCCGCCTGCTCCACCTGCTCCCGCAGGCGTTGTCCGGAGCGCTCGGCGATCCCCGACAGTTCCGTACCCTGAGCCCGAAAGGCGAGTGTGATCTCCTTGGCCCCGGTCGCAGCGACGGCGAAGGTCTCGCGCGCCGCCTCGCTGCCCTCGGTCAGACGCTCGGTGACGCCGGAGGCTTTGCTCTCGATCTCATCCGACAGACCGCGCATCGCCTCCGCTTCCTGGTCGAGCGTGGCCTTGAGGTAGTCGGCTTGCGCCGTGGTGCGCTCGAACGCCCCGGTTAGACGTGCCACCGAATCCTGCACTTCGTCGGAAAAGACTTTCGCCTCACGGGCCAAGCGGCCGGCGGCCGAGAGCACCGCCTTGCTGTCGCCTTCCAAGTCCGCCCGCAGGGAAATCGCCGCCCCCTTCACTTCCTCGGTGGCCGCGCTCATGGCATGCGCATGGGCAGCCATCTCCTCGGCCGCCCGTCCGCTTTCGCCCAGCGCCTCGCCCACGGCGGCCTCGAAGACCGCCGCCGGATCGCGCAAGGTCGTCGCGATCTCCTCGGCCGTAGTCCGGGCGCGCTCCAGCACGGCATCGTAAGCGGCGATCTCCGTCTCGCTGGCCGTCCGGCTTTCGGCGACCAAAGCCGCAAGATGCCCCCGTGCCTGCGTCAGTTCCGCCTGCTGAGCCGCCAGCGCTTCGCGGAGCTGTTCGGCCTGGGCCGACGCGCGGACGCCGGCACCCGTCAACTCCTGACTCTGTTTTGCGAAGGCGACTCGCACGGACTCGAGCTTCTCCGCCACCTCTGCGCCGGTCTGACGCAACACCTCGCCCTGCTCGGAGAGTTGCCGGGTGATGTCGCGCACCTGCACGGCAGCCGTGTCCGGCGGATAGGCCAGCGCGTCGAGCTTCTTGAGAAGTTCGCGACTCTCGGATCGCAAGCTGGTGGCATTGACCAGCGTGAAGGCGATAAGCCAGATCAACACCGGGAGCAGAAGGAAACCGGCAAGCCCGGCAGCGACGTCGGTGGGAAGGAGCTGATCGAGGTTGGACCAGCCAAGCGTGCGCTCCACGTACCAGGCCGCGAAGCCGGCCCAGACGAGCGTGGCCAGGGTCGCAGCAGCCAGGATCGGAAGCGTGCGGCGCCACTGCTCCATATCACCGCCGTCCCATAGTGTGTCGTGGGAGCGAGCTCTTCTCCCCAGGATGACTTTTCCCCGGACGAGCCTTCATCGCGGCGGTCAAGCGGCCTTCCGAGCGCCGCGGAGCAGACCCAGGATTTCACTGGCGGCCTGGGGAATGTTGGTGCCGGGACCGTAGATGGCGGAAACGCCGGCCTCCATCAGGAACGCGTAATCCTGCGGCGGGATCACGCCGCCGCAAACCACCAGGATATCTTCGGCGCCTTCCTGCCTGAGGGAGTCGATCAAGGCGGGGACCAAGGTGCGGTGACCGGCCGCCTGGCTGGAGACTCCGATCACGTGAACGTCGTTCTCGATGGCCTGGCGCGCGCCTTCCTCCGGCGTCTGGAACAGTGGACCGATGTCCACGTCGAAACCGATATCGGCAAAGGCGGTGGCAATCACCTTGGCGCCGCGGTCATGGCCGTCCTGACCCAACTTGACCACCAGCAGACGCGGACGGCGCCCTTCCTCCTTCGCAAAGCTCTCCACCTCGCTGCGGATACGCTGGAAGCCTTCATCGCCCTCGTAGGCGGATCCGTAGACGCCGGAAATCGAGCGGACGACAGCCCGGTGTCGGGTGAAGACCCGCTCCAGGGCATCGGAAATCTCACCGACGGTGGCGCGGGCGCGCGTGGCGTTGACAGCCAGTTCCAGGAGATTGCCCGTCTTGGTCTCGGCGGCCGTCGACAAGGCGTCGAGCGTCGCTCTGACCTGAGCCTCGTCTCGGCTGCCGCGCACGCCTTTCAGCCGCTCGACCTGCTTGGTCAGCACTTCGGTGTTGTCGATGGAGAGAATGTCGATCTCTTCGGCCTGCTCGACGGCGTACTTGTTGACGCCGACGATGGTCTCTTCGCCGCGGTCGATGCGGGCCTGCCGCAGAGCCGCGGACTCTTCGATCCGCATCTTGGGCATGCCGGTATCGACCGCCTTGGTCATGCCGCCCAACCCCTCGACTTCGTCGATCAGCGCCTGGGCGTGGGCGGCCAGACTGTGGGTCAGGCTCTCCACGTAGTAGCTGCCGCCGAGCGGGTCGACCACGTTGGTGATGCCCGTCTCTTCCTGCAGGATCAGCTGCGTGTTGCGGGCGATGCGGGCGGAGAAAGGCGTCGGCAAGGCAACCGCCTCGTCCAGCGCATTGGTGTGCAGGGACTGCGTTCCGCCGAGCGCCGCCGCCAACGCCTCGACCGTGGTGCGGACGACGTTGTTGTAGGGGTCCTGCTCCGTCAGCGACACGCCCGAGGTCTGGCAGTGCGTGCGCAACATCAGCGAGCGCAGGTCCTTCGGCGCAAAGTGCTTGGCCATAAGCTGCGCCCAGAGCATACGCGCCGCCCGCAGCTTCGCGACCTCCATGAAGAAGTTCATGCCGATGGCGAAGAAGAAGGACAGACGCGGCGCGAAGGCATCGACCTCCAGTCCCTTGGACAGCGCCGCGCGCACGTACTCCATACCGTCGGCGAGCGTGAAGGCCAGCTCCTGCACCGCCGTCGCCCCGGCCTCCTGCATGTGGTAGCCGGAAATGGAGATCGAGTTGAAACGCGGCATCTGCTTGGCCGTGTACTCGATGATGTCGGCCACGATCCGCATCGAGGGCTCGGGCGGGTAGATGTAGGTGTTGCGGACCATGAACTCCTTGAGAATGTCGTTCTGGATGGTGCCGCTCAGCTTCTCCGGCCCGACCCCCTGTTCCTCGGCCGCAACGATGTAGCCGGCCATCACAGGCAGGACGGCGCCATTCATGGTCATGGACACGGACATCTGGTCCAGGGGGATGCCGTCGAACAGGATCTTCATGTCCTCGACGGAATCGATCGCCACGCCGGCCTTGCCGACGTCGCCGACGACCCGCGGGTGGTCGCTGTCGTAGCCGCGGTGGGTGGCCAGATCGAAGGCAACCGACAGGCCCTTCTGACCGGCCTTAAGATTGGCCCGGTAGAAGGCGTTGGATTCCTCGGCCGTCGAAAAGCCGGCATACTGGCGGACCGTCCAGGGGCGTCCGACATACATCGTGGCGCGCGGGCCCCGGGTAAAAGGCGCGAAGCCCGGCAGCGTGTCCTTGCCGGCGATCCGGTCCAGGTCGGCAGCGGTGTAGAGCGGCTTGACCTCGATGCCTTCGGGCGTGGTCCAGCTCATTCCCTCGACCGACTCGCGCTTCAGCTCCTTGGCGGCCTGCGCCTGCCAGTCCTGAAGGCTCTTGTCCGGAAAATCCGCCATGGCTCCGCTATCCGCCGTCGCTTCGTACCGGTCTTGTCGCCAGAGACCGCTCTTCGTTCCGCGGATATAACCACGCAGGCGCCCGCGCTGTCCACGCGGCGGACTTAGAGCAGGATCGCCTTAGGTGGACTCGCTCGGGCGATCCCACCTAAGGCGTGAATCCTACTCTCGTCATAGATCCAGAGGGCGATTCACGTCTCAGGCGGAAGCGAGGCGCTTCCGCCTGAGACGACCGCGCTCTCGGCGCCGGGAGGCCGGAACGCCCGCGCGGCTCCCAAAGGCTGTGATCGCCCCATGGTGGCGATAAGACCAAAAAATCTCTTTCTTGGCGCGCACTGCCTTGACACCCTCCTCCTCAGCAGCGAACGCAGGAGGAGCGAAGAGATCATGTCCAACGGCGACTCCGAAGAGATGCAGACCGATGTTCTGCTCGATCGGCAGCGACCGAAGCCGACCGGAGGACTTGTCGTGATCTTCCGGGAAGCGGCGGAGACGGCTGCCCAGATCGCCGCCCTGGAAGCGGGAGGGCTGCGCGCCTCGGCGCTTCCGATCGTCGCGGACCTTACCGACTTCATGGCCGCGGAGCGCGATGTCTGTGCCGTGCTGACCGAGTTGGGCGTGGCTTTCGTGCCCGAGTGCGCACCCGCGCAGGCCGGCGAACTTATCGGACTGCTCTCCGATCAGGAGGCCGTCGCCGACACGCGGCCCGAGTTCTACCTCTTCGCCACCGCCCCCTTCCAGGACACGCCGGAGCGCACCTGGGGCGTCGCGGCGGTCGGTGCAGTCGAGAGTCCCTTCACCGGCCAAGGCATCAGGCTGGCCGTACTGGACAGCGGGCTCGATCTGCAGCATCCCGACTACAGAGAACGGCGGGTGGCGAGCCGCAGCTTCGTGCCCGAAGAGGACGTCGACGATCTCCAGGGTCACGGCACGCACTGCGCCGGAACGGCGGCCGGTCGACCGCTCGATTCCGGCACGCCCCGCTATGGCGTGGCGCCACAGGCGGAGCTCTATGTCGGCAAGGTGCTCAACAATCGCGGCGCCGGGCGGGAAAGGGACATTCTCGCCGGAATGGCCTGGGCCGTCGGCGAGGGCTGTCAGGTGATCTCCATGTCGCTGGGTGCCCCCGTCCGCCAGGGCGAGACCTACAATACGCTCTACGAGCGCGAAGCGCAGGCCGCCCTGAGCGCCGGCAGCCTGATCGTCGCCGCCGCGGGCAACGAAAGCGCCCGCAGCAACGGCTACATCGCACCGGTCGGCATGCCGGCGAACTCCCCCTCGATCCTGGCAGTGGCGGCCGTCGACCAGGCGCTGGAGGTGGCCGAGTTCTCCAGCGGCGGCATCAACGCCGGCATCGACGGCGGCGGCGCCGTCGACCTGGCGGCACCGGGTGTCGGCGTCTTCTCCGCCCTGCCTCTGCCGCGCGAGTACGGATCGCTGCGCGGCACCAGCATGGCCTGCCCCCACGTAGCCGGCTGCGCGGCCCTTTGGGCGGAGAGCGACCCGACTTTGCGCGGCCGGGCTCTCTGGGATAGCCTGACGCAGAGCGCGTTGCCACTCTCGGCAGATGAGCGCGACCTGGGCAAGGGCCTCGTTCAGGCGCCGGGTCGCGGCGGACCCGCGGCGGCATAGGACGAGACCGCCACCGGAGCGCCCGCACCCCGAACGAAGGGTCACAGACCATGGCTTGGTGCGCCGTCGCAGTCATCATCGATGCGCAGCATCTCCGCGAAACCGCGGCTATTGGCGCGAAGCTCGAAAGGCTCGGTTTCAAGGTCGAGCAGGTTCGGCCGGAGATCGGTGCGATCTTCGGGGCCGGTGACAGCGATCTCTTTCCCAAGGCTGCAGAGATCGCCGGCGTGCAGGACGTGCGCCAGGAAGGAAGGGTCCAGCTCCCGCCCTCGGACGAGGAAACGCCGCAGTAGAGAAGTTGAAAGGGCGCCCTTACCAGCGCAGGACCGGCAGGCAGGCCGCCGGCGTCAAGCCCGCGTCCGCGCAGAGGCGGTCGACGGCCTCCTGCGCCGGCATCTCGCCTTCGACGATGCCCAGGGCTTCGGCGTGGATACCCCCGGCCACAAGCACCGCGCCGATGCCGGCCGCCTCCGCGCCGGCAATGTCGGTGCGCAGGGAATCGCCGAGCGCGGCAACGCGGCTGCGGTCGGAAACGCCCAGCGCCGCAAGGCAGTCCTCGTAGACCTCGGCGAGCGGCTTGCCGTGGTAGCGGACCTCGCCGCCCAGGTCCTCGTACCGCTGTGCCAGCAGACCGGCGCAGATTTCGCGCTGACCGCCGCGAATCACCTCGAGATCCGGATTGGCACAGACCATCGGCAGCTTCCGCCCTACGCCGGCCTCCAGTTCCAAGGCATAGTCGTCGAGCGTCGAGCTGGTCTTGTGAGCACCGGTGTTGAGCAGGAAGTCGGCGGTCGCCAGGTCTTCGACGAAGTCGAAACCGAGACCAGCGCGCAACCCGCGGTCGCGGTCCGGCCCGATGTGGTAGCAGCGCTGGCCGAGCTTCGCGTACCAAGGATCGCGACGCGTCTTGAGGTGCCGCCAGGTGACTTCGCCGGAGGACAGCACCAAGTCGTAGAGGCCGGGCGCGATGCCCAGTTCATTCATCCTGGCTTCGACCTCCGCGGCGCGGCGCGGCGCATTGGACAAAACGGCGATCTTCGCGCCGCGATCGCGCAGCCACTCCAGACAGGCGACTCCCTCCGGAAACGCCCGGACGCCATCGTGCAGCACGCCCCAGAGATCGCAGATGTAGGCGTCGTAGGCCGCGGCCAGAGGGGCCAGGCCGGCGTGGAGAGGGATGGTCATAAAGGGGCCGCTCGTCAGCTCGGGAAGGAAGCGGCGTCCTTGTGCCACAGAGCGCCGGGCAGCGAAAGCCGACCTGCAGGTCTAGAGCGCGGTCGTCTCAGGTGGAGTCGCCAGAGCGAGTCCACCTAAGGCGATGCTGCTCTACGCCGCCTTGCGGGCCGGCCGGGGCTCGCCGAAGAGGTAACCCTGGCCGTAGTCGATCCCCAGTTCGAGAAGCTCGACCAGTTGCTCGTCGCTTTCGATGCGCTCGGCGATCAAGTCGATCTCCGCATCGGCCAGGCGCCGGCGCAGCTCCGCCACGCTGGCCGCGGGACGCGCGAGCAGGGCGTCTGCCGAGATCTTCATCATGCCGACCCGGCGCGCCGCAAGCTTGGCCGGATCGAAGGCGAGATCCTTCACGCGGTCGATCGACAGACCCGCCCCCAGGTGCCAGAGACGCAGCAGATAGTCTTCGGCTTCGGGTACAAGCGCGGCGAAGTCGGCCTGACTCATTTCGAAGATCAAGCTGGGGGCCAGCTCTGCATTGGCGTCAAGATAGTCGACGAAGTCGCCGAAGAACTCGGCGTCCTTCAGGGTGTGCGGCGAGAGATTGCAGATGAAGCCCAGGCGCTCGCCCTTCCTCTGGATCCGCCGCACAAGCTGGATGCACCGCAGCAGCAACATGTTGTCGACGGCCGCCATCAGACCGGCGCGCTCCGCCACCGCGATGTAGGTCTTCGGCAGAAGCATCCCGCCACCGGTATCGCGCAGGCGCGAAAAGCACTCGTAGAAGCGGCGGCGGCGCTGGGGCAGACTGACGATGGGCTGCAACACCAACTCGATGCGGTCGTGCTTCAGCGCATCCCGAACGGCCGCCAGCACGGCCTTCGAATCCAGCGGTGTCGCGCCTTGCGCGGACGTCCAGGACGGACCGCCGTCAACCGGCGAGATATCCGGTTGAAGTGCAGCCTGAGCCTGGGGTCCCTCGAGCTGCGTGACGACGGACCGCAAAAGCTTGACCTCGGCCCGCGCCTCGTTGAGCGTTCGCTCGGGCTCGGCGACCTGCGCCGCCGAACGCGCGCGCAGCGCCTCGATCAGGCTCTGGAGTTCGCGCCGTGCCCAAGTCATTTCCTGTTCGGCCTCTTGGAAACTGCGGCGCAGCTCCGCCAGCTCGTGGTTCACCGCGGCGACCTGACGGCCTCTGCGGACTGCCTCCCAGCCGGTCGCGAGCAGCGCGAAACCTCCGACAGCCAGCGCGGCACGCAGTGCCGGCTCGACGCCCGGCAAGAGGGTCGGCAGCCCGACCCAAAGGCCGGCTGCAAAGGCGATAGACGCCAGCAGACTCAGGAGCTCTCTGTGCATGACCGCGACAATGCAAGCCAAGCGCTTGCGTAAGCGTTAACCACACGCGAGAGCAGGATCGCCTTGGGTGAATCCTACTCTCGTCATAGGTTTAGAGAGCGATTCACGTCTGCTGCGCAAGCGAGGCGCTTCCGCATCAGACGATCGCACTCTAGCCAAGAATCCCGATTCACAACGAGGCCCGCACCGTGAGCGTCACCATCTACCACAATCCGCGCTGCTCGAAGTCTCGCCAGACCTTGGCTTTGCTGCAGGAGCGGGGCCTCACGCCCCTGGTTGTAGAATACCTCAAGACACCTCCGGACGCCGCGACGCTCCGCGATCTTGTCCGGAAGCTCGGCCTTGCGCCGCGGGATCTCCTGCGCCGAACCGAAGCGCCCTACAAGGACCTCGGCCTTGCCGATCCGGGCAAGAGCGACGACGACCTCATCTCGGCCATGGTCGCGCATCCCATCCTGATCGAGCGCCCCATCGTGGTCCGAGGCGGGAAGGCGGCGCTCGGCCGCCCGCCGGAGCAGGTTCTGGAGATTCTCTAACGCCTCGTCTCGATCCCGACAGCCTCGCTCACCTTGGCGAAGCCGTCGCGCCTCAAGAGGTCGGCCAGCTCGCGCTTGATCCGGGCGACGAGTCCGGGGCCTTCGTAGATCAAGGCGGTATAGAGCTGCACGAGGCTGGCCCCGGCGCGGATCTTGGCGTAGGCCGTCGCACCGTTTTCGACGCCGCCGACGCCGATCAGCGGAACGCGTCCTTCGGTCAGAGTGTACATTTCCGCCAGCAGCCGGGTGGAGGGTTCGAACAGCGGACGGCCGGACAGGCCGCCGGTCTCCTCTCGCGCCTGGTCGTGCAGGCCCGGAGGACGCGCAAGGGTGGTGTTGGACACGATCAGGCCGTCCAGACCAGCCAGCGCCACCGCAGCGATGTCGCGCTTGTCCGCCTCCGTCAGGTCGGGGGCGATCTTCAGCACCAGAGGCGGCGCCGGATCGGGCAGCTCGGCCCGAACCGCGGCAATCAGACCCTCCAGCTCCGCACGGCCCTGCAGCGCGCGAAGACCCGGCGTGTTCGGCGAGGAAACATTGATCACCAGGTAGTCGGCAAAGCGGGCCAGCGCAGCGGTCCCGGCGGCATAGTCCGCCTGGGCCTCGCCCTCCTTGTTCTTGCCGAGATTGATGCCCAGCACGCCGGGCGCTGCCTGGGCACGGAAGGCGCGCAAGCGCGGTTCGGCGCCGGCGATGCCTTCGTTGTTGAAGCCAAGGCGATTGATCACGGCCCGCGAGGCGGGCAGACGGAAGACCCGCGGCAGGGGATTGCCCGCTTGCGGTTTCGGCGTGATCGAACCGACCTCGACGAAACCGAAGCCGAGCTGCAGCAGAGGCGCCATGACCTCCGCATTCTTGTCGAAGCCGGCCGAGATGCCGAGCGGATTGGCGAAAGGCTTGCCCCAGACCTTACTGCCCAGCACCGGGTCGTCCGGCGCGGTATCGCCCCGCAGTACGCCGGACTTCAGGGCCCAGAGCGTTAAGCTGTGGGCCCGTTCCGGCGGCAGCCGGAACAGCAGCGGGCGGAAACGCCGATAGAGGCTCACGGATCCAGCGACGGAAAGACGTGGCGGCCGTCGGCACCGAGCGGCAGGTCGCGCACGAACCGCACGGCCTGGATCGGCAGGTCACCGTAGAGATGCGGAAAGAGCTGGCCGCCCCGCGACGGTTCCCAGGCCAGGGCCTTGCCCAGGGCTTCTGCCGAGACACCGAGGATCACCAGACCCGTCTGGCCGGCTCTGTGCTTGGCGACGGACTCCACCACCTGGTCGCCCGCCGAGAAATGAATGAAACCGTCACGCTTGTCGTCGGACGAGCCGGCGTAACGCCCGGCCGCCTCCGCGGCAGCCCAGGCGTCGCGCGGACAGACATGGAAAATCAGCGGCATGGCGCTTCCGTTCGAGATTGGCTGGATTGGGTTCTAAACGAGCCCGACGGCCCGATACAAGGCGCGCGTCGGAGCGAAGCGCCCGATGCAGGATCGCTTCGGACGGGAGTGCCGTAGCGATCCGCGCAGGGCTTAAACGCCAAAGTTTCAGAGGGTTAAAGCAGCGAGTCACCCTGTCGGCGGAGTGCGACTGCATCGCCCATGACGACCATGGCGCCTCAGCGTTCGTTTACATAACGATTCATAAGGCTCGCACGCGATTTGTATTGGCAAGGTAGGACTTCGACCAACAGAGGCGGGATTTCCGATCCCGCCCGCTTAATGTTGGATGCAGTCGGGAGCCAAGCGATCATGTCGAGTTCGCCCTCACGCACCGCCGCAGACTGGCCTGCCCTTCGTGTCATCGAGGGAGGGTTGAGCTCCGTTCTCGAACGCGCCGAACGGCAGAGGCAGATCCGCGGGGAGCAGACGAAATACCCCGAGGACCCCGCCTACGGGATCAGTCAGCTTGCCAGCCTCGCCGCGGAAGATCTTGCCATTATCAGCAGCGGGACGGAGAGCCCGGCCTTGTCCGCGGCATTCGACGCCGTGACCGGTCTTCACGACAGCGATCTGGTCATGGTGCCGCGCGAACCGGATGCCCTGATGATCGCGACCGGTGCGGCCGTCGCCGGCGTCGACCGCACGACGGCGGAGCGGATCTACCGTGCCATGGTGCGCCTAGCCGAATAGCAAGCGCCCTTCGCGTCCTGTAGTACCTCGACTCCCGTCCAAGGCGTCCAGCACAGCGCAGCCGAACTGCATCGGCGGCGGTCAAGCGCATCCTGCAGCTCCGGCACGACGGCCGCGACCCTTTGCCATAGTCCCATGAAACGGATGCCGTACCTCTCCCCACTCCGCCGGAGAGGGCTGTCATCCTCGCTTCTCGCAGATCGTGACAGACAAGCGCCGACTGCCGTGCGCCCGCCATTGCGCGCGCGGCATCGCCCGCTATGCTGCGTTCCGACTGCGAGAGAGGGGCGCCGCCCGAGCCGCGCCTGATCGCAACAGACTGAAACGAGGACGGCGATGAGCGCTTGGCATTTCTTCGAGGGTCAGTGGCACGAAGGCAACCCGGCCATCATGGGGCCGATGTCTCACGGTTTCTGGATGGCGTCGACCGTGTTCGACGGCGCGCGTGCCTTCGAGGGCGTGATCCCGGACATGGATCTGCATTGCGGTCGCCTGAACGCCTCGGCCACGGCCTTCGGCCTGAAGCCTCTTCACAGCGATGATGAGATGCTGGCGCTGGTGGCCGACGGCCTGAAGAAGTTTCCCAGCGACGCCGAGCTCTACGTCCGCCCGATGTATTGGGCTGAAACCGGCTTCGTTGCGGCCGATCCCGAGTCGACGCGGTTCTGCCTGTCGATTCACGAATCGCCGCTGCCCGAACCCAACGGCTTTTCGGTCACGCTCAGCCCCTTCCGTCGCCCGACCCAGGAGATGGCGCCGACCAATGCCAAGGCGGGCTGCCTCTATCCGAACAGCGGACGGGCGCTTCTGGAGGCCAAGAGCCGGGGCTTCGACAATGC
This sequence comes from Rhodovibrionaceae bacterium, assembly GCA_028285215.1. Lineage (GTDB taxonomy): Bacteria > Pseudomonadota > Alphaproteobacteria > Kiloniellales > DSM-21159 > Algihabitans. Next base: position 8,669 of record JANQPZ010000254.1, on the reverse strand, counting down.
CGTCCTCTGCGATGCCCTGGGGAACGTGGCGGAACTGGCGACCGCCAACATCTGGCTGGGACTGGACGGCGCAGCCCACACGCCAGCTCCGAACGGCACCTTCCTCAACGGCATCACCAAGCAGCGCAGCCACAAGCTGATGGAGCAAGCAGGCATCGAGGTCTACGAACGGCCCCTCACCTGGCAGGACTTCCTGCAGGCCGACGAAGTCTTCTCGACGGGCAACTACGGCAAGGTCATGCCGATCACCAAGGTCGATGGCCGCGAACTGCAACCCGGACCGATCTACAGAAAGGCGCGGGAGCTCTACTGGCAGTGGGCACACGACACCTCTTCGGTGTGACGCGAGCTTCCTGCAAATGACTTCCGTTCGGGAGCAGGATCGCCTTAGGTGGACTTGCTCTGGCGATCCCACCTAAGGCGTGAATCCTGCTCTCATCATAGGTTTAGAGGGCGATTCACGTCTCAGGTGGAAGCGAAACGCGTCCACCTGAGACGATCGCGCTCCAGGACTTCGTCAGCCGATCCGGTCGAAGAGTTCAGCCTGTTAACCAAGCAGCAATGCGGATCGCCTTTACTGTGCCCTGACTTGAGCATCTCATTCAGGGAACCACCGGTTTGGCCAAGCTCGACATGGACGGCCCCTTCGACCTCGATCGTCGGGTCATCGAGACGTCCGTCACGCAACCTCTGCCGGGCACCTTCGCGATCGGCCACAAGGATAAAGGCGGCCGTTTTCAAGTGCAGTATGTCGGCCGGGACGACCAGAACCTGGCGGCAGCCCTGCTGAAGGCGGTCAACCGCGGCGTCGGCAAACCCGGCCTCGTCGGGCGCATGTTAGGCGGCAAACCCGTGGCCAATGCCTTCAAGTTTTCCTACGCCAGCACCGCCCAGGCCGCTTACGAAAAGCAGTGTCGCAACTTCCACGCTTTCGGCGAGACCCGCAGTCTGGAGAACAGCTCCCATCCCACGCCCCCTCCGGGCAGCGGCTTCACCTGCCCGATCTGCGGCAAGTAGAATGCTGCTCTCGTTATGAATTTAGAGAGCGAATCACCCCGACCAGCGTTTGGCCGAAGTATCGCAGCAGCAGCCTCTCGTTCCAGAAACATGAGCAGCGTTCGCACAGTGTGATCGAGAGCAGTGCCGTAGATCTTGCCGGTCACGTTCCCGTTCGAGCTGGCAAGGCCGCGGAGTAGTCTGTAGCCTGTAGAACGCGATCTTCGATCTCCCCGACGAGATCGCCGTGCGTCGCAGCGGTTTCTCGCTTGATCTCCTGCCATTCCTCATCCGCCATGAAGGCGGCCCAAGCCGCATCCTTTGCCGCGTCGTCGGACCATGCGAGCAGATAGACGAACTCCGTCCGATCGTTTCGTCGCGTCTCCCACATGGCGAGGATGGAGAAGCCATGGGTCGCCATGATCCTCTGGGCGTGGTCCCGGAAACGCGCGTGAAATGCCGCCTTGGTCTCCTCGAAGATTTCGTAGATGCGCAGTTGATTGATCAAACCCTGACCTCCCGACACTCTCGTTCTCAACCCAAGTCTGCATAAGGCTGGACGACGCCGCTGGAAAGATCCATCGGCAATTCGTCGGCGGAGCGCGGTCGCGTCAGAAATCGCCGAGACGATAGATCTCGTCGCGCAAGGCAAGGCGGAGCGTTTCCAAGACCCAGTCGTTCGCGGCAACCATAGCGGCCAGGTCACCAGCCTCCGCCCACTCCATGACGCGCCCGGGCGTGAAGAACTGATGATGAGACAGCAGCTCATGTTGCAGTTCCATCAGAAGCAGATTCATTGTCGGATTGTCGAAGCTGGCAAGGACAGCTTCGGCATGAAGCCGCTTATAGTCTCTGATTTGCCGATTGATCGCCGTCAGCAGCTTCGGATGGTCAAGCGGTTCCCCGTCGACGAATACACCGGTGAGCACACGCCCGGTCCCACCGTCGGCGTTTGGGCCTTCCAACCCGGCGAGCGCGGCAACCGTCGGCGCAACATCGATATTCTCCGCATAGTCGATGGTTCGGCCTGCGGCGACGCCAGGGCCCGCAAAGATGATCGGCGTAAGCGCAGCCTCCTCGTCGAGCGTCAGGTGCCAGCCGTGCCGTGACTGACCGTCGCCCATCACTATGAAGAGCGTGTCACCAAGCTTGCCGCGTCGATCGAGGAACCCGAGCAGACGGCCGATCTCCCGATCCGCCTGCCTGAGCGCGCGTTCATAGGGCGAGCCGGGGTAGAAGACGTTCTGCGCCCAAGGGTCGTCCGAACGGTTCTTTCCCGATTGAACCCGGCCGGCCGCACCCGTTTCCTGTAGCATGATGCGCGCAAAGGCGATGTGGTCTTCGTCTTCGAGAGTACGGATTGCGAAGTCGATGACCTCCCTGTCACTGGCGCCCGAAGCGGCCAAGATATAGTCGAATCCCCTGTTCAAGGACCGGTAGGCCGCACTACCCGCCGCATGGAGGGTCTTTCCTCGGCTGCGAAATACATGCTGAAGAAACCGCGGCTGCTCTGTCAGGAACAGGGTTCCCGCGAGGGTCGAGACATTGGGAAAAGACGTCGTGTGCCAGTCTCCGTAAGGTCCGACAGTGGGATGAGCCGGAAAGATCATAACCCCTGTTTCGGCCGAGGTACCGCGAGCTTGTAGCGTTTTGATGTGATGCAGATCGAACCGCTCGATGGCATCCGGGTGCAAGCCGTCGACTTTCAGAAGAATGACGAGACGGGGCTGAGCTTCGCCCTGCTGCGCCAGGCTGTGGCTCGTCGCCGAACCCATGGACATAACGACCAGCAGCAGCATCGCGAGACACCTGGCCATAGAGCTTTTCCTCCCGGAGTCTTGGGCGGGAGGTGGTGGCCGCCTGGCGATCGCGAAAATACGATCTTTCGATCGGACGATATGAGCGGCCTATCGTCGAGACCCGACAAGCTGCTGCCGAACCATGCGCAACAGTGCAGGCGTCCTTCTAGCCTCCGCCATGAGATGCAGCTCCAAGAACAGCTGATCCCGCGTGTCGCTCAGGGGAATGGCCTTGACTCCCGCGACCGTGAAGGCGGCTGTCGCCGACCGCGGCACAAGTCCGACGCCCAATCCGCCCGCAACGATCGCCAGTTGGCTATGAAGGCGTCCTGCCTCGGCTGCGATCTGCAGGTCATATCCAGCCTCGCGGACCAGGGCGCGGATCCGGTCATGCAGGACCGGACCCTGCGGTTCGGGAAAGAGGACGAAAGGCTCGCGCGCGATCTCGGCAAAGCGAAGCGATCGGCGCCGCGCCAGCGGATGATCGGCGGGCAACGCAGCCCAAAAGGGATCGCGGCCGAGCGACCGGCCGTCGAAGTCGGCGAGAGCCGGGACTGGAGGATGCAACAGACCGACGTCGATGCGACCGTCCCTGAGCGCGTCGCACTGATCGGGGGTCGGCATCTCCAGGAGTTCCGGAAGCGGATGACCCTTGGCCTTCAAACCACGCAGCAACGCAGGAAGCAGGCCGTTCAGAGCCGCAGAAACGAATCCGATCCGCAGCTGTTGCGGCTGTCCAGCGAACTCGCGGACCAACGCTTCGGTCCGCTCCAGTCGGCCGATGATAGCGGGCGCCTCCGCGGCTAAAGCCTTGCCGGCCTCGGTCAAGGCCATCCCGGTGACACTGCGCTGGAAGAGCTGCACGCCCAGTCTCTCTTCCAACTGCCGAATGGCGGCCGTCAAAGGCGGCTGACTCATATTGAGACTGCGTGCGGCGGCCCGAACCGTCCCCAGTTCGGCGACGGCAAGGAACTGGCGCAAGATCCGATGATCGAGAGCGAACATACGATACTTTAACCGTATCGCCTAAGTGAGGAATAGTATTTCCTTCAGATCGTACCGAACGTCATATCGTCGAGGCATAGCAACGGAGGCAGAGGCCATCGACATGACGCGTACAGTTCCTGTTGCAGCTCTGACAGCGGCGATGACGCTGCTGTCCTCGGCGGCACTGGCCGAGGTCCAACGCAGCTCCTTCACGGCTGCATCGGAGCCCGGCATCGAGATCGCAATCCGGGAAGTCGTCGACTCCAGCGAGCCGCCCGTCGGCAATCCCGTCGTTCTCCTGCACGGTGCCCGCGTGCCGGGGGCTCCCTCTTTCGATCTGCAGGTCGAGGGCGGCAGTCTGGCTGCCGATCTGGCCGCCGCAGGCTTGGCCGTCTACATCGTGGACCTTCGCGGCTACGGCGCTTCGACGCGTCCTTCGGCCATGAACGCCCCACGGCAAGCGAAGGACCCGCTGGTAAGATCGGGGGCGGCCGTGCGCGACCTGGGCGCGGCGGTCGAGGCCGTGTTGGCGCGGACAGGCGCCAGCCAGATCGCGATCCTCGGATGGGCCACCGGCGGACACTGGGCCGGTGCCTACGCAGCGCTTTTTCCGGAGAGAGTTTCCAAGCTGATTTTCTACAACACGCTCTATGGCTACACGCCCGACCATCCCACACTCGGCCGCGGGTCGCGCATCGCCGATCCGGACGACCCGGAGCGCTTCGACATCGATCGATTCCAGAACTACCGGCTGAACACCGCTGACAGCCTGCTGCCCGGCTGGGACCGCTCGATCCCCATTGAGGACAAGGCAGCGTGGCGCAGCCCTGCCGTCGCCGAGGCCTATGTCGCAGCGGCACTCGCCAGCGATCCAACCGGCGACGAGCGCGACCCACCGAGCTTCCGCGCTCCGTCGGGAGCCATGGCCGACAGCTTTCTGCTTGCGACAGGTGCAACCCTTTGGGACGCAAGGCTGATCGCCGCCGATGCGCTGATCATCCGGTCGGAGAACGACTTCTGGTCGCGTCCAGAGGATCTGGCGCTGCTGGAAGCGCACCTCGCCGCGCGGGACGGCGGAGAGGTACGGGTCGCCGAGATTCCGCAAGCCACCCACTTCGTCCATCTCGATCGCGCGGAACGGGGCCGCGATGCCTTTCTGAGAGCTGTCACGGCGTTCCTCATCCAGCAAGACGAGCGGGCTATAGACGACCGGGTTCCCGCAGATCCTCGAGACGCCAGAGCGCAAGTGCCTTGTCTCGATAGTCTCCGCCGGCCTCCGTGCAGTTCTCGAGAAGGATCTCCAGCGGCGGCGGAAAGCGGAAAGGGGCGACTTGCAGATTGAGGGGCCGCCAGTCGCCGTCCTCGATCTCGCCGTTTTCCGGCAGCTCCGGAAAGGTGGTAGTCAAGAGATAGCGGGCGCTGCTGGCGCGCAGGTTTTCCAGGGCGCGATGGATGTTCGCGAAGGAGAAGTGAACCAAGCAGTCTCGGCACAGCACCAGATCGGCTTGCGGCAGGTCGTCCTCCAAGAGATCGAGGTGCCTGAACGCGACTCCCGGTGCCGCGTGCCGTGCCCGGTTGGCTGTCACGATGTCCGGTACGATATCTCCGCCGATGTAGTCGACACCGTTCAGATCGACGGCCGCCATCCAACCGAACTCACCGCAAGGCAGGTCGAGCAGGCGGCGAACACCGTAGCGCCCCAGCAGGTCATGCAGGCCAGCACGCAGAGCCGCCGTCGCCGCCAGCTCGGAACCGAGGCCGGAGGTGGTCTCGGCCGCACCCCACAGATTGGTGCGATGAATCAGCGCGAAGCGCTCGGCCAGCGTCAGGCCCGCGAACGCGTCTCGTCGCTCGGCATAGCGCAGCTGTGCCAGTGCGGGCCGGCGGCGCGCGCGGTCTCTCACGCCCGCGCCAGGTCTTCTCCGGCCAAGGCGCGGGCGACCAGGGCGCGGCTTTCCGGCAGACCGTAGAGCGCGAAGAAGCTGCCGAGGCGCGGACCCTGCTCCTGCCCCAGCAGCACTTCGTAGCAGGCCTTGAACCAGTCGCGCAGCGAGGGGAAGGTCTCGCGCTTGCCGATTTCGTAGACCCGGTTCTGGATCGTCTCGCCGTCCGCCGTGTCGGGCAATGCCTCCAGCTCGGTCAGCAGGTCCTGGAAGGCCGGGCGTTCGTCGGCCGTCGGGCCACGGTAGCGCTTGGTCGGCTTGACGAAGTCCCGGTAGTAGACGATCGCATAGTCGACCAGCTTCGCCAGGATCGGGTCGCTCTGCGCCGAGGCGCCGGGTGCGTAGCGGCTGATGAAGCCCCAGAGCACCTCCGGCGCCTCGGCGTTGCAGGCGCCGACCAAGTTCAGCAAAAGGCTGAAGGTCAGGTGGACCGGCTCGCGCGGCGGCTCGCCGCCGTGAATGTGCCAGGCCGGGTTTTCCAATCGCTTCTCGGCGGCCTCGCCTTCGAACTTGCCGAGGAAGGTCAGGTAGTCGTCGACAGTGCGCGGGATGACGTCGAAGTAGAGCTTCTTGGCCGCGCGCGGCTTCTGATACATGAAGAGCGACAGACTCTCCGGCGGCGCGTAGGTCAGCCACTCCTCGACCGACAGGCCGTTGCCCTTGGACTTGGAGATCTTCTCGCCCTTCTCGTCGAGGAAGAGTTCATAGGTGAAGCCCTCGGGCGGCTGTCCGTCGAGGATCTTGCAGATGCGCGAGGCCAGCCGCACCGAGTCGATCAGATCCTTGCCGGACATCTCATAGTCGACGTCCAATGCCGCCCAGCGCATGCCCCAGTCGGGCTTCCATTGCAGCTTGCAGTGGCCGCCGGTCACCGGCAGCTCCGTCTTGCGGCCATCCTCGTCCTCGAAAACGATGGTGCCGGCTTCGAGCTTGCGTTCGAGGATCGGGACCTGCAGCACCCGGCCCGTAGTGGGCGAGACAGGCAAGAAAGGACTGTAGGTCCGGCGCCGCTCTTCCCCGAGAGTCGGCAGCATGACCTGCATGATCTCGTCGTAGCGCTCCAGCACCTTCAGCAGCGCCGCGTCGAAGCGGCCGGACCGGTAGAAGTCGGTCGAAGACTGGAACTCGTACTCGAAGCCGAAGGCGTCCAGGAAAGCCCGCAGACGGGCATTGTTGTGGGCGCCGAAACTCTCGTGCGCGTCACTGAAGGGATCTGGAATGGCCGTCAGCGGCTTGCCCAAGTGCCGGGCCAGCATCTCCTTGTTCGGGACGTTGTCCGGCACCTTGCGCAGGCCGTCCATGTCGTCGGAGAAGCAGAAGAGGCGCGTGGGTATGTCGGACAGGCGTGCGAAGGCATCGCGGACCATGGTGGTACGTACCACCTCGCCGAAGGTTCCGATGTGCGGAAGACCCGAGGGGCCGTAGCCGGTCTCGAAGAGTACATAGCCCTTGTCCGGCGTCCTGCCGTCCAAACGCTTGAGAAGCTTGCGGGCCTCCTCGAAAGGCCAGGCCTTCGCCGTCTCCGCTAGCGCGCGTTCGCTCGTCATTTCCTGCCTTCTCCATCCGAAGGGATGGGAAGCTAGGCAGAGCGCAGTCAGACGTCAACGTAGCGGAGGCCAAGGCCCTCGGTCCCGCTGCAGCAACTGCAACAGGAGCGTCACGCAAGCCTGCTAGTGCTACCGTGCGACGAGCTGCAATCCTGGGGAGAGGACGATGGCGACCTACAGCGTGCGTATGATGGATGCCGAAACCGGGGGCGAGGGCCTCTACAGGTTCAACGGACCGGACGACCTTTTTGCCCGCACCCCGGTGAAGATCGTCAAGGCCTTCATGGATCACGTCGACAAAAACGAGCTACCCCACGAACACATCGAGTACGAGATCAACGCCGCCTTCAAGAACGGCGAGCACAAGACCGTCACGGCGATGGGCCACCTCATCCTGCATCATCTGCCACCGATCCCCTTCATGATGATGATATCGCCGAACGGCGGTTCTTGAGACGCGCTACTCCGCACGCGCGAAGAGATGGCGAAAGAAGTCCTTCTCCTTCGCCAGCTCGACGAACTGACTGCGCTGATCAGGAGATAGATCGGCCGCCCAGTCGTGCAGGTCGGTGCCGACCTGCGCCCAGAAGGAATTCCGCTCCTGCGCGCGCGTGTTGAGGATCTCTTGCACGCGCGCCGTGTTATAGATCTCGTCGTCGAGCATCTCGACCAGTTCATCCCGGACCGAGCTGCCGTTGTCCTGCTGCGCCGTCAGGCCGTCGATGGTCCGCTGTCGAAACTCGCGCAGACCTTGGGTTTCTTCGGGCGTCAGGGTAAGCCGTTCGGCGACACCGGCGATATGGGCTTCCGGATCGGGCCGCCGATCGTCGCCCGCCAGATGGCCGAAGAGGGCGCCGCCGATCAGGCCCAGGTTCAGCAGCAGCGAAAGAGCCAGGATGGTCTTCAACAAAGGCGCACGCATCGCCGACCGCCTACAGGAAAGGGGTCGGTTGAGCACCGAAGTCTGCCATCGTCACCTGCGACGTCTGGAGTGTGGCGAGCGACGGAGCCAGCCCTTCGTTGCCCATCTGAAAGCCCCCGAAACCGATCACCACGGCCAAGGCCGCCACGCCGCCCCAGCGGACCAGCGGCGCGCCCCACAGCGCCCCCAGCCAAGAGCCGCGCTCGACCTTCACCTTCACGGGCGCGCGCACAATGGCCTGCGCCCGTTCGATGAACGCCGACGGCGGCGCGGCCGGCGTGCGCTCGTTAGAGCCGACTGCGTCACGGAGCAAGACGACGTCATCCACCGCGCCGGGCGCCTGGGCAAGCCAGGCCTCGATCGGCGCGGCTTCCGCCTCGCCCAGGCTGCCGTCCAGCCAAGCCGCCAAGAGCGCCGGCTCCGGCCGCTCCGCAGGGTCCGCAGCTTGCGCCACGGGGGTCTGCGCAACGGGGAC
>JANQPZ010000179.1 GCA_028285215.1 Rhodovibrionaceae bacterium | reverse complement strand
CCGTCCCGGCCGCGCCGAAACACCCAGCCGCGCCGGGCGCAGAGATCGCGCAGCCAGAGGGTGGTCACCACCGCGACCGCGGCACCGGCCACCACGTCGCTCACGAAGTGGGCGTTGACGGCGACCCGGCTGAAACCCAGGGCAACCCCGGCGATCAGCAACGGCAGCCGGTAGCGCGGCAGAAACAGCGCCAGGACCAGCGCCACCGCCATCAGCGTGTTGGCATGGCCGGAGGGAAAGGCGTGGAAGTCCGGATCGAAGGTGAAGGGCTGGAAACCGTAGATCTCGTGCCGTTCCAGCATGCGCGGCCGGGCGCGCCCGAACAGCACCTTGAAGAGGTTGATCAGGATGCCCGAGCCGGCGACCGCGACGAAGAAGAACAGGCTGGCCTGGGCACCCCAGCCCAGCAGCGCGCGTTTCATGCGCCCGATGGCGCCCCAGCGCCGCCAGCCGAGGTAGATCGCCAGCAACCCGCTGACCCAGAGCCAGCCGTCCGACTTGCCCAGGTCGGTCAGCAGCCGCGCAAGGTCGAGCGCCCAGGGCTGGAGGCTCTGCATGGCTTCGGACACCGGCCGGTCGACGGTGACGATCAGCAGCGCGCAGACCGCGACGGTGTTGCCGAACAGGGGCGAGCGCCACAAGGGAGGACGGCCTGGAGGACGGCTTGGAGGACGGCTCATGGCTTGAGGCGGAACAGCGTGATGACGAGATCGTCGCCGCGCGAGTAGTTCAGGCCCTCCAGGCTTTCTAGGGCCTCCGCTTCGGCGCCGGCGGCTTGCAGGACGGCCTGGAAGGCCGCCATCTCCCGCTGCGTCACGGCCGCCAGTCCGCAGGCCGGGTCGGCCAGCAGCGCCTCGGCCGCGCCCTCTCCGCCGATGCCGACCCTGGTCTCCGTGCCGAGCAGGAAGACCAGGCTCGGCTCACCGTAGCCGCCGCTTGCCAGCACGGTTTCTGGACAGGGCCGGACCGCCTCCACCCGCTCGGCCAGCCGGGGCGAAAGACGCAGCGGATCGAGACCGTCCAGCGTGATCTCCCAGACCGGCGCCGCGAAGAGGAAGCCGCCGGCCGTCAGGGCGATAATCAGGTTGCGGAAGGGCGCGCCATCCAGGTTGCGCAGCACGTAGACGGCCATGGCCGCCAGAGGGAGTACGGCGAAGAGTGCGGCGACGCTGACGCGACCGGTGAGATAGATCGGGGCGCCGATGACGGCGATGCCGAGCGCGGCCGACACGCCGGCGAAGAGCCAGACGGAGATCCGCCGCGACCAGCGCTCCAGCCGCTCCCGCCCCACTTGCCAGCCGGCCAGGCCGGCCGCTGCAGCCAGCAGGGCAATCGCCGGGAAGGTTGGCAAGGTGTAGTGCAGCAGCTTGGTGACCACCAGCTCGAAGACGATCCAGGTCGGCAGGATCCAGGCCAGCAGGAAGCGCACCTCGGGCGTGCGCCGCTTGACCCAGACCCAGGGCACGGCCAGACCGGCCAGCAGACTGAAGGGCCAGAAGGTGATCCAGAAGGTCAGCAGGTAGTAGCCGGGCGGCGCGCCGTGCGCCTCCTGCCCCTGCGCCACCTTGCTCAGGAGGTCGCCGCCGACCGCCTCGCGGAAGAAGGCGCCGTCGGTCTGGATCTGGATCGCCACCAGCCAGGGCAGCACGATCAGCAGGGCCAGCGGCAGGCCCCAGTGGCTGCGCAGCCGGCCCAGCCAGCCCAGGTTCCGCTCCACCCCGCACAGTGCCACCAGAGTCAGGGCACTGACCATCACGTTGATCGGCCCCTTGATCAGTCCGCCGAGGCCGAGCGCGACCCAGAACAGCGCGACCGTGCCGAAGCCGGTCGCCCTGCCGGCCTTCCAGTCCAGGTAGATGCGCGCCAGGGCGCCCTGGGCCAGCACGATGCTGGCCAGCAGCATGGCGTCGGTCTTGGCTATGCGCGCCTCGACCGACAGCAGGATGCAGCCGGCCATCATGAGGGCGCCGAACAGAGCCGCCTGCGGTCCGACAAGACGCACACCGGCCCAGGCGGTCAGGAGCACGGCGAGCGTGGCGCCGAGCAGCGACGGCAGCCGATAGACCCAGATCTCCGCCGCGTCGGGCCCTCCGGCCGCAGCGGCAGCTGCGGCCTGCATCCAGTAGATGCCGACCGGCTTCTTGTGGCGCCCCTCGTCCTGGAAGCGGATGTCGACGAAGTCGCCGCTCTCCAGCATCTGCTTGCTGGCCTGGGCGAAGCGCGCCTCGTCCCGGTCGATGGGCGGCAGGTCGAAGAAGCCGGGCAGGAAGAAGGCCAGCGCGACCAGCGCCAGGGCCAGATACATCCAGGCGTCGAGTCCCCGCCGCCCATCCCGTTCCAGCGCGGCGGCGGTCATGTCCGTCCCGGCTGGCCCTGGGATGCCTCGAGCTTCTCACTCTCGATCCGCTTGGCCCGCCGCAACGCCAGCTTCTCCTTCCAGATGAAGTAGAGGTTGCGGCTGTAGATCGTCACGCCGGCGCATTGACCGATCACGATCACCGGATCGGCGCGATGGATGCCGTAGGCGAAGACGATCAGCCCGCCACCGATGGAGAAGTACCAGAAGACTTCCGGCACCACGCTGCGGCGCGCCCGCTCCGTCGCAAGCCACTGCATCAGGAACCGCATGAAGAACATCGACTGTCCGGCCAAGCCGATGGCCAGCCAAGTGTTGTCGATGCTGGTCATCTGGTCCCACCAGGCGGCAAATCCCTCCACTGCGCAGCGTTCCTCTCTCGATAGCGGCGATCGCCGACCGCCCCCTGTCCGTGCGGCCCCTGTCCGTGCAGCCCTGCGCCGGGCCGCCGGCTACTCGGGCGGGGTCAAAGGCTGTTTCGTACGCCGAAGCAGCCAGACGACGCCAGCCATATCCACGATGCCGACCAGACCGCGGCGCCAGTTGGTGTATTTGGATACCCCGGCCAGGCGGGCCCGGTGGTTGACCGGCAGATAGGTCGCTTCCCAGCCCCACCCCTTCACCAGCGCCGGAATATAGCGATGGCGCGAGTCGAAATAGGGCAGCGCTTCGTAGAGATCGCGCCGCACCACCTTCAGTCCGCAGCCGCTGTCCGGGCAGTCGTCCTTCAGCAGTCTGGCGCGCAACCCGTTGGCAATGCGCGAGGCCAGCCGCTTCGAGAGGCTGTCGCGGCGCTTGGTCCGCAGGCCCTGAACCAGCCCCAGCCGCCCGCTCCGGTCGCCGCGCGCGACCTCCAGAAGGCGAGGAATATCCGCCGGATCGTTCTGTCCGTCGCCGTCGAGGGTGACCACCCAGGCACCGGCGCTGGCCTTGAGGCCGGTCCAGATGCCGCGCGACTGGCCCCCGCGCTGCCTGTGCCGTGCGACCAGAAGGTTCGGAAAGCGGCCCTGAAGCCCGGCGAGCACGGCCTGCGTCCCGTCGGTACTGGCATCGTCGACGACGCAGACCTGGCAGGTCCCGAGCCCCTCGACCGCCGCGAAGATCTCCGGGATCAGGGTTTCGAGATTCGGCGCCTCGTTGAAGGCCGGCACCACGACGGCGAAGTCGACCTCCGCCGGCAGGTCGGCGGCGCCGGGGGCGTCCTGCCCGATTGCGGATATCTGCTGTGGCAACGCAAGGCCCATTCCGGCCGCCTTCTTGGATTGAACTTGGTACTAGCCCCCGCCCGGCAGGCGGTCAAGCGAGGCCGCGTCTGGACGGAGCGCCGATGGTCCTCCTGCGCCAGTCGTAAGGTTGGAAAGTGAGTCGCGTCCCGGGCGGAAGCGACACGCTTCCACCTGAGACGTGAATCGCTCTAGGACGTCCCGAACACCAGGAAGTTGTCCCGCTTGCGCAGCAGGAAGAGGGCGAGCAGCAGCCCCAGGACCGGCACACCGGCCCAGAAGAGGTGGTTCGGCGGCGTGAAGGGATCGAACAGGCGGGGCGCGCTCGAGAGCACCGACACGGCATGCATGGCCAAGAGCGCACCGTAGGTCCAGAAGCGGAAGAGGCCGGCCATGAAGGCCAGGACGAAAGCCAGCTGCAGCAGGCCCGTCACCAGCAGCAGGGTGTCGGAGGGCGAGGAGAAGTAGAAGGTCTCGAAAACCCGGCGCGCGATCTCCGGCGCCAGGATCTTCTCCAACGCCCAGACCAGGAAAAAGGCGCCGGTCGTCAGCCGCAGAATGGCCAGGCTCCAGGCAAAGGTCCGGTCGTCGTTGGGAAGGGCGTCGCCGGATCGGTCGTCGCCGGATCGGTCGTCAATGGCGGTCATGGCCGGCACTCCTTGCTGTTGCTGGTATCTCGCCGCGCCGACCCTCGGCGCCGCTGGTTTGCAGATTGGGGTGTTTGACATTGATGTCAAACATGGCTTGAGTCGCCGGCTGTGATCTGGATCTCACCTTCCTGCGGCGGGCCATCGAAAGGGACGGACAGCTATGGCAGGCGCTCGGAAGTTCGACGAAACCACCCTGCTCGATGCGGTCCTGCAGGTGTTCTGGCAACAGGGCTACCAGGCCACCACCATGGCCGACCTCGCGGCGGCGGCCGGCGTGCAGCGCGGCAGCCTCTATCA
>JANQPZ010000231.1 GCA_028285215.1 Rhodovibrionaceae bacterium | reverse complement strand
GCCAGGGCCAGCAGCAGGGAGGAGAAGCGGGCGCCGACGCCAGTCAGGGAGATCACGCCGACGATGATGCCTGCACAGGCGCAGACGGCGATGATCTGCACCGACATGGAGCCGCCCATCTCGAAGGCGCGGTAGAAGGCCTTCGGTCCCATGCGATGGGGCGTCAGCCAGCTGACCACGGCGGCAGCGGCCATCGCCAGCGTGCCGGCCCGGATCACCGAGTAGCCCATGAAGAGGGCAGCGATCAGGATGATGATGGGCAGGAAGAGGAAGACCTGCTTCAGCATCTGCTTGAGCCGCGGCAGCTCGTCGTCGCGCATGCCGCGCATCCCCAGCTTGCCGGCCTCGAAGTCGACCATGAAGTAGACCGAGGCGAAGTAGAGGATCGCGGGAATGATCGCCGCCACCGCGATCTCGGTGTAGGGGATGCCGGTGATCTCCGCCATGATGAAGGCGCCGGCCCCCATGATCGGGGGCATGATCTGTCCGCCGGTGGAGGCGGCGGCTTCGACCGCGCCTGCCGACTTCGGCGGGTAGCCGATGCGCTTCATCAGCGGAATGGTGAGCGAGCCCGTCGCCACCACGTTGCCGGCGCTGGTGCCGTTGATCATGCCCATCAGGCCGGAGGCGAAGATCGCCACCTTCGCCGGTCCGCCGCGGGCCCGTCCGGCGAGCGCGAAGGCGAAGTTGACGAAGTAGTCCCCGACCTTCGAGGCCTGCAGGAAGGCCGCGAAGATAATGAAGAGAATGATGTAGGTGGAGGAGACGGCGGTCGTCGGACCCAGGATGCCGGCGTCCGTGTAGATGTAGCTGAAGAAGCGCTGCACGTCGAAGCCCTGATGCGCCAGAAAGCCTGGCAGCCAGGGGCCGACGAAGGCATAGCCGACGAAGATCAGCGCGATGACCACCAGGGCGAGGCCCGCGACGCGGCGCGTCAGCTCCAGGATCAGCAGAACACCCACGAGCGACGCATAGAGATTGCCTGGACTGGCAAAGGGCGTGCCGGCGCGCATGCGCAGCGCCGTGCCGTCGAGATGCACGAGCAGGTAGCTCGAACTGGCGAGCGCCGCGAGGATCAGCACCAGGTCGAAGGGGGCAAAGCGGTCCTGTCGCGCTCGATACAGCCAGCTTCCCAGCAGGGCCAGAAGCGTTCCGGCCAGCGCGGGTACGCCGAAATGCCAGACTTCGATCTCGGCGGCGATGGCGCGCGCGCCGCCCTGCAGGTCCAGGTGCATCAGGCCCACCTGGACCAGGGCGTAGAGGATGGGGAGCGCGGAGAGTCCGGCAGCGACCCAATGGGCGCGCGCGACCGCGGAGCGCTCGCGGGGGAAGGAGGCGGCCGCGAACAGCAGGAAGCCTAGGATCAGCGCGCCCATGACGTGGGTCATGCGGAAGGCCCAGGTCTCCATGGGGGCGACGTTCAGCGTGTAGACGTGCCAGGCGGCATAGATCGCCGCAAAGCCGCCGGCGATCGTGAAACGCCAGCCATGAAACAGACGGCGATTGCCGGCGGTCGGCTCGTCATCCACGCCCTTTGCGATGACGCGGCCGTCATCCTCGGCGCGGCCGGTGTTGGCTTCGCTGCTCATCCGAAGGGGTGCCTCCCAGGGGCGCGGATCATGCCGCCCGGCACCTTCTCGGGGGGCCTGGATCCGGCAGCCGCGGCGAAAAAGGAGCCGGACCGCCGCGTCACGGGCGGTCCGGCGCTTCCATAAGTGTCGTTATCCCTCCAGGTCGTCGGGAATGTCGAAGCCGTTCTCCTCGAACCAGCGTACCGCACCCGGATGCCACTTCAGCACCTGGTTGTGCTCGAAGTTCTCGGGAATGGTCGAGCGCGAGGCCTTGTGGATCTCCATCATGCGGTCATGGTTCTCCATCACGGTCTTGACCACCTCGTAGACGAAGCTCTCCGGGAGATCGGCGTTGGCGACCGCGAAGTTCCACATGGAAACGGCTTGCGCATCGCGGTCGAGCGACTGGTAGGTGCCGGAGTCGATGGTGAAGTCCGACACCGGGAAGGCGTCCAGAACGGTCGCCAGTTCCTCCGGTGTGAAGTCGATGATGTTGACGTCGGTCTGGACCTCGAGCTGGCTGACCGCGGGGATCGGGATGCCGGCCGCAAAGGCGATCACGTCCAGCAGGCCGTCCTGCAACTGGCCGCCCAGATCGTTCCAGCCGCCGTTACGCCGCTCGAACTCGACACCCAGGGTCTCCAGCATCCGCGGGAAGTAGGTGTCGGAGGTGGAGCCGGAGGGGCCGAAGCCGATCCTCGCACCGGCCGGGATCTCCGAAATCGAGGTGATGCCCGAAGACGACAGGGTCGTGATGGAGAAGGGCGTCTGGTACATCGGGAAGATCGCACGGACATTGTCCAGCGGGACGCCCGGCGCCAGAGGCGAGTTTCCCTCCAGGGCCTCGGCGGCCGGACCCATCGTGGTCATGCCGAAGGCCACGTCGCCGGTGTGAACCAGCGCCATGTTCTGCGTCGGTCCGCCGGTCACCTCGCCGCCGCCGGAGATACCGAGCGTTTCGGCGACCAGGTTGGCCCAGCCGGAGCCGTAGGCGAAGTAGGTGCCGCCTTGGCTTGCCGTGCCGACGGTGAAGCTGTCGGGCCAGCCAGCCCGGTCCTGTCCCAGTGCTGCCGCGCTGCCTGCAACCGCCATGGCCGCCGTCAGCCCGGCCGTCTTCATGATTCTTGTGAGTTTCACGTCTTAGCTCCCGGTTATTCCGGCGCCATGGGGCACCAGAGCGTTCGTCCCTGTTATCCTCGCCTTGGCCGTCTCCTATCCGGATGGCTTAGGCCGAGATTTTCCCGAGATAGCGCCAGGTGTTCCGCCTGTCGAGAAAAAGCGAAGATCGTTCGTCCGCAGGGTGCTTGCCGACCCGCCGAAAGGCTGCGAGCATTCGCTCCCTGGCGAGTCGGCCGGGCGAGTCGGCAGGAGCGGGGACGGCGTTTGACCTACTGCTTGGGGATCAAGGTTCAGGAAGGGCTGGTTCTGCTCGCCGACGGGCGAATCACCGCGGGACATCAGGTCAGCAACGCCCGCAAGGCCACGCTGCATGGGCCGGCAGACGCCCCCGTCGCAATCATGACGTCGGGGCTGAGGTCGTTGCGCGACAAGACGTTGGCCTACTTCGATCGCGATCAAGCCCGGGATCGAAAGCACGGCTTCGCTTCGATGTTGGAGGCCGTCAGCGCCTATTGCAGCGCCTTGCGCAAGGTTGCCGAGGAGGATCGGGAGGCCTTGGGGCGCTCCGAACTGACCTTCAACCTGAATGCCATTCTGGGCGGCTGTCTGGCGGACGATCCGGAACCGACCATGTTTCTCGTCTATCCCGAGGGCAACTGGATCGAGGTGGATGCCCGCACGCCCTATCTCTCCATTGGGGCGACGGCCTACGGCAAGCCGATCCTCGACCGGGCCCTCAGCTACGAAACCTCGATGCAGACGGCCCTCAAGCTGGCGTACCTTTCGTTCGATTCGACGCGCTATTCCTCGGCCGACGTCGGCTACCCCATCGACATGCTGACCTATCGACAGGCGAAGCGGCGGTGGAGCGAGGCGCAGTACGACTACGACGACCTCAGCCGGCAGCGTCAGTGGTGGAACCGGCACATCACGCAGCTCACCGTCGACATGCCCGACGGCCCCTGGATCGAAGCGCTGCTGACGGAAGACGAGGGGGCGAGCGAAGACGAGGGCGCGCGCCTCAGTCTGGTAAGGAAGGACTAGCCTCCCGGCAGAGGGGCGCTTTCCTCCGCAGCAGCGCGTCGAGACTGCCGCGGTAGCGACGTGAGCCGGGGATCGCCAGGCCGCAGTCCAGCAGAGCGCGAAAGTCGCCGGCGCGGGTGGAGGCGATGTGTTGGACGCGATCGCCGGCTACGATCCAGGACCGATGGATGCGCAGAAAACCGAAGGGGCGGGCCGCCGCCTCGACCTCGGTCAGCGTCGCGCGGACCAGGAGCGGTGCGGCCCCCTCGCGGAGCAGTTCGACGTAGTTTCCGGCGGCTTTGGCTGCCAGCAGGCCTCGCGGATCGACATGCAGGCGGCGGGTACCGTCCGGCAGGACGAGGCTTTGCTGCGGCGGAAGGGTGCAGGACCCGTCCGGGCACTCCGGCGACGGTTTCCGGCGATCTGCGCCCACGGCGCTTTGCGGTCGGTCTGCTGCCAGCCAGCCAGCGGATCGCATCAGATTCAGGATCACGACGATCAGAAGATAGGCGGCGAGGTCTTTCCGCAGCTCGTAAATCAGTTCCGGCACCCAGGGGCCGAAGCTGTACGGCTCGCCCGCCAGGGCGTAGATCGCCTCGCGCAGAACGATCATTGCGGCGATGTGGACGGCGCTGAAGACCAGGGCGGCGGCGACGTGTAAGGCAACCTGCTTCGCGAGCTTGCGGCGAGCGAGCGGGGCGCGCCGAACGAACCAGACCAGACCGGGCAGCGCCGCCAGGACGCCGAGGGCGCTGGTGGCCTCCCAAACATAGGGCTTCCAGGCTTCGATCGGATCGCCCAGTCGGGCCGCCTCGGTCACCTCGGACGCGGCGTTGGCAAGCGCCACGGCCGTCAGCAGGCTCAGCCACAGTCCCCAGAAGGCCAGGCCCGGTGCCGTCGCCCCCCGGGAGCGCGACGGCCGGTCGCCGTCTGTCCCAGATCCGCCGCCGTTCGCGTCAGACCGCGACCGTTCGAGCGCGCGCCCGACTAGCGTGGGACATGACGGGTTGAGAAGGGGACGACGCCGGATCATGTCTTTGGACGAGCGGAGTGCAGGTCGGTCTGCTGCGGAGGGACGAAAGTACTTCCTGGACTGGCTGCGGGTAACAGCCTTCGGCCTTCTGATTGTTTACCACACCGGCATGCTCTACGTGCCGTGGGATTTTCATATCAAGAGCCCCTGCATCCTGGAGTGGCTGACCTGGCCGATGGTCGCCCTCAACCCCTGGCGCCTCGCCCTGCTGTTCTTTATCTCCGGCGTCGCCTGCCGGCATCTGCTCGATCGCCAGGGGCCGGGTGCCTTTCTGCGCGGCCGAGCGCTGCGGCTGTTGCCCGTCCTGATCCTCGGCGTGTTGGTGATCGTCCCGCCGCAGAGCTACCTGGAGCTTCGCCAGGACGGCGCCATTCCGCCCGGCTTTCTGAGCTTCTGGCTGCAGCACTATCTGGCGGCCGATCAGTCTTTCGGTCTCATTCTGCCAACCTGGAACCACCTTTGGTTCCTTCCCTATCTGCTGGTCTACATCGGCCTCCTCTCCGTGCTCGATGCGGCTCTGCCGGGCGGGGTCGAGCGCCTGGCCCGCGGCCTGCTGCGGCGAGGCCTTCCTGCTTTGCTCGTTGCCGTCGGACTCTGGTTTGCCGCAAGTAACGTCGTTGCATTGGAGTTCCGTCCGGACACCCATGCGCTGCTCGACGACTGGGCCGCGCATCTGCGCTGGTTCGGTCTGTTTCTGGCGGGCGCCCTGCTCGCCAAGTCTTCGGTCTGGAACCTCTTGCAGGCCCGGCGAGCAGAGCTGGCCCTGGCCGCCCTGGGGTGTCTGCTCGCTTTTCTCGCACTGCGTTACGGATTGCGTGCCGGGATGGCTCCGGAGGCCTGGGTCCGGCCGCTCTACGGCAGCGCTGCGGGGATCTTCGGCTGGGTCGTCATCCTGGCGCTCTGCGGCCTCGCCAAAGCCTGGTTCGACCGGCCTTCGCCGCTGCTCAGCTATCTCAACCGTGCCGTTCTGCCGCTCTATGCGCTGCACCAGACGCTGCTGATCCTGCTGGCCGCCATTCTCTTCGTCTGCGATCTGCCGGTACTGGTGGAGGCACCGCTGCTGTTCGCCCTGACGCTGGCCGGGTGTTGGGTGCTCTACGAACTGGCGATCCGCAGAAGCCGGGTGCTCGCTCCCTTGTTCGGCCTGGATAGCCGCAAAGGGAGCGAGCGATAGCCCTTCGGAGTCTTCCGGCAGTGGCCGCAGGGGCGTTCAGTCGAGTCCTGCACCATGCTCCTGCGACAGGACCGTCGACCTCAGCCGGGCTGCGGATAGTCGAACGGCAGGGTGCGCGCCCGGGCAAAGGCGATCTCGGTCAACTCGCGCCAGCTTCTGATGCCGGCGCGCGCCTGAAGATAGCTGTCGAGGATGGCCCGATGCTCCGGTGCGGCTTCGCTGCGCAGCCTATCGATGATCCGCGAGCTGATCTCGCCCATCCGCGTCAGAGCGTCCTCCGGCAGCATGGCGATCTCGACGCCGAATTCGGCACGCAGGCGGGCCAGCGCCGCAATGTTGCCGGCATGGACCTCGGCGACGTTCTCGTGATGCTCCGCACGTGCGGCGGTCGCAATCATGGCGCGCAGGTCGACAGGCAGCGCGTCCCAGCGCTCCCGATTGACGATCAGCTCGATCGAGCCGGCCGTCTGATTGGTCGATGGAAACATGCAGACCGGGAAGTGGCGGTGTACATCCAATGCGATGTCGACCGCGGGACCGACGAGCTCGAAGGCATCCAGTTCGTCCGCCTCGATCGCCGGGCCGATGTCGGCGGGGGCCAGCACGCGGGGTATGCCGCCGAGCGCTTCGATGATATCCGCCCCGATGCCCGTTGTGCGGAACCTCAGGCCCTGGAACTGATCGAGGGAGGTGATCGGCTCGGCGAACCAGCCGAAGGACTGTGGGCCGACGGTGCCGGCCAGAAACGGTTTGACGCCAAGCGGCGCATAGAGGCTGTCCCACAAAGCCTGGCCGCCCAGGTGATCGAGCCAGATCACGCGTTCGCTCTCCGTCAGGCCGAAGGGCATGAAGGTGAAGACGTCGAAGCCGATACCGCGGTCGCGCCAGTCATAGGAGAGGCTGCGCGCCATCTCCACCTCACCGTTCGAAACCCGATCGAGCGTTTCGCCATAGGGGCCGAGGTCGTTCGCGTTGAGCACCTCGATGGTCAAGCGGTCGGAGGACATGCTGGCGATCCGGCGGGCGAGCCGCCGCGCCGCATCCATCTGATCCGGAAAGCCCTCGGGCCAGCGCGAGACCATGCGCCATGTCTGTCTGTCGCTCGCCAGGGCCGGGGCGGGGAAACCGCTGGCCGCCGCGCCGGTGGCGGCAAGGCCGGCACCGACGATGAAGTGTCGTCGCTCCATGTTTTCGTCCTCATGCTTGACACCGGGATACAGGACGGCAGGTGCGAACGGCCGCTCGATCAATCAAATCGAATTATTTTGCTATAGCGATAGGTTTTAATTATCTTGAGGCGATGGATGCGCGCAGCCTCGAGTGCTTCTCGGAAATCGCAGCGCGTGGCTCCTTTCGCCTCGCCGCCAAGACCCTCGGCCTGTCGCAGCCGGCGCTGACGGCACGCGTTCAACGGCTCGAAGACGAACTCGGCTTTGCGCTGTTCGAGCGATCGGTTAGGGGGGCGCTGCTCACGGAGCAGGGGCGGCTGTTTCTGCCCTATGCCCAGCAATCGGTCGATGCGCTGGCGCGCACGCGCGCGGCTGTGGCGCCCATCCGCGACGGTGGAGAAGGCAGGCTGCGGGTCGGTTACACCCCGATCGCTGCGCTGAGCTACGCGCCCCCGCTCGTGCAGGCCTTTCGCGCTGCGCACCCACGCGTGCTGCTCGATTTGAAGGAAATGACGTCCGAGCCGATCGAGGCGGCTTTGGCCGAGGGCGCCCTGGACGCCGGCATCCTGCATCCGCCGGTGAGAGCCGAAGGGCTGTCCCTGCAGAGGCTGCGATCGGCAGGCCTGCTCGTTGTCATGCCGAGGAGCGATCCGCTCGCGACGCGCGCCTCGGCAGACCTGGGGGAACTCGCGGACAGGGCCTTCGTGCTGGTTGCCCGCCGGATCGGACCCTACGTGTTCGACCGCATCATCAGCGACTGTCTCGCGGCGGGTTTTCACCCTCGGATCGTTCAGGAGGTGGAGACGTCGGTCTCGGTCTTGGGCATGGTCGCGGCAGGCATGGGACTCGGTCTCGTCGTTGCGCCGCTTGCGCAATTCAAGCATCCGGATCTGGCCTTCGTCGAACCCACCGGTCTCTCGTACCGTCTGGAGTTCTCGCTTGCCTGGCGGAGCGGCAGCGGCAATCCGCAGGTCGAGGCTCTCAGATCGGCAGCCTCCGCCTGTTTCGATTGAGCGGCGGCCGATATCGGATCGCCTGTATTGCGAAGAGGAGCGACGGACGGGAAGCGGTAATGCCGTGCCACCCCCTTCTCCATACTTCGAAAGTCGCCGCAAAGCAGGCGGAGGTTGGGGCGCAAGATCCTGGAAATTCGATAGCGAAACTTTGCTAAAACAGAATCGTAAATGAGATAGAAATACCACCTATCCTTTAGGATGAAGCAACTGTCGCGCGATCTCTTCGATGTCCTGCGCCGCCGGTGTGTTGGGATGGCGGACGAGCAGCGGCGCCTGATGCCGGATCGCTTCCCGCACGCGGGGGTCGCGCCGGACGATGCCCGCCAGCGGCGGCGAAATCTTCAGGAAGTTTTCGCAGGCCTTGCGCAGCGTGGCGTAGGTTCGCTCACCCTCGGCCTTGTCGGTTGCCTGGTTGACGACCACGCGCAGGTCGGCGCCGGGGTTGCTCATCGCCATCAGCTTGATGAAGGCGTAGGCGTCGGTCATGGACGTCGGCTCGTCGTTCGACACCACCAGGCAGGTCTCGGCGCGGGAGGCCAGGAAACGGACGGTGCGTTCGACGCCGGCGCCCAGGTCCAGAAGCACCCGGTCGTAGCGTCCGGCCACCTGGCTGAGGTCGGCGGTCAGGCGGCCGAGACGTTGCGGCTCCAGCGCTGCCAGGCTGCCGGATCCCGAGCGGCCGGCGATCACCGAGAAGCCGCAGCCCTCGACCTCCTGCGCAGCGCTTTCGAGGGCGTAGCGCCCCTGCAGAACGCCGCCCAGGTCGTTCTGCGGCACCAGACCAAGCTGAACGTCGACGTTGGCAAGGCCGAGGTCGCCGTCGAACAGCAGGGCCTTCTTGCCGAGCAGGGCGAAGGCGGTGGCCAGGCCGATCGAGAGCCAGGTCTTGCCCACGCCGCCCTTGCCGGAGGCGACGGCGATCATATTCGCAACCGGTCTCGTCTGGGCGGCCGCGCGTGGGCCGGAAGCGGCATTGGGGTTGGCGAGAGTCATTGAAACGTTCCCGTGGCGGGGAGGTCGTCGTCCTCGACGGCCGACTGACGGCTCCAGTGCGGCGCCAGCAGTTTGGCGAGGCCGCGCGGTGTTAGAGGGCTGAGGCCGGAGCCCAGGCTGGGCGAGACGCCGCCTGCCATGATCGAGAGCTCCGCGGCCTGCGCAGCAGCCAGCAGTCCGCCGAAGCGACGGGCGGCATCGAGCCGCGAAGGTATGAAGAGACGCGCGCCGATCTCGGCGAAGGCCAGGGCGCTCTCCGCGGCCTCCAGCGCATCGCCCCCGGCCGGCTGGACCAGAAGGCCGAGCGCGTCGCCCGCGTGCAGGGCACCGGCCAAGGCCGCCAGTTCTTCGGCAACGAAGGGGTTGGCGCCCATGGTATCGATGACGATCAGCCGGTCGGACGGGATCTTCGCCACGACCTTGGAGAGCTCCGCCGCGCTGTCCGCAAAGGAGAGCGGGACAGAGAGTGCTTCTGCGAAGGCCGTCACCTGCTCGCGGGCACCGGCGCTGACCGTGTCCATCGAGACGAGATGGGCCTGCTGCCCCGCCAGGCGGGCCTTTGCGCAGAGCTTGGCGGCTGTCGCCGTCTTGCCGGCGCCCGGCTGGCCCATGATCAGCAACGGCGCCGGCTTGGCCTGGCCGGCCCTGCGGAAGCGCAGAGGCGCGAAGTCGAAGACGCTGCTCAAGGCGTCCACCAGCATCTCTTCGGGATCCTGAGCGGCGGACTGAACGGCGGCATTGAGCAGGCGATCCACCAGACCGTTCGGCGTGCGATGAGCCTCCAGAAGCTCCGACAGGCCGCTCAACCACTCGGCGGCGGCCAGCCGGCCGTTTTCCTCGAGCTCCGGCGCCAGGTCCTCGTCGAGCGCCGCCGTGACCTTGACGGCGCCGTCGAGTTCCTGGGTCGAGAGAATCACCGCGTCCTCGCCCAGGCGTTCGCGCACGAGGGCCATGGTCTCGGGCAGCGTCTTGGAGGTGAAAGTCTTCAGTCGCATCGGGCGGCTGGGTCCTCTATGGGCCTATCGGGTGCGTTAAACCTGACCAATGGTCTTCAGCTTGGCTTTGGGGTGAATCTCGTTCTGACTCAGAACCATGGTCTGCGGCCTGAAGCGCTCGACGATCGAGCGCACGTAGGGCCGCACGTTCGGGCTGGTCAGCAGGGCAGGGCTCTCGCCCAGCATCGACTGCCGTTCGAAGGTCTGGCGGACGTTGGAGATGAACTCCTGCAGCTTGGAGGGCGGCATCGCCAGGTGCTTCTCTTCGCCGTCGCCGACCAGGGCTTCCGCGAAGGACTGTTCCCAGTTGGGCGACAGGGTGACGAGCGGGACCAGACCGTCCTGCGTCGCGGCGGCATTGGAGATCTGGCGCGCGAGGCGGGCGCGCACGTGCTCGGTGATGTGGAGCACGCTGCGGGTATAGCCACAGGCCTCCTGAATGCCCTCCAGGATGGTCGGCAGATCGCGGATCGAGATGCGTTCGCCGAGCAGGTTCTGCAGCACGCGCTGCACGCCGCCCACGGCGATGGTGTTGGGGATCAGATCCTCGACCAGCTTTTTCTGCTCGCCTTCCAACTCGTCCAGAAGCTTCTGGGTCTCGGCATAGGACAGCAGCTCCGCCATGTTGTCCTTCACCACTTCCGTCAGGTGGGTGGTGATGACCGTGTTGGGGTCGACCACGGTGTAGCCGCGGAACAGGGCTTCCTCGCGCGCCGCTTCCTCGACCCAGACGGCCGGCAGTCCGAAGGTCGGCTCCACCGTCTCCTCGCCGGGCAGGGAGATCTGTTCACCGCGCGGGTCCATGACCATCAGATGGCCGGGCCGCAGCTCTCCTCCGCCGGCTTCGATCTCCTTGACGCGAATGACGTAGGCGTTCGGCGAGAGCTGCAGATTGTCCTGAATGCGCACCGAGGGCAGGACGAAGCCGGCCTCTTGCGCGAGCTGCCGGCGAAGCGCCTTGATCTGGTCCGTCAGCCGGCGTCCGCCCTCCGCACTCAGCAGGCTGAGCAGACCGTAGCCGAGTTCCAGGCGGACCTGATCGATCTGCAGAGTCTGCGAGATTGGTTCCTCGGCAGCCGGCTCCGGCGCCGCGGCCGCGGTCTCGGCTTCGATACGTTCTAGTTCTTCGGTGGAGCTGCGCTTGTACAGCAGCCAGCCTGCCAGGCCGCTGCATGCGGCAAGCGTCGCGAAGGGCACGAAGGGCACGCCCGGCAGAAGCGCCAAGGCCAGCATCAGGAAGGCCGCGAGCCCGAGTGCCTTGGGATAGCCGCCAAGCTGACCGAACAGCGCTTCGTCTGTCGAGCCGGTCGCCGAGGCCTTGGAGACCAGCAGACCGGCGGCCGTGGAGACGATCAGGGCTGGAATTTGCGACACCAGGCCGTCGCCGACGGTCAGCAGGGTATAGTTCTCGGCCGCCTGGCCGAAGCTCAGCTCCATCTGGGCGACGCCGATGACGATACCGCCGATGACGTTGATGAAGGTGATGAGAAGACCGGCGATGGCGTCGCCGCGCACGAACTTCGAGGCACCGTCCATGGCACCGTAGAAGTTGCTCTCGTCCTCCAGCTCCTTGCGCCGGCGCCGGGCTTCGGTCTCGTCGATCAGACCGGCGGAGAGATCGGCGTCGATCGCCATCTGCTTGCCGGGCATGGCGTCCAGGCTGAAGCGGGCCGAGACTTCGGCGATACGCCCCGAACCCTTGGTGATCACCATGAAGTTCACGATGATCAGGATCGCGAAGACGATGATCCCGATAACGAAGTTGCCGCCCATGACGAAGTTGCCGAAGGCCTCGATAACCTCGCCGGCGGCATCGGTGCCCTCGTGACCGTCGCTCAGGATCAGGCGCGTCGAAGCCAGGTTCAGTGCCAGGCGCAGCATCGTCGCGATCAGCAGCACCGTCGGGAAGGAGCTGAAGTCGAGGGCGCGATTGATGAACAGCACGACCATCAGGACCAGCACGGAGAAGGTCATGGAGATGGCGAGGGAGATGTCCAGCAGCCACGACGGCATCGGCAGGATGAGCACCACCAGGATGCACACCACGCCCAGCGCAAGGGCGACGTCACCGTGTTTGAGAGCCTCGCTGAAGCCGCCTGCGATACGGTTGCCGGCCTTACCGCCAAGCAAACCGCCGCCGCCGCTTCCGCTCGACTGGCTGGTCTCCGCCATCTTCGCCTTTCCGCGCTACGGGAACTGAATCAGGTGGCCGTGCGCGCTTCGCTCTCGCCCGGCATCGGCACCGGGATGCCGTCCTGGGTGTAGAGCTTCAGCT
>JANQPZ010000217.1 GCA_028285215.1 Rhodovibrionaceae bacterium | reverse complement strand
CTTCTTCCTTCGCGCCGGGGGAAAGGCCAAGGATCTCGTAGGCCTCCTCCAGGGTCATGCTGCCGCCGGCGCCGCCCCGGCGGCCGCCGCCTTCGCCCCGCCTCCGCTCGCCGCCCGCTCCAGCGCGGTCGGACCTGGCGTCGTCCGATCCGGCCCCTCCGGCCTCCGCGTCACCCGGCCCGACCCCGGCGGCGTCGCGCCAGTCCGGTCCATGCACCCGATCGAGCCAGGCCTCCAGCACCTGCACCGACTCCTCGTCCTCGGCTCGGCAGGTTCTCCAGAGATCGAGGAGGTCCACTTCGCTCAGTTCGTCCAGCCGGCTGCCGCGGTAAGGCCCTTCGCGCACCGTACCGTCCATCGCGCCGCTGTCGTGATCCAGGGTCATGCGCAGGAAGCGGGTCTCGACCGTCGAGGTCTGGCCAGGCCGAGGGCCCGCCATGGTCTTGAGGCGGTTCAGCAGGCCGCGGGCGTTGATCAGGAAGGGGATCAGCAGCGGCGCCAGGACGAAGGCAAGGGTTCTGGCACCGCCCAACACGAGAAAGAGCAGAAAGGCGGCCGCGGCGACGAAGGCGCAGTAGCGCAGGACCTTGATGACGTCCGAAGGCGGGGCCGTCGCGAACCAGCGTGCGAGCAGCAGGAGACCGGCCAGGACCAGGAGGCCGAAGATCAGATAGGCCATAGCGGGCTGCCCGGGCTCCCCTACCGCACCTGGCTGGTCAGCAGCTTGGTGACGCCGCCGCGCTTGTTGGAGAAGTCGGCCAGCGCCCTCTGCCCGCCGGCGGCATAGACCGCCACGGCCGACAGCAGATCGCGGAGCTGTTGCGGCGCCGAAGCGTCGAAGGCGCAGCAGGCGCCGCCCGAAAGCCGTGCAATCTGCTCGAAGACGTTCCGGACAAGCGGATCGCCGCCTTCGTGGAACAGGAAACACGGCAGGCCAAGCAATCCCAGTTCGCCGGCCAGATGTCCCAGTTCGTCGACGTCCTCTTCCATGGCGTCGCCGACGAAGACCAGGGCGTTGACCTTGCGCTTCTTGGTTTCGTCCCGGCCGTGCTTCAGAACCTTGCGGATCTGGGTGCGGCCGGCCAGGCAGGTGACACCGGTCATGGCGCGCAACAGGGCATCGGCCGCCGAATACCACTTGGAGGCTTTGCATTCGCCGTAGCCGCGGTAGAAGACCAGCTGAATGTCCAGGCCCCCGAGCACCTGTGTCTCGCGGAACATGTCGGCCTGGATGTGCATGGCCCGATCCCACGCCGGCTGTCGGCTGGCGGTGGCGTCGAGCGCGAAGATCAAGCGTCCGCGTCCGCCGCCGCTCGACTGCGCCGGCTGGATCGCCCGGACCTTCTCAAGGAAGGCCTCGACTTCGGCCCCTTTGGCACCGCTCTTGCTCGGCAGGTGGTCGTCGCGGCTCATCGCCTTGTCCCGGAGCTTGCCATGCGATCTGCGATCCCTTGCATGGCAGTAAGATAGGCCGTCGCCTGCGGCGCCTCCAGGGGGGTGTCGTCAGGTCTGCAACTCTTCCGGGACGTCGAGGCCGATTGCGGCCAGCAGGGCGCGCACTTCCTGCCGGGCGGCCACATGGCTCATGGTCAGATCGGTGCCCGATTGCCGCAGGTCCAGCAGGGTCAGGCCCTGCGGAAAGAGCTGGCGAAAGACGACGCGCTCGCCGAAGCCGGGGGCGAGGCGAAAGCCGATCCGTTTGGCGAGCTGGGCGAGCAGGCGGGCGATTTCGCGCTTGTTGCGGGCGTCCAGGTGCGCCAGGCGGTTGCGCAGCACCACCCAGTCGATCGGCCGTCCGCCTTGGCGTGCCCGGGCCTGACGCTGTTCCCAGACCATCTGGCTGTACACGCTGGGCCCCAGGATCTTGCGGCCTTCGCGGTCGATCCGCGCCAGCAGGTCGAGATCGATGAAGCTGTCGTTCATCGGGCTGATCAGGACGTCGGCAAGCGTATGGCCCAGGCGGGAGAGATGGCTGTCGCTGCCCGGCGTATCGATGACCAGCATGTCGCAGCCGCTCAGCTCGGCCAGGGCGGCCTGGAGCTTGGCCTCTTCCTCGGCGTCGGCCTCGGCCCGTGTCGGCGCCTCGCTGCGCAGCACCTGGCGCAGCTCCGGCAGGGGGAGCGGCAGTCCCTCGCTTTCCGCAAAGGCCCGGCGATTTTCGACGTAGCGGCTCAGCGTGCCCTGGCGCGCGTCCAGATCGACGATGCCAACGGAGCGGCCCTGACGCAGCAGCGCCACCACCAGATGCATCGCCGTCGTCGACTTGCCCGAGCCGCCCTTTTCGTTGCCGAGCACCAGTACGCGGGGGGACTTGGCGTTTGCCGTCGGGGCCGCGACAGCAGAGCTGCCGCGGCTGGGCACGTCAGGTGCGGTTGTAGTGATACGTCCTGCTTGGTGATTCATCGGCGCCAGCGGCCTCCTGCCCTCGGCGTGCTGCAGCCGCTACCGACCGACGGTCACGCCCTTATCACTGCCTAGGATCGGAGATGGAGTCGCGCCAAACCGCTGCCCGCGTTACTCTTTCCGCAGTGGCGAAAGAGAAGGCTGGCGTTCCTGCGGAATTCGGCGGAACCCCTGGCGCTGCCCAGTTCAGCGAGTTTTGTGCGCTGCACAAAAATTTGCTTGACTCATCATAACGTCTGATTACATTGGTCCGCATGTTGCAGTGCAGCAAAACGTAAGTCTGCAGGCGACTGACGGAGATACGGAGGCCGCCTCGAACGGCCCTCCCGACCTCTCGCCACGTTTGAGATGTGTCGCGATGCCGAAGAACCCCAAGAGGAGGACCTCAGTGATGGCACAGGCCAAGAAGACCCAGACTGCCAACGAGATGACCGCGCCGATCGAGGCCGCGGTGAACGCCGGCAAGGAGACCGTCGAGGCCTTTGTCAAGGCCGGCACCGAAGCTGCCAGTCAGCAGTACGAGCAGGCGATGAGCTCCACCAAGGAGCAGGTCGAGAAGGCTTCGACGATGATGTTCAAGGGCTACGACGAGTTCTCGAGCCTGAACAAGGACAACATGGATGCCTTCGTGAAGTCCGGCACCATCGTTGCCAAGGGCTTCGAAAGCCTCTCCAAGGAGATGATGTCCTTCGCTCAGGAGGCCATGGAAGCCAACATGGCCGCTGCGAAGAAGGTCTTCGGCGCGAAGAACCTGCAGGAGATGGTCGACCTGCAGAGCGATCTCGCCCGCACCAATTTCGACAAGGTCATGGCTGAGAGCGCCAAGCTGGCCGAGCTCTCGGCGAAGGTCGCCAACGAGGCCGTCGAGCCCTTGCAGGCTTGCGTGCAGGCCACTTTCGACAAGGCGTCCAAGCCGATCGCCGCGTAATCGCGACGACCAGTCGTTGGAAAGAAAGGGCCCGGCGCGTCCAAGCGCCGGGCCCTTTTTCTATGGGACTCAGGGCCGCCTGTTCGGCCGCTCCAGCCTGCCCCTTCCCGCCGCTGCTGCCGGGCCCTATCTCTTCACAGGGCGAAAGCGACAAATTCGGCACGGCGCCCCTTTTCGGCCACCTTGGTTTTCCAATAGTCTTGGAGCGGTGGCTTGTAAGATCGCCGAGCCCGGCGCAGACGCGACGGCCATTTGTAGAGATCAGACCCGACCGACATGCGCATGAGCGACGACGACCAGCAAGGCCCCGGCAACGGTGGCGGACCCGGCGGTGGGACAGGCACCGGTGTGGTGGTCAAGACCCGGACGAAGACCAAAAAGCCGTCCATGTACAAAGTCTTGATGCTGAACGACGACTACACGCCGATGGAATTCGTCGTTCATGTTCTGGAGCGCTTCTTTGGCAAGAGCCAGGAGGAGGCGACTCAGATTATGCTGCATGTCCATCGCCGCGGCGTTGGAGTCTGCGGCGTCTATACCTACGAAGTTGCCGAAACCAAGGTGACACAAGTCATCGACTTCGCGCGCAAGCACGAACATCCTCTGCAGTGCACTCTCGAGAAGGAGTAAGCCGCTCGATGCTCTCCGCGAACCTGGAACAGACCCTCCACCGCGCCTTGGCCTATGCGAATGAGCGGCGGCACGAATACGCGACGCTCGAGCATCTTCTGCTGGCGCTGACGGAGGACCAGGACGCGATCGCGGTATTGCGGGCTTGCGGCGTCTCGCTCGAGGAGGTGCGCGCCGACCTTGCCGAGTACATCGACAACCAGCTCACCAACCTGATCAACGCCCACGTCGGGGATGCCAAGCCGACGGCGGCGTTTCAGCGCGTGCTGCAGCGTGCCGCCATTCACGTGCAGAATTCGGGCCGCGAGGAGGTGACCGGCGCTAACGTTCTGGTCGCCATCTTTAGCGAGCGGGAATCCTACGCCGTCTATTTCCTGCAGGAGCAGGAGATGACCCGCCTGGACGCCGTTAACTACATTAGCCACGGCATTGCCAAGGTGCCGGGGCAGGAAGAGAGCCGGCCGGTGCAGGGCGCCGAAGAGGAGCAGGGCGAGAAGGTGGTCAAGAAAGGCCGGGAGGCGCTGGATGCCTACTGCGTCGACCTCAACGCCAAGGCCAAGAGCGGCAAGATCGATCCGCTGATCGGGCGGGCGCACGAGATCGAGCGCACCATCCAGGTCCTCTGCCGCCGCACCAAGAACAACCCGCTCTACGTCGGCGATCCCGGCGTCGGCAAGACGGCCATCGCCGAAGGGCTGGCCCGGCGCATCGTCGAGGGGCAGGTGCCGGACGTCCTGAAGGACGCCACCATCTTCGCCCTCGACATGGGCGCGCTGCTGGCCGGCACCCGCTACCGCGGCGACTTCGAAGAGCGCCTGAAGGCGGTGATGACGGAGCTGGAGCAGCAGGACCACGCCGTACTCTTCATCGACGAGATCCATACGGTGATCGGGGCAGGCGCCACCTCCGGGGGCGCCATGGACGCCTCCAACCTGCTGAAGCCGGCGCTGCAGGCGGGCTCGCTGCGCTGCATCGGTTCGACCACCTACAAGGAATACCGCAACTACTTCGAGAAGGATCGGGCGCTGGTTCGCCGCTTCCAGAAGATCGACGTCAACGAGCCGACGATCGAGGATGCGGTGAAGATCCTGCGCGGCCTGAAGCCCTACTACGAAGAGCACCACGGCGTCCGCTACACGGCCGATGCCCTACGCACGGCCGTCGAGCTGTCGGCCCGCTACATCGGCGACCGAAAGCTGCCCGACAAGGCCATCGACGTGATCGACGAGGTCGGTGCCGCCCAGGCTTTGAAGCCGGAATCCAAGCGTCGCAAGACCATCGGTGTGAAGGAGGTCGAGGCGGTGGTCGCCAAGATCGCCCGCATCCCGCCGAAGTCGGTCAGCCGCGACGATAAGGCCGCTCTACAGACGCTGGAGCGCGATCTCAAGACCATGGTGTTCGGCCAGGATCGGGCCATCTCGGCACTCTCCAGTGCGATCAAGCTGGCGCGGGCCGGTCTCCGCGAGGCCGACAAGCCGATCGGCTGCTACCTCTTCTCCGGCCCGACCGGCGTCGGCAAGACCGAAGCGGCGCGGCAGCTGTCGCGCACTCTGGGGGTCGAGCTGCATCGCTTCGACATGTCGGAGTACATGGAGCGGCACACGGTCAGCCGGCTGATCGGTGCGCCGCCGGGCTACGTCGGATTCGATCAGGGCGGTCTGCTGACCGATGCCGTCGATCAGCATCCCCACTGCGTGCTCTTGCTTGACGAGATCGAGAAGGCCCATCCCGACCTCTTCAACATCCTGCTGCAGGTGATGGACTACGGCAAACTGACGGATCACAACGGCAAGACCGTCGACTTCCGCAACGTCATCCTGATCATGACCACCAACGCCGGCGCGGCCGACATGGCCAAGCCCGCGGTCGGCTTCCTGCGCGAGCAGCGCGAGGGCGAGGACAGCGAGGCGATCGAGCGCATGTTCACGCCGGAGTTCCGCAACCGCCTGGACGCCATCATTCCCTTCAGCGGCCTGAAGCCGGAGGTCGTGGCCCAGGTGGTCGAGAAGTTCGTCCTGCAGCTCGAGGCGCAGCTGGCCGACCGCCATGTCACCATCGAGCTCTCCGAGGCGGCGCGGCGCTGGCTGGCGGAGCGGGGCTACGAGCCGCTTTATGGCGCGCGCCCGCTCGGCCGTCTGATCCAGGAGCACGTCAAGAAGCCGCTCGCCGAGGAGCTGCTGTTCGGTCAATTGGCAGAGGGCGGGCTTGTGGTGGTCGATCTGGCCAAGGACGGCAGCAAACTGACCTTCAGCTATCCCGACGCCGGCAAGCCGAAGGGCAAGAAGGGCGGCGGACCGGGCGGCGGTGGCTCCAAGGCCAAGCCGAAGGTGCCGGAGCTGGTGGAATAGGTCTGCCGGCCGGCAGAGTCAGCCGTAGGGCGAAGGCGCCGGATCGCTGCTGGTTACCTGAAGCGTTCGGCTTCGGTGCGAAAGCGTCGGCGTCTCGTCTCTTCACCGCCGGGCGGAAAGCGCCAGTGTTTTTA
This sequence comes from Rhodovibrionaceae bacterium, assembly GCA_028285215.1. GTDB lineage: Bacteria > Pseudomonadota > Alphaproteobacteria > Kiloniellales > DSM-21159 > Algihabitans. The sequence continues at coordinate 3,123 of JANQPZ010000217.1, read as the reverse complement.
AAACGGCAACGTCTTTAAAGCGGCAGTGTCTTTTATGAGACGGAGCCCCACGGCGTTCGTCAGCGTCCCATCGCGTTTGTCAGAGAGTAACCGCGCTCGAACGGCTGCCGCCCGCGCAGGAGCCCGGTGGATCGCGACGGCCGAGGCAGACCCGAAGGCCTGACTCGGCGCCTCACGCTGGAATAAGAGACTCTCGCCGCCTGTGGTTGTTTCGACGACAGGGCGTCACTGGCAGGCGAGACATTCTTCGTAGTCGATCCGTTCGGCGACGACCGGCTTCTCGCTGCCGTTCACCGTGCCGACCAGCGGGATGCTGGAGAGGGCCTTTTCGCTGCTCTGGTGGCTCTCGGCGCGCAGCACGGAACGCGAGCGGCAGTAGTAGAGGGATTTCACGCCGCGCTTCCAGGCCATCAGGTGAATCTGGTGCAGGTCGCGCTTATGCACGTCGGCCGGCAGGAAGATGTTGAGCGACTGCGCCTGGCAGACGGAGGGGCTGCGGTCGGCGGCGTGCTCGATCAGCCAGCGCTGGTCCAGCTCGAAGGCGGTCTTGAAGACGTCCTTCTCGTGATCATCCAGGAAGTCGAGATGCTGCACCGAGCCCTCGTTGACGGTGATCGAGGACCAGACCTCGTCGCTGTTCTGCCCTTTCGACTCCAGAAGGTCTTTCAGGTGGCGGTTGCGGACATGGAAGGAGCCGGAGAGGGTCTTGTGCGTGTAGGCGTTGCCGACGAAGGGCTCGATCCCCGGCGAGGCGCCGCCGCAGATGATCGAGATGGAGGCGGTCGGCGCGATGGCCAGCTTATGGCTGAAGCGCTCTTGGATGCCGTGTTCGGCGGCGTCCGGGCAGGCGCCGCGCTCGGCCGCCAGCTTCTGCGAGGCCGCGTCTGCCTGGGCGCGAACCTGCTTGAAGATGCGCAGGTTCCAGGACTTGGCCACGGCCGATTCGAAGGGCACGCGGTGCTTCTGCAGCAGCGAATGGAAGCCCATCACGCCGAGGCCGATGGAGCGCTCCCGCATCGCCGAGTAGCGGGCGCGCGCCATGGAGTCCGGCGCGCGGTCGATGAAGTCCTGCAGCACGTTGTCGAGGAAGCGCAGGACGTCCTCGACCAGACCGGGCTGATCCTTCCACTCGTCGTATGTCTCGAGGTTCAGGGAGGAGAGACAGCAGACGGCCGTGCGGTCTTCGCCCAGATGGTCGCGCCCGGTCGGCAGCGTGATCTCGCTGCAGAGGTTGGACATCTTGACCTTGAGGCCCGAGAGCTTGTGGTGCTCCGGCTGGTTGTCCGCCACATGGTCGCCGTAGATGATGTAGGGCTCGCCGGTCTCGACCCGCGCCGTCAGAATGCGGATCCAGAGGTCGCGCGCCTTGATGGTGCGCTGAACGGTGCCGTCCTTCGGGCTCTTCAAAGCCCAGAGTTCGTCGTCGACCACGGCCCGCATGAAGTCGTTGGTGATGACCACGCCGTGGTGCAGGTTCAGCGCCTTGCGGTTGGGGTCGCCGCCGGTCGGCCGGCGCAGTTCGATGAACTCCTCGATCTCCGGGTGGTCGATCTGCAGGTAGCAGGCCGCCGAGCCGCGCCGTAGCGAGCCCTGGCTGATCGCCAGGGTCAGGCTGTCCATTACCCGGATGAAGGGGATCACGCCGCTCGTCTTGCCGACGCCGCCGACGGTTTCGCCGATCGACCGGAGGTTGCCCCAGAAGCTGCCGATGCCGCCGCCCTTGGCCGCCAGCCAGACGTTCTCGTTCCACAGGCCGACGATGCCGCCCAGGCTGTCCTGCGCCTCGTTCAGGAAGCAGGAGATCGGCAGTCCGCGCTCGGTCCCGCCATTGGACAGCACCGGCGTGGCCGGCATGAACCACAACCGCGAGATCGCGTCGTACAGCCGCTGCGCGTGGGCCGAATCGTCGGCGAAATGGGCCGCCACCCGGGCGAAGAGGTCCTGATAGGACTCGCCGGGCATGAGGTAGCGGTCGGTCAGAGTCGCCTTGCCGAAGTCGGTGAGCAGCGCGTCGCGGCTGCGGTCCATCCGCACCCGGATGCCGCGCTCGTTCTGGAAGCTGTCGCGGATCTGGTCGCCGCTGTCGAGCAGCGCGTCGCCGTCTGCAATGACCGTATCTGCCGTGCGGTCCTCTGCGTCAAGGCGCCCGCCATGGACCGTCGCGTCGCCGCGGGCTTCGTCCACAAGCTTTTCCAGCCCGCCTGTAGCCGAACCGGCCCCCGTTTCCGCCTTGAAAACTGCAGATCCGTCCATCGCAAACACGCTCCCTTGCCCGTAATCTTACGGCTGTGGATAACCGGACTAGTGTACAAGATTTAGGGTTGTCCCCACCCAACAACGCTAAATCTAGCTGATGTGACGTAGCGGTGTCACTGACAAAATGCCGGAACGGACTGCGGGCCTCGGGGAGCGTGCGACGTCTGGTTCGTCCGTCTGGCGGCTACTCGGCCGTCGCTTGGGCGAAGATGCCGGCGAAGACCTCGTCCAGCTCCGCGGCCAGGGTCTGGAGCGCCGCGTTGCCGTCGGCCCAGGGCGCGAAGACGGCGGAGGGTTCGCGGTAGGTCAGGGTGGCGCGGCCGTCGGCCTCTTCGGTGATGTAGAAGCGGATCGGGGCTTCGATGCCGGCCGGCACGCTGGCCTCCAGCATCCGCTTGGCGAAGCGGGGGTGATAGACGCCGACCACCATGTTGCCGGGAATGTCCTCTTCCAGAACCCGCTTGACGCCGACGGTGGCGCTGGCGCGGGTGACGAGGCCCATCTTGTGGTCTTTGACGGCCTGGTCGAGCCGTTCGATCATCTCGGCATAGCTGTGGGCCGTGGTCTTGCCGACAAGGCCGTCGGGCGCCGCAACGGCCGCAGTCGTGGCTGCGGTGGACAGGAAAAGCATCATGGACAGAACAGCGAAAAGGCGGCGCATGGCAAAGCTCCGTAGACGTTGTAGAGGCCGCCGGGGCGGCAAGGGTCGGCCGCAACCTGCCAAAGCGGCTGTCGGTGCGGGGGTCACAGGCTCGTGAAGTCACCGAAGGGTTACCGCCGGTCCGGGTATCGCCCGCCCTGGCTGTGGCGCCGGCCTTTGGCGCCGCTGTGGCTGCGGCCCTGGTACGACGATCTGGCGACGCTGGG
>JANQPZ010000198.1 GCA_028285215.1 Rhodovibrionaceae bacterium | reverse complement strand
CTCCGCACGGAGGGCGCGCTGCGCGCGGTCCTGGAACGGGCGCTCCAGGACGGCGCCCTGCCGGCCGGCATCGACCCCCAGGCCCTGGCGCGCTTCTACCTCGGCGTTTCCCGGGGCATGGCGGTGTTGCACCGGGCCTACGGCGACCTTGACGCGGTGCGCGACCTGGCGCGGGAGTCGCTGCGCCTGCTGGAGCCGTCGTCCTCGGATCGGACCGCGTAACCGGACGCTGCCGGCCGCCTCACCCCTGCAGGTCGAACGAGGCTTCGACTTTCGCGGCCAGAGACAGCAAGGCGCGATCCCGCCCTCCGCAGGCGGTCATCATGATCCCCATCGGCGCCGCGCCCCCGGCATAGGGGACGGAGATGCTGCAGCAATCCATCACGTTCGCGATCGAGGGGTTGCGCAGAACCTGGAGGTTGATGCGGCTGTAGGCTTCGTCGTCTTCCAGGGCTTCGAAGCGGGGCGGCAGGATCGGGACCGTCGGCATCAGCAGCACGCGCCCGGCCATCTCGCGCCGAAAGAGTCCGATGAGATCGGCGCGTCGGTTCAGCGTCTTGCGGTAGGTGACGGCATCCACCTCGTCGGCCCGGCCCATGCGGGTCGGCCCGGCGATTCTCGGGTCGATCAGGTCCCTGTGGTTCCGATAGGCGTGATCGTACTCGGCACGGCATTCGACGGACGCGAAGTGCCAGATCGGAAGCGCCTTCAGCTGCTCCAGAGCGTCGATCTTCGCTTCGCGGACAGCGAAACCCGCAGCGGTCAGGCGGTCGACGGCGGCCTCGAAGGCTTCGGCGACAGCCGGCTCCAGATCGTCCATCCCGTAGTTGATCGGAATGACGAAGTCCGCGTCGGACAGCGGCTCGCCTCCGGCGTTCTCGCCCGCGAGGACACGGTATGCCAGATCGCAGGCGGCGACCCTCCGCGCCATCGGGCCGATGCTGTCGAGACTGCGGGACAGGGCCTTGCAGCCGTCGCGGGATACGCTGCTCTGGGTCGGCTTGAAGCCGACGATCCCGTTGAAGGCCGCCGGTATTCTCAAGGATCCGCCGGTATCCGTTCCGATCGCGATGTCGGCCGCGCCCTGCGCGACGGAGACGGCGCCTCCGGACGTCGACCCGCCCGGGATACATCCCTCGAAGATTGCGTTCTCCGGCGTGCCGTAGTGCGGATTGAGGCCCAGGCCGGAATAGGCCAGCTCGGTCATGTTGGTATGGCCGATCAGGACGGCCCCCGCCTCCCGCAGCTTTCCGACGATCGCCGCGTCCTCTGCGGCCGGCGCATCCGCTTGCATGAACTTCGTACCGGCCCGGGTGACGAAGCCCCTTACGTCCAGAAGATCCTTGATGGACAGGATTGCACCCGCGAGAGCGGATCGGGGTGAGCCGCCCAGGCCCGGAATCTGCGCATTGGCCTCCTCGAAGAAGGTTTGGGTAAAAACCGATTTCAGCTGCGGGTCGTCCTGTGCGAGGCGGTCTTCCGTTTCCGCCAAGCGCGCCGCGACCGTATCAATGGACCATTCGTCGTCTTTGCTCATGCTCACTCACTCTTCGAGGCGTTTTTTGAGACCTCGACGGCGATCTTCGCCGCCTCCGCACAGAGGTCGTTCCGTGGATCTCCGACGTAGGATGCCGTGAACTTCAGGGGCTTCAGATTCCAACCGGGATCGAACTCTGCGATCCGACCCTGCTTGCCGAGTTGCAAGCCGAGCTGTCTGGGAAACAGCCCCACGCCGATTCCCGACGCGACCATTTCGAGGCCGGCATAGATCGAGCTCGAGGGAAACAGCTGGACGTCATGCCCGTATCGCCTCATGAGCTCCCGACGCAGCTCGCGATGGGGACGCGAGTTTCGGTTGTAGGTGATGACGGGGGTGGTGCTGAAGTCGGGGTCCGGTTTGCTCACGGGTCGAAACCAGGTCAGGTCGACGTCCGACAGGTCGACATTGTCGATCGAAAACTCCGATACCGGCCCCATCAGCACGGCGAAA
>JANQPZ010000192.1 GCA_028285215.1 Rhodovibrionaceae bacterium | reverse complement strand
GCGACAAAGGCTCGCGCGGCAAACGGAAGTCACCACCGAACACCGCTTGCGCCGGGTCGACGGAACCTACATCTGGGTTCGCTCCCGCGCGCGGGTGATCATGGACGACCAGGGCGTGCCGCTGCGCGCGATCGGTATCGATACCGATATCACGACGGAAAAACGCGAGCGCATCCTTCGCGACGGCCGGGCGGCCGCGCTCTCGGCCATTACCGGGGGCGAAGCCCTGGAACCGGTGCTACGCCAGATCGTTTTGACGGCGGAGCAGGCGATCGACGGCTGCATTGCGGCGATCCTGCGCCGCGACGGCGATGTGCTGCGCCTGGCGAGCGCCCGGCAGGTCCCCGAGGCCCTGGCGACACAGCTTCGCATCCTGCCACTCGGCAAGGCTGGAGGCTGCGCCGGCCGTGCGGCAGCCGAAGGCCGGCGCGTGATCCAAAACCGGCTCAACAGCGCTGCGGCCCCGGCAAATCCGCTCGCCGCAGCGCTGTTGGAGGCGGGCATCCAGACGGCTTGGATGGAGCCGATCATTTCGGGACGGGCGCGGGTCCTGGGCGTTCTGGCGATCTATCTGCCCCAGTCCAGCGCGCCGCGGCCGGCGGACGACGTTGTCCTGTCGGAGCTCAGCGACGTGTCGCGCCTGGCCATCGAACATGCGCACACCCAGACCCGGCTGCGCGAAGCGCGTACCGAAGCGGAGCGCGCCAACCGGGCCAAGAGCAACTTTCTTGCGACGATGAGCCACGAGTTGCGAACGCCGTTGAACGCCATCATCGGCTTTGCCGAGGTGATGCAGCACGGCATTTTCGGCCCGGTAGGCAATCCGCGCTACGAGTCCTACGTCGGCGATATCCTGCAGTCGGCGCGCCACCTTCTGGACATCCTCTCGGACATTCTCGACATGTCCCGGATCGAGGCCGGGCGCTGGGAAATCAGCCTGCAGCCGGTCGGTCCGGCCGACATCCTCGGTTTCAGCCATCTGCTCTCCGCTGTTTCGGAGCAGCACGGTTGCCAGCTGTCGGTCGAGATCGACGAGGATTTCCAGGTCGACGCCGACCTGCGCGCGTTGAAGCAGATCCTGATCAATCTCGCGAGCAATGCCGCGCGCTACGGTCGGCCGAGGGGACCCATCCGTGTGATCGGCCACTTGGTTCCGGAGGGTGCGGTGATGGAGGTCCGCGATGAAGGTCCCGGCATTCCGCCGGATCAGATCGAGACTCTGCTGCAGCCTTTCGAGCGCAGCGAGCAAGCCAAAGCCATGGTGGAAGGCGGCCTGGGCCTGGGCCTGCCGATCGTTCGCCAGCTTGCCGAACTGCTTGGCGCGCGCTTCGAACTGGAGAGCGAACTGGGAGTCGGCACCTGCGCGCGTCTCGTCTTTCCGCCTGCTCAGTCTTAAGTTCGTCCTCCGGGCGGGGCGGTTTCAATCGCAGCTCCTCCGTGACTCTAGGAAAGGCCGCCAACGGTCGCGCAGCCACCTTGGTTTTCGACAGCCGTCGATGTTGACCTGACGGCACAGCGGGAGCCGCTCCCGCGTGCGACCTCGGTCCTGGCGTCAGGCGGCTGCGATGTCCTGCAGGAAAGCCTGGACCTGTTGACGCAACTGCTGCGCATCGTTGGACAGCCGGTCCGCTGCGGCAACGACGGTTTGCGCGGCCTCTCCGGTCTCCGAAGACGCGGTCCGAAGCGCTGCGGTATCGGCCGAGACGCCTTGCGTACCGACCGAGGCCTCCTGGGTGTTCCGCGCGATCTCGTTGGTTGCTGCCGACTGCTGTTCGACGGCTGAGGCAATCGAACCGGAAACTTCGTTGATGCGGCTGATTGCGTCGGAAATCGAGTCGATCGACTCGGCGGCCTCGTCGGTGGCCGACTGCATGGCAGCGATCTGCTGGCTGATCTCCTCGGTCGCTTTCGCCGTCTGCGTTGCCAGGCTTTTCACCTCCGATGCGACCACCGCGAAGCCCTTGCCGGCCTCCCCGGCGCGGGCTGCCTCGATTGTCGCATTCAACGCCAGAAGATTGGTCTGCTCGGCGATCTCCTTGATCAAGGTGATCACCGTTCCGATCCGGTCGGCGGAGGTGACCAGCTGCTGTACCTTCTCGGTCGTTCGTTCGGTTCGCTCGACGGCCTCGGTTGCGATGCTCGCCGCCTGCTGAACCTGGGTCGAGATCTCCCGAACAGAGCTTCCCATCTGTTCGCAGGCGGCCGCGGCCGTAGCCACGTTGCTGGAGGCCTGTTCCGAAGCTGCTGCAACCGAGACTGTCAGCTCGCTCGCGCCTTCTGCCGTCTTCAGCAGTTGCGTCGCGGTGCCGTGCATGTCTCCGGCTGCCTGCCCGACGGTTTCCACGATCGCACCGATCTTTTCCTCGAAACTGGCCGCCAGGCGCGCCAGTGCTTCCTCTTTGGCGCGCCGGTTCTCCTCCATGTAGACGGAGATCGATAAATCCATATCCAGCAGCACGGCCCGGACAATCGTCGCAACATTGGCTGCGCAGTCGCTTTTGCCCGCTCTGCCAGGCCAGCCCGCAGGCATCCGCTCGACGACGCCCGTCAGCAGTTCTGTCATCAGCAGCGCATAACCGCCAATGTACCACTGCGGGGACAGGTTAAGCCGGTGATGCGCTTCTCCGATCCGCTGCACCGAGGCCCGATAGGTCTGATCGTAAGTCCCTTCCGCGATGGTCAGCCAATGCCGCAGCTGTGCTGCATGTGCCTGCTGCTGGCTCTCCTTCGTCGGAAAGAGCGCTGTCATCTCCGGGAAGCGTCCGAGGTGTACATAGAAGCGGTCCAGAATCTCGGGCAGGCGCTGCTCCAGCCAGGGCCGGAAAGATCGCAAGCGGTTGAGGGACTCTTCGTCGAGTTGAATGAACCGAAGGCGGTCTTCGAGGTCGCTGGCAGGCATGGCCGATCGCTTTCCTTATCTGGCGGTTTCAATCCCTTCGGGTTTTCGCAGCTCGCATGTAAACTTATAGTAAAAATCACCATAATTTTTTAGAGCGATTCCATATTCGCATCCTTTTTATTTAAATCGGTGGATAAGTCTTGAAATAGTATACAATATATATGCAGATTTCGATTGCGATGTTACAGGTTTTGCAATTTTAAGGGGTGAGCTGTGCTATCGGCACAGCCGGGCTTGCACGTCTCCAGACGGTAAGGCAGGGCCGGTTACGCCTTGCTCTTCGTTGCCTGCCTGACGCTGACGCCGCTCGCCGTTCTGTTGTCCGACCTGGTGTCAGGTGGTGCGGGCGGTCAGGGCGAGGGAGACTCGTCTCCCTCACTTGCGTAAGATTGTCGGGAGGCGACCGCAGTCTGGGTCGAAGGGATGGACGATGGCTTGTTGTCTCAGACATGCAAGGTTGGCAGCGGCCGGCGGTTTCGGGCCGATTATGACGCGCCGCCGGATGCTGTTGGGCTTGGCTACCGGCGGTGCCGTTGTGCTCTCCGGCTGCTCGACCAACCCCATGACCGGCCGCGACCAGCTGATGCTGGTCAGCGACGACGATCTGGCCACCATGTCGGTTCGAACCTGGGAGCAGGTGCAGCGCCGGTACGAACGCGGGGGAACGGCAAAGGAACGCGAGACCGTGCGGCGTGTCGGTCGTTCCATGGTCGATGCCTCCGGTCTTGGCGGAACGCGGAATTGGGAATTCGAGGTCTTCGAAGGGCCTTCCAATGCCTTCGTCCTTCCAGGCGGACAGGTCGCGGTTTTCACCGGCATCCTGGAAGACTTCGACAACGAGGCGCAGATGGCGGCTGTCGTCGGCCACGAAGTCGGCCATGTCGCGGCGCGTCATTCGGCGGAGCGGGTCAGCCAACAGGTGCTGGCCTCTCTGCTTGTTGGCGGCACCGCGGCGGTGCTGGCTGGGATCGGCACCGACCGGGCAGCCACGCAGATCGCCATTGGCGCCCTCGGCGCCGGTGCCACCTTCGGCATCCTGCTGCCCTACTCTCGGCGGCATGAACTCGAGGCCGACCGCCTGGGGGTTGAGTACATGGCGCGCCAGGGCTACGACCCGCGCGAGGCGCGGCAGTTCTGGGTTGATCGGATCGAAGAGCGGGAGAGCGAAGCGCCGGCCGAGTTCATGTCGACCCACCCGTCGGACCAGACGCGCATCGCCCAGATCGAAGCGCTGCTGCCCGAGGCGATGATGGTCTACCGCCAGAACGCATCGGTGGATCGGGCGCTCGGCAGCCAGTCAAATGCGGCGCCCAGGCGAGACGGTGCCCCGGCTATTCCTGCGGATATGGTCGACTGTTTATTGGATGGACGGCGGTTGCGCGTGACGCCGGAGACCTGCCTCGACTTTGGTGGACGACTGATTTGACGGCTCGTTGACCCGATCGCCCCTGTTCGGTCGTGACCTTGCCTTGGTTTCGCAGCTTTGGCGGACTTTGATCGTCCGAAGTACGGATCTCCGGCCCTCGTCCGCCCTCTGTCGTTCGGTACCTCCATGTCAGCCGCTCAGGAGTCCGGGCTGGCCGGAGGACAGTTCCGGACCCGAGCCGTTTCCAGCTGATAAGGGGGGTGCTCCATGCCGTTACTGCGCCGCGTCGGACCCTGGTTGCTCTTGAGCTTGCTTCTGGCCGTACCGCCGGCCCTCTCGGCTTCTCCCGAAAAGTTGGCGCTGCCCCTGGCCGAGCAGGCCGCCGATCGTCTAGAGGGTCGTCTCGCCGCCAACCTGGAGTTCGCGGTAGCGGCGGGCGCCGCGGCGCCGCGCGACCGGGCGAGCCTGCTTGCCGAACTGCGGGGCCGAGAGGACTCCGATCTCTGGCTTCGGCAGCTGGAAGTCTTGGCCGGCGCGGGCCTGGCTCAGCCTGGCGACTGGCTCGCTCTGGCGCGTCTCTACTTCGACCGGCGCCAACTCGGCGATGCCGAAGCTGCGGCCTGGCTGGCCGCTGCCGGGCGGGGCAATCGGGAACGGTTGCCCTCGGAGGTCGAAAGCGGCGCGTTGCTGCTGCTGGCGGACGTTTTGGAAATGGGCCAAGGCGGCGCCGTGGCTGTCGCCTGGATGGATCGCCTCCCGGCGGTCTTGATGGTTGCGGAGGTCGCCGAACGACGTGCTCTGCTGGCCGAACGCTACGCCACGCGGTTCCAGCAGGTGGAGGTCGATCTCGACCGGCCGCATCCCGAGGCCTGTCTGGTTTTCACCGGCCGGCTGGCGCAACGCCAACCGCTGCCGCTGACCGACTATCTGGACTTGGCACCTGTCGCGCCGCTGGATGCCAGCCTGCGCGGCGATCGTCTGTGCCTGAGCGGGTTGCGCCACGGCGGCAGCTATCGCCTGACCCTGCGGTCGGGCCTGCAGTCGGCGCGCGGCGAGGCCCTCGACGGGGTGGCCGATCTCCAGATTATCGTGGCGGATCGCACGCCCAGCGTCGGTTTTCAGACCGGAGCCTATGTCCTGCCGGCCGACGACGACCCCCTGCTGCCGGTGACCAGCGTCAATGCAACTGAGCTGAACCTGTCGCTCTACCGCGTCGGGGATCGCAATCTGCTGACCCAATTGGCGTACGGCGACCTCGGCCGGCAGTTGAGCGGCTACGATCTGGAGTCCTTGGCGGCGCGGGAGGGTGAGCGGTTGTGGCAAGGCGCCCTGGCGGTGCCTGACGGTCAGGCCAATGTTGAACAGACCACCCTGATTCCGCTCGACGAAATCGTCCCCGATCGGGTTCCGGGCGTCTATGTCCTGGTTGCAGACATCCCTGATCCGGACCGCGAGGATCAACCCTGGTTGCAGCGGGCAACCCAATGGCTGGTGATCTCCGATCTCGGACTGTCTCTCTTCGAAGGGCGCGACGGCCTGACCGTCTTTACCCGTTCCTTCGCCGACGCGCGGGCGCTGTCGGGGGCCGAACTGCACCTGGTCGCGCGCAACAACCGGATTCTTGGCCGCGTCATCACCGGACCGGACGGTCAGGCGCGCTTTCCCGAGGGCCTTCTGCGCGGCGAGGGCGGCAATCGCCCGGCGGCGCTCTATGCCAGCACGGACAGCGGCGACTTCACCTTCGTCGATCTGCGTGGGCCGGCGCTCGATCTGTCGGAACGCGGTGTTGCCGGGCGACCTTCGCCGGGTGCGGTGGACGCCTTCGTTACGCCGGAGCGCGGCATCTACCGGCCCGGTGAAAGCGTCAATCTGACGGCCCTGCTGCGCCGCGACGACGGCCTGGCGTTGCCGAACCGGCCTCTGACACTTTCCGTACGGCGGCCGGACGGGGTCGAGGCCCATCGCGGCGTTGGCCGCGATGACGGGCTCGGCGGCTATCTCTTTACTCTGCCCATCGCCGCTGCCGTGCCGACCGGTCTCTGGCGCGCGGAGGTCTTCCTCGATCCCGAGGCGGCGCCGGTCGGCGCTACCGAGTTCGTGGTGGAGGACTTCGTACCGCAGCGTCTCGAATTGAGCCTGGAGAGCGACCGTAACAGCCTGACGCCGGGGGAGGTGGCGGAGATTGCGGTCGAGGGGCGCTGGCTCTTCGGTGCGCCGGCAGCCGATTTGACCCTCGAGGCCGAAGCCGTCGTCGCGCTCGACCCGGAGCCCTTTGCCGACTACCGAGACTGGGTTTTCGGCCTGACAGAAGAAGTCGCCAGCTCGCTGCGCGAGACGCTGCCAACCGCCCGGACCGATACGGACGGTCGCGGCCGTGTCGCTGTCGAGCTGCCGCGCCTGCCCGACACGGCCGGGCCGTTGGCGGCGACCGTCAGCGTCAGTCTGTTCGATGCCGGCGGTCGCCCGGTGACCCGCAGGTTGAAGCTGCCACTGCGCCCACGCGCGGCCGAGGTTGGCCTGAAGCCACGCTTTGCCGATAACAGCATCGATGCCGGCCAAACGGCGGCGGTCGACCTCGTTGCCCTGGACCCGGCCGGGGAGACGCTCGCCGGCCGAGATCTGCAGGTCGAGTGGATCGAGGTGCGCAGCGACTGGATCCCCTATTGGCAGGACGGCACCCGCTGGCGGCGCCTCGTGACGGAGGTGCCGCTGGCCGAGGAGACGGTGACCACGGATGCGCAAGGCCGGGCGCTGCTGCAGCGGACACTCGTCTGGGGCGACTACAAGTTGCGGGTGGTCGATGCCGGTGGCGCGGCCACCGATCTGCCGATCCGTGCGGGCTGGAGGGCAGCGACCGGCGAGACGGATGTGCCGGATGCCCTGGAGGTCACGCTGGCGGAGCCGGATCTGCGGGCCGGCCAGACGCTGGAGGCTTTCGTCAAGGCGCCCTTTGCCGGTCGTGCCCTGGTGACCATCCTGCGTGATGAGGTGCTGCACAGTCTGGAGGTGGATCTGCCGGCGGAGGGCCGGCAGATCGCCTTGCCGGTCGACGCCGGCTGGGGACCGGGCGCCTATCTTGCGGTGACGGCCTACCGACCGCGCCGGGCCGCAGCCGAAGGGGAAGCGCCGGCCGCGCCTGCGCGGGCCATGGGGGCGGCCTGGTTTACCGTCGACCGGCCGGCACGCCGGTTGGAGGTGACTGTGACACCGCCGGCCGAGATCCTGCCGCGCAGCGAGATGACCGTTCCCCTGTCAGTGCGCGGCGCAGATCTGGCAAGCGGCGACGACCCGGTGCATCTGGTCGTGGCGGCCGTGGACGAGGGCGTCTTGCTGGTTACGGACTTCGACACGCCGGACCCGCTGGAGCATGTCTTCGGTCAGCGTCGTCTCGGTCTCGATCTGCGCGACCTCTACGGTAAGCTGATCGATCCGGCGGAGGGAATGCGTGGCGAGGTGCGCAGCGGCGGCGGCGCGCCGGCCAATCTCGGTGGACCCTCCTTGCGCACCACACAGGTTGTTTCGCTGTTTAGCGGTCCTGTCGCTTTGAACCCGGACGGCACTGCAGAGGTGACCTTCCGGGTGCCCGACTTCAACGGTCGTTTGCGGGTCATGGCCATGGCGTGGTCGCTGGGCGGTCTGGGCGCCGCGGCCGCGCCGGTGACGGTGCGCGATCCGGTGGTCGCCGATCTGATCCTGCCGCGGTTCCTGGCCTTGGGCGACCGGGCCGAAGCGACCCTGGAGCTGAACAACGTCGCGGGGCCGGCCGGCGACTATCGGGTCGCCGTGACTGCCGGTGCGCCCGTCGCGGTGGACACCGGGGCCTCGCTTCGACTGGCGGCCGGTGCCAGCGGCGCCCTCGCGGTGCCGATGGAGGCGATGGCGCTGGGCGGAACGCGGGTTCAACTCGTTGTCACCGGCCCCGACGGCTTCGAGCTGGAGCGCGGCTGGGATATCCAGGTGCGCGCGGCCCAGCCTTACGTCACCCGTCGTGACCTGAACCAACTGGGTCCGAACGAGAGCCGCAGGCTTGGCGGCGAGCTGGCTGCCGACTTCCTGCCCGACGACCTGGATCTCAGCGTCACGGTGAGCGACCGGCCGGACTTCGGGGGGGCAGGTCTCCTGGCGGCCTTGCAGCGCTATCCCTACGGCTGTGTCGAGCAGACGATCAGCCGTGCCTTGCCCTTGGTCTATCTGCCGGAGTTGGCGGCGACCTGGGACGTGGCGCTCGACTGGTCGGACACGCGGATCCGCGACGAGGTGCGTGAGGCTGTCGCTTCGGTCCTGGCGCGCCAGACGCCGGCCGGCGGGTTTGGCCTCTGGTCCGCTCGGGCCGGCGAAGACCTCTGGATCTCCGCCTATGCAGCAGACTTTTTGGCGCGGGCGCAGGGAGAGGGCTTCGTCGTGCCGGCCACGGCGTTGGATCGCACCTACGACTATCTCGCGGCGCAGGCAGGCTCAAGTTGGAACGACGATTTGGCCGGCCGCGCCTATGCTTGGCAAGTTTTGGCCCGTGCAGGCCGGGCCGATGCCGGTGATCTGCGTTACTTTGCGGAGCAGGAGGCCGGCGCCTTGCCGAGTCCTGTCGCGCGGCTGCAGCTCGCGGCTGCGCTTGCGGCGGTCGGTGAGCGCGAGCGGGCCGCGCGGCTTTTCGCTCTGGCCGGCGACGACTGGCGGAGGGTGCCGGACCGTCTGATCTCCTGGGATTACGGATCGGACTTGCGCGACGCCGCGCTGGCGACGGCCTTGCTGGCCGAGAGCGGGTTGGAGGCCGAGGCCTGGGAGGCAGCGGCGCGTGTCGAGCTGCTGCAGGCGACGCGCCAGCGGCTCAGCACCCAGGAGCAGCTCTGGCTCTTGCTTGCCGCGCGCGGTCTGACGCCTGAGCAGGACGTCCTGGCGCTGGCATTGAATGGAGAGGCCGTGGAGGGAGCGGCCCCGATCACGTTGCGGCCCAGCGTGCAGGACCTGCAACAGGGAGTCACGTTGACCAACGTCGGCAGCGACGGCCTGCGAGTCACGACGACCCAGGTCGGCATTCCTGCCGCACCTCTGGCGCCGGCGGCCGAGGGCCTGACAATTGCCCGCCGCCTGCTGGATTTCCAGGGCAACACTATCGATCCTTCCAGCTTGACGCAGAACGATCAGGCGGTGGTGGTGCTGAGCGGCCGCGTTACCGACGGGCGGGAGCATCAGGCATTGGTGGTCGATCTGCTGCCGGCGGGTGTCGAGCTGGAGTCGGTGCTCGCAGGTCGCGGCACGGCGACGGCGGGCTTCGCCTTCCTGCCGCAGTTGACGACACCCCTGTACGAAGCGCGGCGGGACGACCGTTACGTCGCCGCAGTCGATCTGGCAGCGGAGGAGACTTTCGTACTGGCCTACGTGGTGCGGGCCGTGACGCCGGGCGACTTCGTCCTGCCGGCTCCTTTCGTGGAG
>JANQPZ010000162.1 GCA_028285215.1 Rhodovibrionaceae bacterium | reverse complement strand
CTCCGGACAGATAGATGCGGCGACCCTGGACGTCTTCCGCCACGAACCGCTGCCGGACAGCTCGCCTCTCTGGAGCCACCCGCGCGTCGTGGTCACGCCGCACATCGCCTCCATGACCATTCCCGAGACTGCCGCCGAAGCCATGGCGCAGGCCATTCGCACGCTGGAGGCTGGCGGCCGTCCACCGGGTCTCGTGGATCTGGAACGGGGATACTGAAGCCCGAGAGGCTTTCTCAGTTGGGCAGGCTGCGGTCGAGCGTCGGCAAGGCTTCCACCGCACGCAGGATCGCTTCGCTGCGGTCGTCGGTGCGGCGCAGCGGCAGATCGTAGCCAGCCTCTTGCAGCACCCGCGCGATATCGGCAGCCGGAGAAAGCAGGTCGTCGCCCGACCCGCCGCGCAGCAGGCGCGCCGCCTGATTGCGCGCCAGCGCGGTCTCGTGATGTCCGGTCGCCGCGACAAGACCGAGCAGCCGACACTCGTCCGGCGCCACCTGCCGGCAACAGTTCGGGTGAAAGGCGATCTCGCCTTGCGCTTCCCGCACGCAGCGGTAAATCAGCCGCGACAATGCGCCAAGCAAACGACGCGCCGGCTCTGACCCGAGCTGGCGGGAGAGGCCGTTCCAAACTTCCTGGTGACGCGTCGGCTGTCTCGCCGTCAGGCCTTCGAGCCAGGAGCGATAGGCCCAAAGCAGCAGGCGCTCGCCCGACATCAAGTCGCAAACCCAGCCGGTCGGCGGCGCCGACACTCGAAATGCCCCGTCGCGCGGCATCTGTCGTCCTTCGATTGTGTGAATCTCGCTTTTTCGAACGCTAACCGTTTCGCCACCCTAATTGCAAGTGATTTTCATTCTCATTCGAAGCTCGAAATCGGATGGCGGCGCGAGCGCCGGAGTCAAGCTTCCCGGACCAAGCCGGCAGCCATCAAGTCGCCGAGAACAGCGGCACTATCCTCGGCAATCTGATCGGGAGGCTCGTCGGGGAAAGCGTCGGCCAGCGCTTCGAAGATCTCGGCACTGCAGGCTGGCGTCTCCAGCAATCGCCAGATCCCGCTGGCGATGGGATCGAGACTGTAGGAGCGCGCGCCTGCTTCCAGGACCAGGACGAACTGGCCACCCACGGTGGTCAGAACGACCTCGGGATTGCGAACGTAACGCGGCCTCCCCTTCAAGGCCGCGGTCTCACGGGCGGGGCGCGTACTTTGCGAGAATGCGCTGCAGCGTGCGGCGGTGCATACGCAGGCGCCTGGCCGTCTCCGAAACGTTTCGGTCGCACTGCTCGTAGACCCGCTGAATATGCTCCCAGCGCACCCGGTCAGCCGACATGGGATGTTCGGGCGGCGGCGGCAGATCGCCTTCTTCCGCCAGCAAGGCCGCGAAAACCTGGTCGGCATCCGCCGGCTTCGGCAGGTAATCGGTGGCGCCGGCCTTCACGGCCGCGTCCGCCGTCGCGATATTGCCGTAGCCGGTCAGCACGATCACGCGGGAGTCCGCGCGGGCTTCGTGCAAGGCGGCGACGACGTCGAGACCGCTGCCGTCGTCCAGGCGCAAGTCCACAACAGCGAAGGCAGGAGGACGGACCCTCGCCTTTTCCTTCCCCTCGCGGACGCTGGTTGCCGCCTCGACGGCAAACCCCCGGCGTTCCATGGCCTGCGCCAGACGCTTGCACAACCTTTCGTCGTCATCGACGATCAGCAGGCTGCGGTCGGTGAGTTCCGCCAGCTTGCGATCGAGTTGCTCCGGGCTCGGGCTCGTGTTCTCGGGGACGGCATCGAGGGTCATGGCAGGCCAAGGCTTTGCAGTTAGGTCCAACCTTCAAAATGGGCGCGTGACCAGACGGCGACAACCTCTGCCCCGCGGCCACCTTGAACCGTCGGCAGGTTGCCGAAGCTCAGTTTGGCGCCGGTACGCTCCAACAGCGTTTGGGCGATGAAGACGCCGAGCCCCATGTGTTTCTCGCTCTGGCGCCCGACGCCGAAATCGCTGCTGCGTCCGCGACGGCCGGTGGAGACGTAGGGATCGCCGAGTGCCCCCAAGACCGCTTCGTCGAAGCCTGGACCGTCGTCGGTCAAGCGCAGGGTCAGACGCGCGTCGTCCCAGGAAACCTCGGCTTCGGCGCTGGTCCTGGCGAACTGCAGCGCATTCTGGATCAGAGTGCCGAGGCCATGCACCGCCTCCGGCAGGCGCGGCACCAGCGGCTCGTCGCCCACGCCCCCGGCCGGCGAAAGGCGGATCTGGAAATCGATCCCTTCGCGCAGGAAGGGCGCCGCCGCTGCCTCCACCAGAGCCGAGACGGGAATCCGGTTCAGAGGATCGCCGAGGTCGCGCGCTTCCTCATCGGGACGCCGGCCGAGCTCGGTCAAGATGTCGCGGCAGCGCGCCGTTTCCTCCCGAAGAATCCCGACATCGCTGCGCAGCGGGCTGTCGGCCGGCAGATCCGGGGAGAGTTCGCGTTCGATCTCGCGCGCGACCACGGCGATCGTTGCCAGCGGGCTGCCCAACTCGTGCGCCGCGGCGGCGGCGAGCGCCCCAAGGGCACTGAGTCGTTGCTCGCGCGCAAGGGCCATCTGCGTCGCCGCGAGGGCATCGGCCATCTGCCGGGACTCCTTGGCCAATGAGGAAACGTAGAGCGCCAGGAAGCACACGGCGATCACCAGCGCGATCCAGATACCCGCGCGGTAAATATCAGGCAGCAGAAACCCCGTTTCCCGCCAGGGCAAAGGCAGCGCCCAGAGCCCAAGCGCCGTCACGCAGGTGACGGCAACCCCGACCAGCAGGGCCGTAACCCACCCGGCCAGGGTTGCGGCGGAGACCACGACCGGCGCCAGCAGCAGCACGACGAAGGGATTGTTGAGACCGCCGGTGATGCCCAGCAGCACCGCCAGCTGCACCAGATCGAAAGCGAGATAGAGTCCGGCCCTGTGATCATCGAGCCAAACGGTGCCGCGGTGCCCGATGGATGCGAAGAGGTTCAGCAGTCCGGAAGCTGCGATGGCCAAGGCCGCCGGCATCAGCGGTACGGTAAAATCCAAACCAAGCTGCACCACAAGCAGGGCGATGACCTGCCCGATCACGGCGATCCAGCGGATGAACACCAGCGTGCGCAAACGGATGCGCCCGCCAGGGATGGGTGGGGGCACGGTTCCCGACGCACCGGCGGGCGTCCCCCTCCAGTCGCTCTGCCGTGCGGACGACTCCGGTCGTTCGGATCTGGCCATGGTGGCTAGAGATGTCGGCCCTGCGCGCGACAAAGGCAAGCCGAACGGGCAGAGGGCCATAGGCGTGCCGACCGGCTCAGCTACTGCGTCCTGCCGCTGACGCCCGCCTCCGCGAAGGTCGCCATACCGTTGTGGACGGCGCAGGCGGCCTTGAGCAGCGGCACGGCGAGTGCGGCGCCGGAGCCTTCTCCCAAACGCATGGCGAAGTCGAGCAGCGGGCGCTTGTCGAGAAGCTGCAGCAGGCGCGCGTGACCGGGCTCGGCCGAGCAATGGGCGACCAGGCAGTGATCGAGCGCACGGGGATCGGCCTTGTGCAGAACGGCAGCCGCAACGCTGCAGGCATAGCCATCCAGCAACACCGGGATGCGGGCGATCCGACAGGCCAGAACCGCGCCCGCAATCGCCGCAAGCTCCCGCCCGCCGAGCGCGGCCAGAGCGGTCAAGGGGTCGGAGAGAGCGCCCGCGTTCGCCTGAAGGGCCGTCGAGACTGCCTCGACCTTTCGCCGTTCTCCCTGCGCATCGAGCCCCGTACCCGGGCCGACCCAATCCTCGGCCGCACCGCCGAAGAGGCCGCAGGCCAAGGCCGCCGCAGCCGTCGTATTGCCGATCCCCATCTCGCCGAGGGCTACGACATCGAGCCCTTCTTCGATCGCCATCATGCCGTAGGCCATGGCATGGGCCGTATCTTCTTCGCCCATAGCCGGCCCTTGCGTGATGTCGCCGGTCGGCAGTTCCAGCGCCATCTCGTAGACACGCAGGTCGGCATCGGTCTCGGCGGCCAACTGATTCACCGCGGCCAGACCGTTCACGAAAGCGCCGACCATCTGCTGCGTGACTTCGGGGGGATAGGCGGAAACGCCGCGATTCGCCACACCATGGCTTCCGGCAAAAACGGCCACATGGGGCCGTTCGATCTGCGGATGCGCACGACCCTGCCAGGTTGCCAACCAGACCGCGATCTCCTCCAGGCGCCCCAGGGCGCCCGGCGGCTTCAGAAGCTCGCGTTGCCGCACTTCGGCGGCGCTGCCAGCCTCCAGATCGGGACCCGGCAGCCGCTTCAGCAGATCACGGATCTCGGTCAGACTCGCGGCCGGCACACTGGATTGGTCGGGCATCTCTAGGATCTCTCCTCGGGCCGTGTGGGGAGTGGACTTCTGCCGCAGCTTCTAGAGCAGGATCGCCCCAGGTGGAATCCTACTCTCATCATGGATCTAGAGGGCGCCGAAAGCAGAAGCTATCGCCGGGCGACGGTTGCGGGTCGGCAGAGGGGCAGCTATATCGGCGACGCTGGAACGCAAGGTGACGTAGCCCTTCTCAACACTTTGGCGAGTCTTTCATGAGCGAAACCCGCTGGTGGTTTATCCGCCACGCGCCGGTCGACAGTGGCGGCGTGATCTACGGGCAGGACGACCTGCCGGCCGACTGCAGCGACCCCGGACTGTTCGATGGGCTGGCCAGCCGTTTGCCAGCCGATGCGGTCTGGATGGTGACCAATCTCCAGAGAACGCGCCAAACCGCCGAAGCGCTGCGACAACGCCTGCCGCAGGACCTGCCCGACTATCTGGTCGAACAGGATTTCGCAGAACAACACTTCGGGAACTGGCAAGGCCGCAGCCATGCGGACCTGCGCGCCGAGCGCCATCCGGAATGGCACCGCTTCTGGTTGGCTCCGGCAACCGAACGGCCGCCCGAAGGCGAGAGCTTCGCCGACCTCACGGCACGCGCCGGCCGCGCCCTGCGCCGCCATAGCGAGGCACAGCAAGGCCGGGACGTGATCTGCGTCGCCCACGGCGGAACGATACGCGCCGTCTTGTCGATCGCGCTGGATATCGAGCCGGAGCGGGCGCTTGCCTTCTCGGTCGAGAACTGCTCGCTGACGCGGATCGACTGGTTCGCAGGCCCGGCCGGCAGTCACTTGCCCGGCGACGAGGGGACTTGGCGGGTTGTCACGGTCAACCTGCCGCCGCGGTGACGCCGCCAGCTTGTCACACTTCCGCCGGAGTTCGACGAATAGGCTAAACTACGAACGATCTTCGAGTCGGCCCGAGTCGGAGTTCCTCTGAAGGAGAAACCTATGCCCGATCTGCGCCACCCTTCGCGCCGCCGTTTCCTCGGCATGGCCAGCGCCGTCGCGACGTCCGGTGCCCTGTTGTCGCTGACCGCCACTCCCACAGCCGCCCAGGACGGCGTCGCGCAGGAAGCGAGTCAGTTGGTGGACCAGTCGGCGCTCACGGCCGAGTCGCTTCTGCGCGACCCGAACTTCAGCGAACTGCAGTCCGTCGCAGGCCGCGCCAAGGCGATCCTCATCTTCCCGCAGATTCTCAAGGCAGGCTTCATTCTGGGCGCCGAAGGCGGACGAGGCGTGCTGCTGGTGCGCGGCGGCGACGGCAGTTGGAGCCCGCCGGCCTTCTACACGCTTGCGGCAGGCTCGATCGGGCTACAGATCGGCGGACAGGTCAGCGAGCTGGTCATGACCGTCATGAACGACGGCGCCCTGGCCGCAATGATGAGAAACAAGGTGCAGCTCGGCGCCGAGCTTTCGGTCGCGGTCGGCCCGGTTGGCAAGGGCGCCGAAGCGGCCACCACGACGAATCTCAACAGCGACGTCATCGCCTTCTCGAAAACGGTCGGCTTGTTCGGAGGCGGCGCGCTGGAGGGTGCCGGCCTGATCCCCAATCATGCGTGGAACCGCGCCTACTACAACGCGCCTCCGGCCACGCCGGAAACCATCGTGCTGGAACGGCGGTTCTACAACATGCAGGCCGACCGCCTGCGCCAGGCCCTGCCGCAGCCGCAAGGCCAGAGTTCCTAAACCGGCCCCGAGAGGCAGCTCCCGGGAGGCTGCTGGCCTGACGCTCCAGGCGTCAGGCGGCCGTTTCTTGTTCGGCGGTCCCGCCTGAATCGGCTTCACGCAGCGACGACTGTACGACCTCGGCAAGGCTTCTCTGCATCAGAGCCACGTTGTCATGAAGCTCGCCCGCCAGTGCGCCGACGCCTTGCGCCTGTTCGCCTGACTGAGTCGCCTGGGCGGACACAATCGAGATTCGTTCCGATACGTTCTGGGCCGCCGTCGAGGTTTCCTGGACATTTCTCGCGATCTCGCCGGTCGCCGCACGTTGCTGCTCGACAGCCCCGGCGATCGCGGTGGTCACTTCGTCGATCTGCGCGATGTTTCCCGTGACCTCGCCCATCGCTTCGACGGCTTGCGCCGTCATGCTCTGAACCTCGGAAATGCGCTGGTTGATCTGTTCGGTGGAACTGGCGGTCTGGTTGGCCAAGGCCTTGACCTCACCGGCCACCACGGCGAAGCCCTTGCCGGCCTCGCCGGCCCGTGCCGCCTCGATTGTCGCGTTCAAGGCGAGCAGATTGGTCTGCTCGGCAATACCCGCGATGAGTTCGGCCACGGCCCCAATCTCGTTAACAGCCTGGGAGAGCGCCTCGAGACGCGCGCGCGCCTGACCACCCATCTCGACCGTGGTCGCGGTGGCCGTGGTCGCCTGGCCGACCTGCTGGGCGATTTCCCCGATCGAGGCTGTGAGCTGCTCGCTCGCGCTGGCGACGGCTTGAGCCGTGGCTTGGGCCAGCTCCGCTGCGGAGGAGACGGCCTGGGCCTCGCTCTGAACGGCTTCCGACGCCTGGATCATCTCCTGTGCAGAGGACTCCATGCGTGCGCTCGTTTCGGAGGCGGTCGCGACCGAGACGCCGGTTTCCCGCTCGATCGACTCCGCCATGCTCTGCAGAGCCTGGTGCCGCGCCTGTTCGGCCCGCTCCCGCTCAGCCCGACGCTCGACGCGCGCCGCTTCGGCTTCGACTGCCTGCTTGCGGAAATGCTCCAGAGCTTGCGCCATGGAACCGATCTCGTCGCGCCGCGACGTATCGCCGACGGACACGTCGAGGTCGCCCTTGCTGAGCGCTTGCATGGCAGAGGTCATCTGCAGCAAGGGCCGCACCGTTGCACGCAAGACGAAGATCGCAAGGCCCAGACAGAGGACCAAGACCGCCAGCTCTTCGACGATCCACCAGACGAGAGTACGTCTGGCTCCTTCCCGCGTCTCGTCCGTCAGACGAGCAATGTCCGCTATGATGGTGCGCTCCAGGGCACGCAAATCGTCGATCCGCGCCGTAGAAGCCGCGAACCAAGCCTTCCCGTCCGCAGTGTCCAATACACCACCGAACGGCGCAGTGGCGACTTGCTGGCGTAGCCGTAGGAACTCCTGCAATCGCTCCGGGCTCAGGGCCGCTTCCAGCAATCCGACCTGCTCCGGCGTTGCGAGTTCGCGCACATCGACAATCGCCTGGTCCTGCCTGCCGATCAGCCGCATCATCCGCGTGTGGACGGCTTCGACAGCCTCACCCGCACCGTAGGCGGCTGCCCCCATGGCCCGTTCGATGCCTGCCGACTCCTTCAACTGCATGAGGGCCAGTTGGGCGAGCAACTGCCGCTCGATGTATTCGTCGTGAGCCGCGCGCGAAATGGCGTTCACCATCTCGATCAGCGTTCCGACAGCATGACTGTAGGCCTTAATCGCATCCGCTCTCGCGATCGTTCCGCTGTCGACCTCCCGTCGCACAAGCGCCAGCGCTTCAAGTCGCGTCTCAGCCACGTTGAGCAACTCGCCGAACTCATCAAACTCGGCGTTTCCATGACCCTCCGAGAAAACCGCCGTGGCATCGAGAAAAACCTGCAACGCGGTATCGGTCTCCTGACGCTGCTGCCCCAGCATCCCGGCCAGATCGGCGGCGCGGTCGGAGGCCATGAAGCCGCTGGTGCGTCCACGCTCCTTCTGCAGTTCGTGCACCAGCCCACCGATGCCTTCGCTGGTTCCGATCAATTGCTGCAGATCGCCGAGCGTCTTGTAGGAGCGCCAGCCATGGACAACTTCGATGGTCGATACGATCAGCAATGCGATCAGGGGAACGGCAACAATGGCCGCAAGCTTCCCGGCGATTGGCAGGTTGTTGATCGAGGCGGCGGAGCGAATCATGAAGAGCCCCCGAGAGACTTCCACTATTGAGATATCTGGAGAGGTTAGATCTGAGCTAAAAGTATTGAATTCGAATTAACATCAGCACTGTCTCTGGCCGAGATTGTATTATTTGCATATCAACAAATATACTTTGGTTGATTAGCCGCGCTTGAATACACGTCAAACACGGCGCTCCATTTTTCCGATAGAGAAGGGCAATCCCTATCGAAAGCGGAACGCCGGAGAGTTTTCATTGACGCCAAGGGGACGCCGCCGTCAGTCGACAGAAACCAGACTGAGGCGCAGCAGAAGCAGCGCCGCCACTGTACCCAGATGCAGCAAGCAAGCCATTCCGTAGAGCCAAAGCGCACGGTTCAGTTCCGCAAAGGCGGCGCCAATCCCCGACCGGAGCACATCACCGGGCGCGGCTCCGGACAAGGCCAGCAGCATGGCGCGGCCACTTTGGCCTTGCGGCTGAAACAGCGTTGCCAACGCCAAGAGGACGGCGGCGAAACGCCGTGCCGGCCAAAGCAGTAGTCTATCGAGCAACAGAGCGGCGCGGCCAAACGGTCCGTCAGGGCCATAGAGGCGCGCCAAGAGCCTCAGCGTCGCAATCGTCAAGAGGCCAGGCAGCCCCAGCAGCAGGTAGCCGAGGACAGGTCCCACGGCCCCGTCCGCAAAGCGCGCGCCCAGCGCATCGATCGCACGGTTTTCCAGGCTCGTGAGCGCGGCAGGATCGGGATCGAGACGCAGCAGCGCCTGCTCCGCGAGCTGAGGGCTGCCTGCGGCCAAACCGTCGCGCACCAGTGCAGCGGCCTGCCAGGGTCCGCGCTGACGCACCAGGGCGGCCACCAGCGGCAATTCCAGCAGAACGGCGTAGGGCAGATTCCGGGTGACGAATTCGAGCGCCAAACCGGTCATGAAAGCCGGCAGCAGCAGGATAAGTGTAACGATCCAGCCCCGCACGATGCGCGCACCCCTTCCGCGCTCGGCACGATCCAGGCGGCGTTGCAGCTCGCGGGCTGCGCGCACGAGCCGGGCCCTGGGAGCCGTGAGCAGGCCCGTCAGCCAGGCCCCGCCCAGATAGCCTTCCAGCCCCATGGCGAGCAGCAGTAGAATGAGCGGATCGGCGGAGCCGAAGGCTCCCGGCAAACTCGGCATGCCGCCGAGCATCGACAGGTGCGCGATTGCGGTCAACTGCCGCAGTCGCTCGGCCGAACCGGGTTCGCGAAACGGCGCCTGATCCAGCTCATTGGCCGAGAAGCAAAATCGTCCTAAGGGGATGTGAGACCGCTCCAGCCTAGGATGATCGCGCCCTAGCACGCTCACCCCTTGCGACGGCGGGTCGCGCTGCCTCGCACTTGCTTTGGAGGCATCCTATCTGTGTGCTGCTCTTTGGGCGTTCAAACATACGGAGAAGCTTGTATGCCGCAGACTTGGATCGGCCGCGCGGGCATGTCGTTGTCCGTCGTGCTTTTGCTGGCATCGATGGTCATGGCCGGCTGGTGGTACAGCTCCCAGCCCGGCGACCGGCTACAGGCCGTGGACACGGGCGGCCACGTGCCGATCGGCGGCCCCTTCGAGCTGGTCGACCACAACGGCCAGACGGTGACGGAGGCGGACTTCGCCGGGCGCTACATGCTGATCTACTTCGGCTTCACCTACTGCCCGGACGTCTGCCCGACCGCCCTCTGGGAGATGACGCAGGCCCTGGACATGCTGGAAGAGGCCGCGCCCGACAAGGCGGAACAGGTGGTGCCGATCTTCATCACCGTAGACCCGGAGCGCGACGATATCGAGGCCATGAAGGCCTACGTCGGGCACTTTCACCCGCGCATGCTCGGGCTGACGGGCACCCCCGAGCAGATCGCCGATGTGGCGCGGGAGTACCGCGCCTACTATCAGCGCGTGGATGACGCCTCAGCCTCCACCTACCTGATGGACCACTCCAGCTTCATCTACTTCATGAGCCCGGAGGGTCACTTCGTCACCTCCTTCACGCACCAGACGCCGCCGGAAGAGATGTTCAGCGAATTGGACAACCGCGTGAAGGGCTGATCCCGGTCAGCGTGCGAAGAGCTGATCCTGGTTCTGGAAGGCCTTGAACTCCAGGGCGTTGCCGCTGGGATCCAGGAGGAACATGGTGGCCTGCTCGCCGGTCTCGCCCTTGAAGCGAACGTGCGGCTCGATGATGAAGTCGGTTCCCGCGGCCTGAAGGCGTTCGGCCAAGGCCTGCCAGGCGTCCCAGGCCAGAATGGCGCCGAAGTGGCGCACCGGGACCTGATCGCCATCGACCTCGTTGGTCTGGGCACGAGCCACTTCCTCGGGCTTCAGGTGAGCCGAGATCTGATGGCCGAAGAAGTCGAAGTCGATCCAGCGTTCGGCCTCTCGCCCCACGCTGCAGCCCAGCAGCTCGACGTAGAAGCGCCGCGTCGCCTCCAGGTCGGCGACAGGAAAAGCCAGATGGAAGGGCGGCATCTGCTTGACGGTTGCTGGCGCGGCAACGGCGGCGTCGGGCATGAAACAAGTCTCCTGAGTTTACGTCGCGGACCGATTGAAGACATAGGCTTACGGCTGTCGGAGCACCAGAGCAGAGACGTAAATCGGCCGTACCCCGCACCCAGCGTCCCCCGAGCATCACCGCGCGTTAGGTGACGATCGCGCTCTACACATATAATAAGAGTATGATTCACGCCTTAGCTGGGATCGCCAAAGCGATTCCAGCTAAGGCGATCCTGCTCTAAACGTCGGCCAGGCGCCAGCCGCTTTCACGGTCGAAGAGATGCAGCGACTCCTCGGCAGCGCGCAGCGGTAGACGGTCGCCCTCGGCGATCCGGGCGACACCCGGCAGACGCAGCGTGAGAATGTCCTCCGGCGTTCCGTTGGGCTGCTCCTCCGCCGGAACCAGATGGCCATGCGCCAGACTGTCGGCCCCGAGGGTTTCCACCAAACGGACCTGCAGGTGCATCTCCGCATCCTCCTCGGCGACCACTTGCAGGTGCTCCGGCCGCACGCCCACCGTGACCGGCTGCCCGGCCAGGTTGCCGAGATTGAGGCTGCCGGACCGCAGCGGCATCCCCTGCTCCAGCCTCAGTTCCCGGCCTCCCTCTCCGACACGACCGGCCAGGAAGTTCATCGCCGGCGAGCCGATGAACCCTGCGACGAAGCGGCTGGCCGGCCGGTCGTAGATCGCCATCGGCGTGTCGATCTGCTCCGCCACCCCCGCATTCATCACGATCAGCCGGTCGGCCAGCGTCATCGCCTCCACCTGATCGTGCGTGACGTAAAGCGAGGTGGTCCCCAGGCTGCGCTGAAGCTGCTTGATTTCCAGGCGCATCTGCACACGCAGCTTGGCGTCCAGGTTGGACAAGGGCTCGTCGAACAGGAAGGTGCCGGGGTCGCGAACGATGGCCCGCCCCATCGCGACACGCTGCCGCTGGCCGCCGGAGAGCTGGCGGGGCTTGCGCTCCAGGAGGTGCGCCAGCTCCAGCATCTTGGCCGCCTGCTGCACCCGCTCCTCGATCTCCGGCCTGCTCAGCTTCGCGATCTTCAGACCGTAGGCCATGTTGTCGTAAACGCTCATGTGCGGGTAGAGCGCGTAGTTCTGGAACACCAAGGCGATGTTCCGGTCCTTGGGCTCCAGATCGTTGACCACCTGGCCGCCGATAGAGATCTCGCCCTCGCTGATCGCCTCCAGTCCGGCCACCATGCGCAGCAGGGTGGACTTGCCGCAGCCCGAGGGTCCGACGATGACGATGAACTCGCCGTCGGAGATCTGCATGTCGATCCCGTGGATCACCTGCGTGCCGCCGTAGCGTTTCTTCACCTGGGAAAAGCCGATCTCGGCCATCTGCGAAAAATCCCCCGACTGAGTCTTTTGACCCGCCCTACTTCTCGGTCTCCACCAGACCCTTGACGAAGAGCCGCTGCATCGCGACGACCACGAAGACCGGCGGTATCATCGCGAGCATGGTGGTCGCCATGATCAACGGCCATTGCGGCTCGGCGTCGGCCACGGTGACCATGCGCTGGATCCCCATGACGATGGTATAGAAGGACTCGTCCGTCGTGATCAGCAACGGCCAGAGGTACTGGTTCCAGCCGTAGATGAAGAGAATGACGAAGAGCGCGGCGATGTTGGTGCGGCTGAGCGGCAGCAGAACGTCCTTGAAGAAACGCAGCGGGCCTGCACCGTCGATGCGCGCGGCCTCGACCAACTCGTCCGGCACGGTCAGGAAGAACTGCCGAAACAGGAAGGTGGCGGTGGCGGAGGCGATCAGCGGAACCGACAGGCCGGCATAGGAATTCAGCAGGCCGAGGTCGGCCACCACCTCGAAGGTCGGCAGGATCCGCACTTCGACCGGCAGCATCAGGGTGACGAAGATCGTCCAGAAGCACAGCATGCGGAAGGGAAAGCGGAAGTAGACGATGGCGTAGGCGCTCAACAGAGAGATGGCGATCTTGCCGATGGCGATCGCCAGCGCCATCACCAGGCTGTTCCACATCATCAGACTCACCGGCACGGCACCGGAGGCCTCGTGTCCGCTTCCAAGCGCCCTAGCGTAATTCTCGAACAGGTAGCCGCCGGGCAGCAGCGGCGTGACCCCGCTCGCCAGGTCTGAGGCCGCGTGGGTCGAGGCCACGAAAGCGATCCAGATGGGAAAGGCGACGATCAGCACCCCCAGCAGCAGCACGCCGTGGGACAGCCAGACCAACCAGGGACGATGTTCGATCATGGCGCTGTTTTCCCCGGCCGCCTAATACTGCACACGCCGCTCGACGTAGCGGAACTGGACCACCGTCAGCGCGATCACGATGAGCATCAGCACGACCGACTGCGCCGCCGAACTGCCCAGGTTGAGACCGATGAAACCGTCGCTGAAGACCTTGTAGACCAGGATCGTCGTGGCCTGGCCGGGCCCGCCGTTGGTCGTGGCGTGGATCACGCCGAAGGTGTCGAAGAAGGCGTAGACCACATTGACCACCAGCAGGAAGAAGGTGGTGGGGCTCAGGAGCGGAAAGATGATCGTCCAGAAGCGCCGGCCCGGGCCGGCGCCGTCGATCGCCGCCGCCTCGATCAGCGATTTCGGGATGGCCTGCAGGCCCGCCAGAAAAAACAGGAAATTGTATGAGATCTGCTTCCAGGCCGAGGCGATGATCACCAGCGTCAGCGCATCGCCGCCGTCCAGCGCATGGTTCCAGTCGTAGCCGACAAGCGACAGACCGTAGCTCAGGATGCCGATGGTGGGATTGAAGATGAACCACCAGAGCACGCCGGCCACGGCCGGGGCGACGGCATAGGGCCAGATCAGAAGCGTCTTGTAGCTGGTCGCCCCCTTGATGACGCGGTCGGCCATAATCGCCAACAGCAGCGCCAGCCCCATGGACAGCGCCGTCACGGCAATACTGAACACGATCGTGACCTGGAAGCTGTCGAGGTAGAGCGGGTCGCGCAACAGCCGCGCGAAATTCTCCAAACCGACGAAGCTGGTGCGCAGACCGAAGGGGTCTTGGCGCAGCACCGACTGGTAGAGTGCCTGGCTGGCCGGCCAGATGAAGAAGATCAGCGTAATCGCCAGCTGCGGCAGCAACAGAAGATACGGCAGCCAGGCGTGGCGGAAGACGACGCGCTTTTCCATGAGGGACGATGACAGACCTGAGGGCGGAAAAGGACCGAAAAAACGGCACTGGGCCGTCCGCCGGAGACGTTCCGGCGGACGGCCTGCACCGTTGTACGCTAACGCGTCTTAGCTGTTGTCCGCCTCGAACTGGCGAAGCAGGTCGTTGCCGCGCTCGACGGCGGTGTCCAGACCTTCCTGGGCCGTGACCTCACCCGCCCAGATACGCTCCAGCTCCTCGTTGATGATGTCGCGGATCTGGACGAAGCTGCCGAGACGCAAGCCCTTGGAATTCTGGGTCGGCTCGTTCAGCGTCATCTGCTTGATCGAGGTATCGGTTCCCGGATTGGCGGCGTAGAAGCCCTGCTCCTGGCTGAGCTCCCAAGCCGAGTTGGTGATCGGCAGGTAGCCGGTGTCCTGGTGCCACTGCGCCTGCACCGCCGGCTCCGCCAGATAGTTGAAGAAGGCGGCGACCGCCTCGTACTCCGCGGCCTCGTGGCCCTGGAGCACCCAGAGGGTGGCACCGCCGATGATGGTGTTCTGCGGCGCGCCCTGGGCATCCGGCCAGTAGGGCAGTTTGGCGACGCCGAACTCGAACTCCGCATTGGCCGTGACGCCGGCATAGGCGGCCGAGCTGTTCATGTACATGGCGCACTCGCGCGTATAGAACAGCGGCGCGCTGTCGGACCGGCGGCCGCCGTACTTGAACACCCCGTCCTCGGCCCAGGCCTGCAGGGCACCGATGTGGGCCACGTGCAGGTCGCTGTTGAAGGCCAGTTCGGTATCCATGCCCTCGAAGCCGTTGGACTGGGTCGCGAAGGGCGCGTTGTGCCAGGCGCTGAAGTTCTCGAGCTGCACCCAGGACTGCCAGCCGGTGGTGAAGCCGCAAGTCGCGGCGCCGGAGGAGATGATCGCGCGCGCGGCTTCCTCGAGCTCCGGCCAGGTGGTCGGCGGGCTCTCCGGATCCAGGCCGGCGGCCTCGAAGACCTCCTTGTTGTAGTACATCACCGGGGTGGAGCTGTTGAAGGGCATCGACAGCATGTTGCCCTCCGGCGTCGTGTAGTAGCCCACGACCGACGGCAGGTAGTCGTCCGGATTCCAGTCGGCGCCGGCATCGGCCATCAGCTCGTAGACCGGATAGATGGCACCTTCGGCCGCCATCATGGTCGCCGTGCCGACCTCGAAGACCTGAACGATGTGCGGCTGCTCGCCGGCCCGGAAGGCGGCGATCGCGGCCGTCATGGTCTCCGTGTAGTTGCCCCGGTAGACCGGCGTCACCTTGAACTCGGACTGGCTGGCATTGAAGCCCTCGGCGATGGCGTTGGTCTTCTCGCCAAGCGCGCCGCCCATGGCATGCCACCACTGCACCTCGGTCTGCGCCTGCGCCGCACCGGCGCCAGTCAGCAGCGCGACGGCAGCAGCACCCGCAAGCAGTTTGGAGTGTTGCGACATAATCGTGAAACCTCCCAGTGATCGTTGTGCGAAACGCACGAAGACACCGCGCCACCTCCCTGTGGCCGCGCGGTTCCGCGGGCTTGTAGCCAGCCATCGCGTCTCGAAGATTTCAAAAATATTACGATTATGTGACGTTGGATACAACCATCCACAACTCGAGACCGGCGCCACGGAATTCGCTTCGATCCCGCGGCAGGGCCGCGCGCAAAAACCGGATAGAGGCGCAGGCCGCAAGAGCCCACTTTAGCTGCGAACGAGCTAGACTGGAGCGCACACTATGGATCAGCAGGTCATGACCCGAACGGAGAGAGTCGAAGTCCAGCGTTCTACGCCGACGGGCGGGCGCACGGCCGAACGGCGGACCGCCGCCCGTGCCAGGCTGACCCCGGCACAGCTGCAGGCGGTCGAACGGGTCTGCCACCTGATCGACGCGGAAAGCGACGGCGATGGATCGCGCCAAACCCTGGCGAGCCTGGCGGAGGCCGTACGCTTGAGTCCCTGGCATCTGCAACGCCTGTTCAAGAAAGCCCTCGGCGTGAGCCCGCGGGATTACGCTGCGGCCCGCCGGGCGGACCGCTTCCGTGCCGAGCTGCGCGACCATGGCAAGGTGGCTGAAGCGACCTACGGGGCCGGCTACGGCTCCTCCAGCCGGGTCTACGAAAACGCCGACCGCACGCTGGGCATGACTCCCGCGACCTACGCCAAGGGCGGCGCAGGCGCGCGCATCGTCTACTCCCTCGCCGACTCGCCGCTTGGCCGCTTGCTGGCTGCCGCAACCGATCGAGGCCTCTGTTTTCTGGCGCTCGGCGACAGCGACGCAGCCCTGGAGGCGGAGCTGCGGGCCGAGTTCCCGGCCGCCGTTTCCATCGAACGCGACGATCCGGCGATTCAAGACTCCCTGGAGGTGCTGATGGCCTATCTGGCCGGCAAGACACCGCACCTGGACTTGCCGCTCGACGTTCGGGCCACCGCCTTCCAGCGCCAGGTCTGGAACGAGCTGATCGCCATCCCCTACGGCGAGACCCGCACCTACCGCGAAATTGCGGAGATGCTGGACCGGCCGAACGCCTGGCGCGCGGTCGGGCGGGCCTGCGCCACCAATCCGGTCAGCCTCGTGATTCCCTGCCATCGCGCCCTGCGCGAGGACGGCGAGCTCGGAGGCTATCGCTGGGGTCTGACCCGCAAGGCCGAACTGCTGACCCAAGAGGCCCAGGGCGAGGGGATCTAGAGAGCGGGTCACGTCTCGGGCCCTAGGAACGGGAAAACTGGAACTTGTCGCCTTATCGTGGGATGGAAGCAGGGTCGTTGCCCGCCACCCTTTCATCCCATGACCTGAGCAGGACAAGGAGCAGCCGTTCCATGCGACCCGTAGTTATCGGCGGCCTGGTTGCCGCCGCCGTCATCGCCGCCTTCGTCATCGGCCTGCTGGTCGCCGAAGAAGACAAGGGGCCGCTCGAGCGCGCCGGGGAGCGCCTCGACGAGGCCGTCGACGAAGCCGGGGAGGGGCTGGAAAGAGGCATGGAAGAGCTGCAGCGCCAGTAGCGAACCCAAGAAGGCCTTTGCCCCGAGATCGCCTCGCTCAACCGATATGCGGCAGCAGGCCCAGCACGCCGATCAGGATCAGGTAACCGCCGATCACGTAGTGGAGGGCGCGCGGGAAAAGCAGCACGGCGACACCGGCCGCCAGCGCGATCAGAGGCTGCAGGATCTGCATGGAGATGTACATGCGCGTTCGGGTCCTTTCACGGCAAAGCGGAAGTGCGACTCCGCCGCCAAGGTCATGACGGCCGTCGCGAGTCGTCCGCAAGCCGTCAATTTGACCGGAGTCGACTGGACGGCGGTGGAAGACGACTTGAACGGCTGGGGTGCGGCGCGCCTGCCGGGCCTGCTCGATCCTGAGGCCTGCGCCGCCACGGCGGCACTCTACGAGCGGTCGGAGCTGTTCCGCAGCCGCATCGTGATGCGTCGACACGGCTTCGGCGAAG
>JANQPZ010000152.1 GCA_028285215.1 Rhodovibrionaceae bacterium | reverse complement strand
AGCTGGCGAAGCACCTCGCCGCCGGCCCCCGGCATGCGGAACTTGAGGCCGTTGAAGTCCTCCACCGAGTTGACTTCCTGGCGGAACCAGCCACCCATCTGCGAGCCCGTGGAGCCCGCCGGGAAGGGCATCAGGTTGAACTCCTGGCCCAGCTCGACCCAGAGGTCGTGTCCCCCGCCATGATAGAGCCAGGCGTTCATTTCCGTGTAGGTGAGCCCCATCGGCACGGCGGTGAAGAAGTTGAAGCCCTTCGACTTGCCCTGCCAGTAGTAGGCCGCGCCGTGGAAAAGGTCGGCCGTGCCCTCCGACACCGCATCGAAGGATTCGAACGGCGGCACCAGCTCGCCTGCGGCGAACAGATTGACCGTGATACGGCCGTCGGTTGCGGCGGTGATGCGGTCGGCGAGCCGCTGGGCACCCGTGCCCAGGCCGGGAAAGTTCTTCGGCCAGGTCGTGACCATGCGCAGTTCGCGCATGTCCTGCGAGATCGCAGGCGTGGGGAATGCGCTTGCCGCTGCGCCGGCAGCGGCGACGCCGGCAACGCCGGCGCCCTTCAAAAACTTACGGCGCTCCATGAAACAGTACCTCCCTGTTCGTGTCTTTCGCGGTCCGCCCGGTTCGGCGGTCCAAATCCCCTAGGCGACACACCAGCATGTCGCCGGAAGCCTCAGTGGCTGGGACATTAAGGGCTGCCGCAGAGACTCGCAACAAATTGGGGCCCTCGGGAGGCGGGCGAATCAGGGCGCTCTCAGCTGTCGGCGGCGCTGTCGGGCAGCAGGGTCCAGCCGTCCGGCCCAAGGGCCTCGAGCGGCCGGAAGCGGGCCTTGTAGGCCATCTTCGGGGAGTCCGCGATCCAGTATCCCAGGTAGACCGACGGCAGCTGCCGGCTGCGCGTTTCCTCGATCAGCCGGAGAATGATCTCGGTGCCGAGCGATCGGTCGGCGTCCGAGGGGTCGAAGAAGCTGTAGACGGCCGAAGGGCCGTCGTCGAGCCAGTCCACCAGGCAGGCGGCGCGCAGACGGCCCGCGCCGTCGCGCAGCTCGACCAGGCGGCTGGGCAGGACCGTGTCCTCGATCATCGCCCGATAGTCCCCGTAGGCCATGCCGGCCATCTCGCCGCCGTTGTGGCGGGCCTGCAGATAGGCCAGGAACAGCTCGTACTGCTCTCCGTCGGCCTTGGCCGCCCGACTGCCGCTCGTCAGGTCCCGATTGCGTTTGGCGATGCGTTTTTGCGAGCGGGACGGCCGGAATCGCTCGACGGGGATGCGCACAGGTACGCAGGCCTCGCAGGCGCGGCAGGCCGGGCGGTAGGCGAAGCGGTGGGAGCGGCGAAACCCGGCACGGCTGAGTTCCGTATAGAGCGCCGTGTCGCCGGGCGGCAGCTCGGCGACCAGCTTGCGCTCCAGGCGGCCTTCCAGATAGGGGCAGGGCGTTTCGCGCAGCACGAACAACGGGGTGCAGGGCGCCACGAGTTGCGGCCGCGGGGCCCGCTTGCGGCC
Organism: Rhodovibrionaceae bacterium; assembly: GCA_028285215.1. GTDB lineage: Bacteria > Pseudomonadota > Alphaproteobacteria > Kiloniellales > DSM-21159 > Algihabitans. Next base: position 5,386 of record JANQPZ010000152.1, on the reverse strand, counting down.
GGCCTCTTCGAACGCCGAGGCGTCGAGCTTACCCAGTTCCGTATCGAAGGCCTCGTTCGGCATGGCCTCTAGATACGCCTTCTTCCTGTTGCTGCCCAGTCGGCATCGGAAATCTCAGCAGGCCCTAAGCCTCCTGCGTCTGCGTCTGTGCCTGGGTCGGCGCATAACCGAAGAAATCATGCCCCAAGGCGCTGCCGACGTCGATGAGACGCATTTGCGTCCAGTCCAGAAACTCGTGGAGGCCGCGCTTGAGGATGGTCTCGATGGAGGTGTCGCCGTAAACGGCGCGCAGCTCGTCCAGGGCCTCCAGCGCCGCCGCGCCGCCGCGCAGGCGGTACTGCGCGCGCAGGTCCGTCAGGGTTTCGTCCATCAGATCGACGCAGGCGGTGACGGACCGCGGAAACAGCGGGTTGAACAGCAGGAAGCTGGAGGCCTTGGCCGGGCTCATGCCCGAGGGATGGATGCGGCGGAAGGCGTGGTAGCCGGCGGCCGAGCGCAGCAGCGCGTTCCACTGGCTGATGTCCAGGTTGGTGCCGACGTCCTCTAGGTTGGGCAGCAGCAGGTGGTACTTCACGTCCAGCAGGCGGGTGGTCTGGTCCGCGCGCTCGATCAGCCGCCCCAACTGGTAGAAGTACCAGCCTTCGTCCCGATAGAAGGTGCCTTCGGTGATGCCGGTGTGGCTCTGGCAGCTTTCCTTGATGGCGCCGCAGAGGCGGGTGATGCGCTCCTCCGCCACATCCTCGGGCCGCAGTGCGCGCATCCTGTTGTAGAAGGTGTTGAGATTGATCCACATCTCGGTGGAGATCAGCGGCCGCAGGCTGCGGGCGTTCTCCCGCGCCGCCTTCACGAGCTGCACGATGGACCCCGGATTGCTGTCGTCCAGGATATAGAAGTTGAGCACCGCCTCCGTGCTGGGCTCGTCGTGACGGACGGAGAAGGCCTTCTCGTCGGCGTAGAGCTGCACGATGGCGCCCCAGTTCCGGCCGCCGTGCATATCCCGGCTGAAGCTCTCGTGCACATCCAGGATGCGGGCCAGGTTTTCGGCGCGCTCCACGTAGCGCGCCATCCAGAAAATCGCCTCGGCGTAGCGGGAGAGAAGGGAAGAACCTGCCATCGGTCTGTCGTTACTCCAGCACCCAGGTGTCTTTGCTGCCGCCGCCTTGGGAGGAGTTGACCACGATCGAGCCCTTGCGGAGCGCCACGCGGGTCAGGCCGCCCGGCAGGACCCAGGTGGACTCGCCGGTGATGGCGAAGGGCCGCAGGTCGACGTGGCGCGGCGCGACGCCCTCGTCGGTCAGTGTGGGGCAGACGGAGAGACGGACCATCGGCTGGCTGATGTAGTTGGCCGGGTCGTCGCGCAGCGCCGTCCGGCAGGCGTCGAGTTCCTCCTGCGTGGCGCGGGGGCCGACCGTGATGCCGTAGCCGCCGGCCTCTCCGACCGGCTTGACCACAAGATCCTGGAGATGATCCAGCGTGTACCGCAGCCCCTCCGGCTCGCGGCAGATGTGCGTGTCGACGTTGGCGAGGATCGGCTCTTCGCCCAGGTAGTAGGAAATGAGCCGCGGCATGTAGGCATAGACGGCCTTGTCGTCGGCGACACCCGTGCCCACCGCGTTGGCCAGGGCGACTTTGCCCTTGCGATAGGCGGCGAAGAGGCCGGGCACGCCCAGCATGGACTCCGGGTTGAAGGCCTGCGGGTCGAGGAAGTCGTCGTTGATGCGCCGGTAGATCACGTCCACCGGCTTCAGGCCGGCGACGGTTCTCATGAACACGCGATCGTCGGCCTGCACGACCAGATCGCGGCCCTCGACCAGGGGCACGCCCATCTCGCGGGCGAGGAAGATGTGCTCGAAGTAGGCCGAGTTGAAAACGCCGGGCGACAGCAGCGCCACCTGGGGATCCAGGATCTCCTTCGGCGCGAGTTCCGCCAGCGCCTCATGCAGTTTCTGGCCGTAGTTGGACACGGGCCGGATGCCGGTGCCGGTCATCAGGTCGGGGAAGGCGCGCTGCATCAGGTGCCGGTTTTCGACGACGTAGGAGACGCCCGAGGGCGTGCGCGCGTTGTCCTCCAGCACCCGGAAGTCGCCCAGGTGGTCGCGGACGATATCCGTCCCGTCGATATGCGCGTAGGTCCCCAGCGGCGGCCGGAAACCCTCCATTTCCGGGCGGTAGTTGGGGTTCTCGTAGACCAGCTCGCCCGGGATGATCCCGTCCTTGATCGCCTTGCCCGGGCCGTAGATGTCGCCGAGGAAGGCGTTGATCGTCGCCACCCGCTGTTTCACGCCGGTTTCGATGGTCTTCCAGTCGCGCGCCGAGATGAGGCGCGGAATGACATCGAAGGGCAGGATGCGGTCGACGGCATCCTTCTGGGTGTAGACCGTGAAGGTGATGCCGAAGTTGTAGAGCTCGCGTTCGGCATCGGCCGCCCGCGTGCGCAGTTGATCCAGAGGAATGCGGTCCAGTCGCTGACGCGTGCGCTCGGTTTCGCCGAGCGGTCGCTCGGGCAGGCCGTAGACCTCGCAATAGTAGCCGTCGGGGTCGTAGCCGGAGAGGGTGCCGTCGGTGTCGCTCGAGGTCATCGCACGCAGTCGGAAAAAGGAGAAAGCGGGCGCCGTGTCTCAGTCAGCGCCCGCATTATGGCAAACGCTTGTTAAGGCCGTTGCCCGACCGATTCAAGCAGGCGTCGCGCAGGACCGCATCAGATCGCGCCAAAAGGCGCCGATCGTTATTTGCATGGAAATGAAATCGCCGGTCTTCGCAGCCGGTACCGCCTCAACCCTGGGGCCCGCTGCGCGCCTCCGCCGCCGTGCGGCGCACCACCACGGTGCCGGACAGGAAGTCGTGCAGCGCCCGGCGATGGTCGTTGAAGAACACGACGATCAGTACGAGCCAGCCGGTGATCGCGACGGAGACCGAGAAGGTCGCCATTCTCACGAAGGCCTGGAGGTAGTCGGCCGATCCGCCGTCGAGGCTCCGCACCTCGATATCCATCAGGCGCATTCCGGGCGTCGCGCCGCCCTCGCCGACGAACAGGGTGTAGTAGGCGATCGGCAGCAGCGTCAGGGCCACCGCCTGCAGGGGCAGCAGCAGGCCGAGAGACAGGATGCCGATCACGCCCAGCGCGAACCAGAGCGCGACGCTCAGGACGGCCAGGACAAGCGCGTCGAGGATGAAGGCCGCGCTTCGGCGGACCAGGATCTCGTCGAACAGCGCCGTATCTTCGAACAGCCGCGTGCCGCTGTCGCCGAGGCGCATCAGGAAGGGGCGGCGGGCGGGAAGCTGAGTCGTCACGGGGCTTTCGCTCCAAGGTGGCGGCAGGATCGGACCCGAGGCTCTGACCGGACGATGGTATCGTCGTACCGGGGTATCGCACCGGGTCATGGAATCACACCGTAACGATGTGGGTCTGCGGCTGCCGTCCCGCAAGCCGTGGCGATCCAGAGGCCCTCTTCAGGTGTGTCCTCGGGACTCCGCGACGGCCTGGCGAAGGCGGCCTGCCCGAGGACCGGCGGCCCGGGCCTACTGCGCCCCGTCCGATCCGAAGGTCAGGACGTTTGCGAAGGGATCTTCGGGCGCGGCGTCTGCCGGAACGGTGTCGGCCGCTGCGGGTTGGGCCGGCGCAGTCTGCGGAGATTGCGGCGGCGATTGCGCCGGCGCCGCGGTGGGCTGCCCTCCGGTGGATTGCGCTTCGGTGGATTGCGCTTCGGTGGATTGCGCTCCGGTGGATTGCGTTGGGGGCTGTTCGGCGGGGGCCGCTTCCGTCGCTGCTTCGGTCGCCCCGGGCTGTTGCGCTGCGTCGCTCCGCTCGAAGAGGTTCCGCTCGAACAGGGGAGGCGGCTCGAAGCCCGGCTGGACGGGGGCGGGCGCGCCGCTTTCGGCCTGGGCCTCGGTCAGGCCCTCGCGCAGCAGCACGATCGAAATCCGGCGGTTGGCGGCGTCGAAGGGGTCATCCTCGTTGAGCGGTTCCCGATCGGCCTTGCCGACCACGTAGGCGACGCGTTCCGCGGAGAGGCCGGAGGCCAGCAGCGCCCGCCGGCTGGCATGTGCGCGGTCGCTCGAGAGCTCCCAGTTCGAATAGTTGCCGTCGCCGCGGAAGGGCGCCGCGTCGGTGTGCCCCTTGATGGCCACCTCGTTCGGCAGCGGCTTCACCGCGTCGGCCACCAGGCTCAGGAGGGTCCGGGTATGGGCCAGGGGCAGGGCCGAGCCGGAGGCGAACATCGAGGTGTTCTGACGGTCGACGATCTGAATGCGCAGGCCTTCCGGCGTCTGATCGACCAGCAGGTGTTCGCTCATCTCGTTCAGTTCGGGAACGCGGGCGATGGCGTTGCGCAGCTGCTGCGTGATCTGGTCGAACTCGGCCTTTTCCTTTTCCGCCTTCGCTTCGGCGGCGGCAAGCTCGTCGGCGCTCGGGCCGCCTCTGCCGGCCTCTCCCTGGGCGTCCGCCAGCGCCTCGGTGCCGCTCGGCCCGCCGTCGCTGTCGCCGTCCTCGCCCTCGGCACCGGTGCCCGAGGGAGTCACGATCACGCCCATGGGCGCGCGGGTATCCCGCGCCGAGCCTTCCGTCGTTACCGTCTGGCCGCCCAGGACGCCGTCGGCTCCGCTGGTGGTCGAATCCGTGACGAAGGTCGGTGTGAAGTAGTCGGCAAGCCCTTGTTTCTGCTCTTCCGAGGTGGAGGCCAGCAGCCAGAGCAGCAGAAAGAAGGCCATCATCGCAGTGACGAAGTCGGCATAGGCGACCTTCCAGGCCCCGCCGTGATGGCCGTGCCCGCCGCCTTTCTTGACCTTCTTGATTATGATCGGCGCGTGATTTTCGCCGCCCGCCATCGCCTTCGCCTGCTGCAAGACCTGCGCTCCCGCGAGCGCGCCTGGGCAGAGTGCCGTGGCGAAGTTAAAGGAGGGTTATTAACCCTTTGATCTGTCGCCGACTCCCGGAGAACGCCCGGCCGTCAAGCGAGCGCCTGGCGCAGATCGGCGAGCAGGTCGTCCAGGCCCTCCACCCCGACGGACAGGCGCACGAGGCCGTCGTCGATGCCGAGCGCGGCCCGCTTGTCCGGCGGAATCGAAGCGTGGGTCATGATGGCCGGATGCTCGATCAGGCTCTCGACGCCGCCCAGGGATTCCGCCAGCGCAAAGACTTCGACGCGCTCTAGGAAGCGCCGCGCGGCCTCCAGGCCGCCCTCCAGCACGGCGGTGACCATGCCGCCGCCGGCCAGATGGCCGGGCCCCTGCATCTGGCGCCGGGCGAGCGCATGTTGCGGATGGCTGGCCAGGCCGGGATAGACGACGCGGGCCACCTTGGGGTGGCTCTCCAGGTATTCCGCCACCGCCAGCGCGCTGGCGCAGTGCCGCTCCAGGCGCAGGTGCAGCGTCTTGAGGCCGCGCAGCG
>JANQPZ010000140.1 GCA_028285215.1 Rhodovibrionaceae bacterium | reverse complement strand
CGCTGGCTTTCTCACCGAAGATGGCGCGGAGCAGTTTTTCCTCCGGCGTCATCGGGCTTTCGCCCTTGGGGGTGATCTTGCCCACAAGGATGTCGCCCGGGCCGACCTCGGCGCCGATATAGACGATCCCTGCTTCGTCGAGGTTGCGCAGCGCTTCCTCGCCCACATTCGGGATGTCACGGGTGATCTCTTCGGGCCCAAGTTTGGTGTCGCGGGCGGCAACCTCGAACTCCTCGATATGGATCGAGGTGAAGACGTCGTCGCGCACGATACGCTCCGAGATCAGGATCGAGTCCTCGTAGTTGTAGCCGTTCCACGGCATGAACGCGACGACCACGTTCTTGCCCAGCGCCAGCTCGCCCAGATCGGTCGACGGGCCGTCGGCGATCACTTCGCCTTTGCCCACGCTGTCACCCACCTTCACCAGCGGACGCTGGTTGATGCAGGTGTTCTGGTTCGACCGCTGGAACTTGCGCAGACGGTAGATGTCGACACCCGGATCCCCCGGTTCGAGGTCCTCGGTCGCCCGCACAACGATCCGCTGGGCATCGACCTGGTCGATGACCCCGGCCCGGTGCGCCATGATCGACGCGCCCGAGTCTCGGGCCACAACGCCCTCGATCCCGGTGCCCACGAAGGGCGCCTCGGCCTGCAGAAGCGGCACTGCCTGACGCTGCATGTTCGAGCCCATCAGCGCCCGGTTCGCGTCGTCGTCCTCAAGGAACGGGATCAGCGAGGCGGCGACCGACACCAGCTGCTTCGGCGAGACGTCGATCAGATCGACAGACTCGTTCGGCGCCAGCGTGTACTCGCCCGACTGACGGGTCGAGACGAGCTCGTTCTTGAACTTGCCCTTCTCATCGAGCTGCGCGTTGGCCTGAGCGACCACGTGGCGCATCTCTTCGGTCGCCGACATATAGACCACCTCATCGGTGACCTGGCCGCTATCCACCTTGCGGTAGGGCGTTTCGATGAAGCCGTACTTGTTCACGCGGGCAAAGGTGGCCAGCGAGTTGATCAGGCCGATATTCGGGCCTTCCGGCGTCTCGATCGGGCACATCCGGCCATAGTGGGTCGGGTGCACGTCGCGCACCTCAAAGCCCGCGCGTTCGCGCGTCAGACCGCCCGGCCCAAGCGCCGACAGGCGCCGCTTGTGCGTGACTTCCGACAGCGGGTTGGTCTGGTCCATGAACTGGCTGAGCTGCGAGGAGCCGAAGAACTCCCGCACCGCCGCCGCCGCCGGCTTGGCGTTGATCAGGTCGTGGGGCATGACCGAGTCGATCTCGACCGAGGACATGCGCTCCTTGATCGCGCGCTCCATGCGCAGCAGGCCGACGCGGTACTGGTTCTCCAGCAGCTCGCCGACCGAGCGGACGCGGCGGTTGCCGAGGTGGTCGATGTCGTCGATGTCGCCGCGGCCGTCCTTCAACTCGTGCAGCACCTTGAGGATCGACAGAATGTCCTGCTTGCGCAGCACGCGCAGCTGATCGTCCGTCTCGAAGCCGAGACGGGCGTTCATCTTCACCCGCCCGACGGCCGAGAGATCGTAGCGCTCGGAGTCGAAGAACAGGCTGTTGAACATCGCCTCGGCGGTTTCGAGGGTCGGCGGCTCGCCCGGCCGCATGACGCGATAGATGTCGATCAGCGCATCTTCGCGGGTGCGGTTCTTGTCCACCGCCAGGGTGTTGCGCAGGTAGGCGCCGACGTTGACGTGGTCGATCGCCAGCACCGGCAGCTTCTTGACGCCGGCCTCGACCAGCTTCGCCAGCAGGTCGACCGTCAGCTCGTCGCCGGCCTCGGCCAGCACCAGGCCGTTGGACTCGTCGATCAGATCCTCGGCCAGATAGTGGCCGGCCAACTCCTCGTCGGCGACGCGGACCTCCTTCAGGCCCTCCTCGATCATCTTGCGGGCCTTGCGCGGAGTCAGCTTTTCGCCGGCCTCCAGCACGGACTCGCCAGTCTTGGCGTCGACCAGATCATGCGTCAGCTTCTGGCCGCGCAGGCGCTCGGGGTCGAACGGCGTCTTCCAGGCATCCTTGGTGCGGCTGTAGACGACGTTGTCGTAGAAGAGGCTCAGAACCTCCTCGGCGCTCATACCCACGGCCTCGAAGGGCTCCAGGGTCTTGTCCTCGGCCTTGCGCTCCGCGCGCAGCTTTTCGGTGGCCGCGGAGTCCAGCGCATAGAGCAGGGTCGTCGCCGGCAGCTTCCGGCGCCGGTCGATGCGCACGTAGACGATGTCCTTGGCATCGAACTCGAAGTCGAGCCAGGAGCCGCGGTAGGGGATGACCCGCGCCGCGAAGAGATACTTGCCCGAGGAGTGGGTCTTGCCGCGGTCGTGGTCGAAGAAGACGCCGGGCGAGCGGTGCATCTGCGAGACGATGACGCGCTCGGTGCCGTTGACGATGAAGGTGCCGTTGGACGTCATCAACGGCATGTCGCCCATGTAGACGTCCTGCTCCTTGATGTCGCGGATGGAGCGGGCGCCGGTGTCCTCGTCCACGTCCCAGACCACCAGGCGCAGGGTCACCTTGAGCGGCGCGGCGAAGGTCATGCCGCGCTGCTGGCACTCCTCGACGTCGTACTTCGGGTCTTCCAGCTCGTAGCGTACGAACTGCAGCTCCGCGCGCTCGGAGAAGTCGCGGATCGGGAAGACCGACTTGAAGACCTCCTGCAAGCCCGTCTCGGTCCGTGCCTGCGGCGTGCTGCCGACCTGCAGGAACTGATCGTAGGAGATCTTCTGAACCTCGATCAGGTTCGGCATCTCCGCGATTTCGGGAATCCGCCCGAAACTCTTGCGAATGCGCTTGCGACCCGTGAACGACACCGCCATGCTTTAATCCTCGTCTTCCCGCTCGGGATCGACCGGCCGACCGCAGCCCGTCACCCCTGAAATTTCAAAATCCCGTCACGGCCGCGCCATTGCGGCACCGCCGTCTTTTCTGCTGTCTGCGGAGAAACCCCGGCGCTCCAAGCCCGTTCCTGGTTCCTGCGCAGACAGCCCACCGCCTTTCGCAAACCCCGCCGCGCACCTCGGCCGCCTCCGGCAACGACCGTTTCCAACAGCGACCGTCTGCCACCGCGGTCGCCAAACGCGACGACCGGCGCGGCGCGGAAGGGTCTTCCGCGCCGGCCGGCATCACAACACAGCTCTTGGCGTCGAAGTGGCTTACTTGACCTCAACAGTCGCGCCAACCTCCTCGAGCTTCTTCTTGATCTCCTCGGCTTCCTCCTTGGAGGCGCCTTCCTTCACCGGCTTCGGTGCGCCCTCGACCAGGTCCTTGGCTTCCTTGAGGCCAAGACCCGTGATCGCACGCACTTCCTTGATGACGTTGATCTTCTTTTCGCCGGCGGCGGCAAGGATCACGTCAAACTCGGACTTTTCTTCGGCAGCGGCGGCGTCGCCACCGCCGGCACCGGCAACCGCCGCAACGGCGACCGGAGCGGCGGCGGACACGCCCCACTCTTCTTCCAGCTTCTTCGCCAGCTCGGCCGCCTCGAGGACGGTGAGCTTGGAGAGTTCTTCGACGAGCTTATCCAAATCGGCCATTTCTCAGTTTCCTTCAGACTTGAGCTTCGGTTCTGCGGTCTCTTGGCTCGTAAAACGGCGGGTTTCTCAGGCCGCCTCGTCCTTGGCGCCGTAAGCGGCGAAGACCCGAGCCAGTTGCGCCCCCGGCGCCTGCACGACACCCGCCACCTTGGTGGCCGGGGCCTGCAGCACGCCGATCAGCTTGCCGCGCAACTGGTCGAGGCTCGGCAGGTCGGCCAGGGCCTTGACGCCATCGGCATCGAGAACCTGTCCGTCCAGGCCGCCGCCCAGGATGGTCACCTTGTCGTTCGACTTGGCGAACGTCTGGACCACCTTCGCCGCCGCGACGGGGTCTTCCGACAGCGCAATGGCCGTCGGTCCCGTGAACAGCGACGTCAACGCTTCGAACTTGGTGCCTTCGAAAGCGCGCTTCGCGAGCCGGTTTTTTACGACACGGTAGTGCGCCCCCGCCTCTCGCGCCTTGCGCCGCAGGTCGGAGGACTCGGCCACGGTGAGACCCAACTGATGGGTCACCACTATCGCCGAGACCTCGCCGAGACGCTCGCGCAAGGAGGCGACCAACGCTTCCTTATCTGCTCGCTCCACGAGTTACCGCTCCCTAGGTTCCGGACTGCCGTCCGCCGCTTGGACGGCCGGCCATCCGACTGCACAAGGGCACCGCACCGAGGACCGCGTCCCCGGGCGCGCCGCCCGGTTGGCCTGTCCCGGAAGCTCAAGCCCATCCCGCTGACCGAACGGCGGCAAGACCGCCGCAGGCCGGCTTGGATCAGCTCGCAACCCCCGTCTATGCAGGCCATCGACCCCCAAACTCGGCCGATCCTTAAGTCCGGGACGGTCCCGGACACCTGCAGTCTCGGACAGGTCGGAGAGCCGGCGTCGCCGCCTGCCCTCCTACTCCCCGCGGTCGCACCGAATCTCGGCCCGGCCGCGGAACATTCCTTACTCGGCGGCCGCAGCGACAGCCGCGAGGCTGGCCACGTCCACCTTCACGCCCGGCCCCATGGTCGAGGAAAGGGCGACCTTCTTGATGTAGGTCCCCTTCGCCCCGCTGGGCTTGGCGCGGTTGATCGCCTCGATGAAGGCCCGCACGTTTTCCAGCAAGGCCGCTTCCTCGAAGGAGGCCTTGCCGACACCGGCATGCACCACACCGGCCTTCTCCGCACGGAACTCCACCTGACCGCCCTTGGCCGCCTTCACCGCCTCGCCGACGTCGGCCGTGACCGTCCCCAGCTTCGGGTTCGGCATGAGACCGCGCGGACCGAGCACCCGGCCGAGCTTGCCGACGATCGGCATCATGTCCGGCGCCGCGATCACGCGGTCGAACGGCAGATCGCCGCCCTGCACCTTCTCCGCGAGGTCCTCCGCGCCGACCACGTCGGCGCCGGCGGCCTCGGCCTCCTCGGCCTTGGCGCCGCGGGCGAAGACCGCCACGCGCACCGACTTGCCGGTGCCGTTCGGCAGGGTCACGACGCCGCGCACGTTCTGATCGGCGTGCCGCGGGTCGACGCCCAGGTTCATGGCGATCTCGATGGTTTCGTCGAACTTCGCCTTCGCCCGATCCCTGACGAGCTTGACCGCTTCGTCGAGAGCGTAGAGTTGATTGCGGTCGAGCCCCTTCAGAGCCCCGTCCATGCGCTTTGCGATCCGAGCCATGCCGATTACTCCACCACCTCGAGGCCCATCGAGCGGGCGGACCCGGCGATGATCTTCATCGCCTCCTCCACGTCATAGGCATTCAGGTCCTGCATCTTCGCCTCGGCGATCTCGCGCAGCTGCGCGCTGGTCACCTTGCCGACGGTGCCCCGGCTGGGGGTCGACGACCCCTTCGGCACGCCCGCCGCCTTCTTCAGAAAGAAGGAAGCCGGCGGCGTCTTGGTCTCGAAGGTGAAGGAGCGGTCGGCATAGGCGGTGATCACCACCGGAACCGGCATGCCCTTCTCGAGACTGTCCGTGGCCGCATTGAACGCCTTGCAGAACTCCATGATGTTGAGTCCGCGCTGACCCAGCGCGGGCCCCACCGGCGGCGAGGGGTTGGCCTGCCCCGCCGGGATCTGCAGCTTGATATAGCCTGCGATCTTCTTCGCCATTCTCTCGTCACCCCTTCAACGCAGGGCTTCGCGGTTCAACGGCCATGGCTGACCTCCCGCGCCTGCTCTTGCACAGCGGCCGGGCACCTCCCCCGGATCTCCCGAGAGATACGACCGACCAGACGAACGGATCAGGACTTTTCGACCTGACCGTATTCCAACTCTACCGGCGTGGAACGCCCGAAAATCGACACCGCCACCTTCAGACGCGCCCGCTCCTCGTCGACCTCTTCGACCACTCCGTTGAAGGAGGTGAAGGGGCCGTCGCAAACCCGCACGCTCTCGCCGATCTCGAAAGTGATCGAGGGTTTCGGCCGCTCGACCCCTTCCTGCATCTGCGACATCAGGCGCTCGGCCTCGCGATCCGGCACCGGCACCGGCCGGCCACGCTGACCGCCGCCCAGGAAATCCGTCACCTTCGGCGTGTTCTTCACCAGGTGCCAGGTCTGGTCGTTCAGCTCCATGCGCACCAGCACGTAGCCGGGGAAGAACTTGCGCTCGGTGCTGATCTTCTGGCCGCGACGGATTTCCGTCACGTCCTCGGTCGGAACCAGAACCTCCGGGATCTCCTCCTCCAGGTCGAAGGAGGCCGCCTGCTCCCTGATCGCCTCGGCAACCTTCTTCTCAAAGCCCGAGTAGACGTGAATCACATACCAACGCAGCGCCATTGCGCGCTTACCCCCCAAACCCGAGAACCAGTCGCACCACCCACGAGAGCGCCTGGTCGACGACGAAGAAGAAGATCGCGGCCAGAAACACGAAGATGAAGACCATGATGGTCGTCACCGTGGTTTCCTTGCGCGTCGGCCAGGTGACCTTCGACACCTCCTGGCGCACTTCGCGGATAAACTGGCCTGGGCTGACTTTGGCCATAGCTGTCCGTCTTCGCCTTTCTCTACGGCGGCAGCCGCCTCCACCCGAGCGCCGCCGCCTCTTGTCAAGAGTGAACCGCCTTTACCTAGGCAGCGCCTCCAAGGTCTTGCCTGCGACCTTTCGACCGCCGGCCTTGCGCTTAAGGCTCCGTCCCGCATCCGGCCCGTCCTGGGCGCGGGACTCGCGCGATCCGTCTACCGGCCCGATCCGCCGACCGGCCGGCTGGCAGGAGTGGAGGGACTCGAACCCCCAGCCCCCGGTTTTGGAGACCGGTGCTCTACCAGTTGAGCTACACTCCTATCGTCACCGCTTCGCCGGCAGGCTCGTCGCCCCCGGCGCCCTGGCTCGCCTTCCGACTACTCGACGATTTTGGAGACGACGCCGGCGCCGACGGTTCGGCCGCCTTCGCGGATGGCGAAGCGCAGCCCCTCGTCCATGGCGATCGGCGCGATCAG
>JANQPZ010000135.1 GCA_028285215.1 Rhodovibrionaceae bacterium | reverse complement strand
GTAAGCCATCGTCTCTATCTCCCACCGGGCGGGCTATGGGGGAGGCGCCCGCCCGGCTCTCTGCAGCCGACTACAGCCCGGCTGCGTGGCGTCTCTTGCACCCCTATTGGGGTGCGTGCCTTCAACTGTCTCGATACGGGCACTCGAAGTCGCAGAACTCAGTGCCGGCAAGAAGGCAGTAGCCGTCCAGTCGGCCGTTGCGCCAGCGCCCGCACTCCTCGCCAGGGTCCTCTTCGCGCTGCTGGTCGAGAAGATCGAGTTCTATCTCGCGCGGGTGGAGGCTGTGGTCGCTCATCACCGCGCGCCCTCGCAGAGCCCGTAGATCGACTGGCATGCAGGCGGCGGTGACTCGTCCTCGATCAGCGCCTCTAGGTCGAGGTTCCGACCGCCCCGGCGCGTCAGTCGTGCCCATAGCGCCACGTCGCGGATAGGCGCGCCAACGGGCGTTCCCGGCGCTGTGTCGCGTGCGAAGTACGTCGCGGCACCCCTCTTGCTGACCTCGGCGACCAATCGCTCCCATTCCGCAATGCGCTCCACCTCTTGCGGGAAACGCCGAGCGATCTGAGCGATTTCTCCTTTTCGGGCATTGATGCACGGCATACACCCGACCCGTCCCATGCCGAGCATGTAGAGCGGGTTGGGCTCTAGCCCGTGGCGTCGATGCAGCGCGAACACGTCGGCAGCGCTCCACTTGCGAATTGGGTGATAGCGCCAAACGCGACCATCATCGCGGATCCAACGAGCCAACCCGCTGCGGGCAGGGCTCTCATCCCACCTCACGCCAATCCAGGAGATCGCCCATCCCCCGCCGCGCTGATGCTGGAGGATGCGGGCATCGAGCGGCCGGCGCTTAAGCTCCTCTGTGCAGAACTGCGCTTTGCGAGACGGAAAGCGGCCCTTCCACATGCACAAGTCGAGGTACGGGCTCCCGGTCGGTTGCAGCAGCTCTAAGGCCCGATCAATGCGTTGCTGCGAAACACCGTCTTCCGCCCAACGCTCAGCAATAAAGCGACGCTTGCGAGCGATGTCGGACGCGAAATCGGCCCGCACCCACTCGACCTCGGGTCCGCCGGTCTTGGCTGCGAGTTGCCGAACATACTCGTAGGTGTGTGGGTGCTCGTTACCTGTGTCGGCAAACAGGGCTACGAAGGGGCGTCCTCGCTCGATCGCCAGCAGGTAAGTGGCCGTCGAGTCTTTGCCTCCGGACACACTGACTATGTCGGTCGCGCCGCTTGCTCGCAGATGTCGCTCAACAGAGATCACGGCCGCGCCCCCTTGTCTATCAGCTCCGCTTCATGATGCAGGGCACGGGCCTGGCGCTCGTGCCAGTCGATGGCTGCGCGCTGCTCGGCCGAGAGAAAGTCGGCGCCGCATTCCAGGGTCATCGCCTCGCCCCGGTGGTGCTGCGCCCGCTCGCGGAGCAAAGCGACCTGTAGGGCGCGGTAGTCTCCGTTGAGAAGCGCCGCAATCTTTGGGCCCGCCCCGGTCTTTTTTCCGCGCGCCTTGATCAAGGCAATCACGCCGCTGCCGTCGTGGATCGTTTGGCTAATGCCAGACGGCGTTTGTTGCTCGATGAGCCGGTAGGTTTTGCAGGTCATTTGAACGAGTCGCTCCAAAGCGCCTTGCGATTGAAATCATCCCAGTAGTTCGCTTCGGCGACTTCGCGCTCGATCTCTTCGTAGGGCGTGGAAACCACCTCGATCGACCCGTCGCTGTAGTGCACGAGTAGAGCTGAGTAGACGGCGTTGGGGATCGGCTCTTCGATGATCTCTCGATACGCGTCCGATGGGGCCGCCCGAGCGCTACCCTCGGCGATCAACACGCCTTCGCGTTCGTAGAGCGGGAGATAGCCAACCGCACGCCGGCCTTGCTTCGACTCCTGCAGAGGCGTGTTGAGGCTCGGACCAGTCATCGCTCGGCCCTCTGCCGCGACTGGTCGACGGCCGCGATCAGCTCGGCAACGGTAGGGTTGTCCGAGGACAAAGCATCCGACAGGACTTGGTCGTCGTAAGGGAGGTCGCATTCAGCCTCCAGGTCCATCTGGATTTCGACCAGATCGAGCGAGTCGGCCTGCAGGTCTGCCTTGAGGAATGCGCTGTCCGGGATGTCCTCGGCGCGCTCGTGTGGGAAGTCGCCCACCTGGCCCAGCACCTTGAATAGGATTTCGCGAACCTTGGCTGCGGTGTCGGACATCGCTCAGCCCTCCCGCTCTGCCGGATCGGCATTCAGAACCGCGATCAGGCCGGCCGCTTCGGGGGGCACCTGCTGGCCGGCGCCAGCTTGCTCTGCAGCGTCGATCGCCTGCCCGAGTGTGAGGTGAAGCTGCTTGGCCTCTGCGATCGTGGCGCCGACAAGATCGACGCCCTGGCCGATCAGGATGCAACGGCCCAGACCGCTACCATCAGAAGGCGCGTAACGCGCGGTCGGGGAAATGTGGGAATTGGTGAGAAGTAGCATCTTTGCTCCCATCTCCGCCGTTCGCGGTACACGCGTTCGGCGATGTGATGGGGGGAATGCTATTCACGGATCATGAATTAATCAATCAAAAAATCACGCAGCATGATTTGTTCTATGTTGGCAGCTATTCGCACAACATGAACGGATGCTCAAACGCGCTCTGACGGATGGATCGCCATGAAGGCTCAAACGCGCCCCTATTGGTGGTCGCGACCGGTTTGCAGAGCGCGGCCGACTGGGTCAGGCGGCGCTGAGTGTCTTGGCAATCCGGTTGGCTAGATCATGAGGCAGACGCGACATATCGCCGTCATAGATCCAGTCGAGGTCGAGGCCGTAGGTATCGACGAGCTTGTAAGCAGCCTCGAGGCTAATTCGGTTCTTAGCGTTCTCGTACTGGGAGTAGGCGTTGCGCCGTATGTCGGCGCGATCGGCGAATTCCGACGGCTTCAGACCCATAGCAGTCCGGGTGGCGATCAGTCTGTCAGCTATCGCCTGGAGGCTGCGTCGCTCCCGAGGAGCGTGGGAAGATTTCAGGGCCGTCTGCATGCCATTCATGATGCAGCGGCGTTCTGTGATCTTCACGTCATGTGCTGGGAACTTGACAAAATTCACGGAACATGAATTATTGGCTTCATGAACGAAAGCCGAGTCAGCTCGATCGACGATGTCATCCGCGCTTTGGGCGGCAACAAAGCCGTGGCGAAGCGATTTGGCGTGGTCCCGAGCGCGGTTAGCAACTGGAAGAAGAAGGGCGCCTTTCCGGCGCATCTTCACCTGCTGGTCTACCGCGTCTGTCAAGAGCATCAGATCAACTACGACCCCGCTGCAGGTACTGCGTCTGCGGCGTGAGGTTCTGTCGGGCGGGAAAGAGATGACTCGACCCATCACTAGCGCCTCCAACTGGGCGCTTGAGTAGAGGCTTCTTCAAGCCATGACGACCGACACCGCCATCGTCGCCCATTGCTGCCAGGCCTTCGGCGACGAGGCTGTGCGGTTCGGTCATGTCTCGGTCCCTCTTCATGTCTCAAAGCATGGAGAGGGGAGTTCCCAAAGTGTCGGAAAAGCTGTCCGAAGATCAGGACGATCTGCCCGGAATTCCGGGTGCCGGAGGTTGCATGCCTGAAATCACTGCTGAGTCCATCGGTCACATGATGCGAGATGCCGTGGCTGAATTGGGCACGCCAACTGAGCATCGCGGAGTGCTGAGCGCCAAGGCGATGCTCCGGAACGCGGCAGCGGCGCTCGGGTGGCCGCCACGACGCGTCCGCGCTTATTGGCACGGCGAAGTGCCCAACCCGCCGGCCGTCGAATTCCTCCAAGCACAGGCGCGGTTGAATGCCCACCGAAAGCAGATCGAAGCGCGTAGAGCGAAAGCCGACGCCAACCGTGCGGCATACGAAGTCGCTCGTCGGCGCTTTATCGAAACTCACCCGGCTCTGGGTCGGCTGGCTCCGCCTTCGGTGGACGATGCAGAAGGATCGTCGGAGGCGTGAACGGTGAACGCTCATAGTGGCCGTCTCCCTCTCCGTACAACATCGGACGACGTATTCGCCTTGTCGGATGGGAAAGTCTGCCGGGCTTCAGCCTCGGCAATCAAGCGCTGTGACAAGTTTGTGTGCGTTGGATATCTTTTTCCCGCAGCAAGCGAACGCCGTTCGCATTTCCCCGGAAGTCTTCGCGGAAATACCTACCTATCCGAGAATCTGGGCGGCGACGCGTCAGATCTGCGGCTCTCCCAAGATGTGCTCGATCAGAAGCGGCGTGACCGAGGCGGCATGTCGGATGGCGTCGCGATCGCGACCTTGGGCCTTCGCCTCCATGGCATCGGCAAACGCCCGGACGGCTGCATGCAGGGCCGGTTGGTCGGCAGGGTCGTCGGGCGGCGCAGTGCCGGCGGTATCGTCGATCATCGGTCGAGCTTCGTATCCAACTGTGGCCGCACTCGGAAAGCCCCTGCCGCCTGCCAGGATAATGAACGCACACGGTTGAATGACTGTGTGATCGCTGAGTCCGGCGAAGTCGCGGCGCCGGATGTCGACTCCTCCCCCGATAGGTCGGCACGAAGCCGTGACGCACTCTCCATCAACTGGCCGGTCCTGGCGCTGCACGGGGCCGGCCGTTCTTTTTGGAGGGCGGCGTTATGAGCGCCGGCTCGGCCGAACAACGCCTCTGGCGCGAGGTGATCGACTGCGCCTTCCGCGACGCGGTCGAGCTGCCGAGGCTGTGGTTCGGCAGCCGTAGCCGCGATCACCTGGAGCGCCACCGCGCCCGGCTGCAGGACGAGGCGCGGAGCTGGCTGCTGTCCGGCGGTCAGGACTTCGTCTTGGTATGCGACCTCGCGGACCGCTGTCCGGTCGAGGTTCGCGATCAAGCCCGACGGCTGCTCGGTGACCCTCAGCTTGTCGATGCCTTCGTTCACGGCCGTCGAGAGCTTCGTTCCAACCGGCCCTATGCGAGCAGCGCCAAGAGACGACAGAGCCGTAAAGGCCGGTCGCTGCGTTCAACGACGCGGGCGTCGCGCTCGGCGGCAAAGACGTGAGTGGCGACGACTTCGACCTCCTTCGAGACATGCCGGTCTGCCTGCGGCGCGGCAGGCTTTGGACACCTGAAGCGCCGCGGCACGACAACGATGGAGACAAGACGAGCATGCGTATCGCGATTGATCGCATCCGCGCCGACGGCGGTACACAGCCGCGCTCCACAATCGACTTCACCGTTGTTGAGGACTACGCGCAAGCGATGGGCGGGGGCGCGACCCTGCCGCCTGCGACGGTCTTCTACGATGGCACCGACTACTGGCTTGCGGACGGCTTTCACCGGCGCGAGGCCCATAAGCTGCTTGGTCTCGCCGAGATCGAGTGCGACGTCCGCCAAGGCACTCACCGAGACGCAGTGCTTTTCTCGGTTGGCGCCAACGCGGTCCATGGTTTGCGCCGAACCAACGAGGATAAGCGGCGAGCGGTAAGGAAGCTGCTGGACGATGAAGAGTGGGGGCGCTGGTCAGATAACGAGGTGGCGCGCCGGTGCGGTGTCTCTCAGCCGTTCGTCAGCAAGCTAAGGCCTAAGCCTGCACATACTAATAACGGTTCTAAGTCTCGCACCTTCGTTCACTCGAAGACCGGCAAGCCGACGCTGATGCGAACAGAGAAGATCGGCAAGGGGTCATCTAAGTCCAGCGTCGCCGAAACAGCCGACACACAGACGCCAGAGGTACACCCTCCGGCAGAGATCGTCCCGCCGAAACCCGGCCGCGATTCCTCCCACGACTACCTATTCGATGCCGTTCGCACGATCCGCGAGCAGATGGCCCGGCTGCCCGGTCCGGAGGAAGCGGCAGCCAACTATCCCAAAGACTTCTGGCACGGCCTTACGGCGGAAGATGCCGAGGCGGTTGCCCAGTGGTGGGCGGAGTTCGCCCGGATCTGGCGCGCGGGTAAGCCGGCTCGCGACGCTCACAAGCAGCGGCTGATGACGGCCGCAAAGGAGATCAGCAATGCGGCTGAGTGATCTGGTTCAAGATGTGATCGAGGCGCACGACCAGCCCGGCGTGGGCCTCAACATGCACGATGCCATCAAAGATCTGTGCCTCCGGGCCGACGACGATGCAGAGCTTCGGCTGACGCTGATGTGGGAAGGCGCACGACGCCGGATCAAATCGGCTGCCGGGGCTGCTCGTCGACAGTCGGAAACCGCGGACGAGACTGATCCGACACTCGATCTCTTCGGGCCTCTCCACAGCCGCTACGCCGTGGATGAAAAGGGCGCGGTGATGAAGAACCCGGGTGACATGCGTCGCTTCGAGTTCCGAAAGGCCATCGAGATTCGGCGCAAGAGCGTGCAGGCGGACATGGTGCATCTGAATGCGCTGATCCGGATCGACAACGCGCTCACGCCGTTTTGGGAGAACGATCCCGAGCTGACCGTTCAGCAGGCCATCGCTCTCTACCGGGCCGCTCACGTGGCGGCTGAGTAACGTTTTCTTCCAACTCAATCAGAGGAGCCAGAGATGGCGAAGAACGAGTCCAAATCGAACGCTACGGGCAAAGGCACGTCGGCCGGCCACAACGTCGCAAACATCCACAACGGTGTGCGCCAGGCCTTCGCGCGGGCCAACGAGCTAGATGATGAGATCGCAACGCTGATGGAGAAGCACATCAAGCCGCTGAAGGAGGAGAAGACGAAGCTCTTCCGCGGACTGAAGAAGGACTTTGGCATCAAGTCCGGTGTGGCTCGGGCGCAGTACAAGCTCATCCGACTGGCCCATGAGGCCGATGGGTTCGAGAAAGACGAAGAGCGCGCCGCCGTACTGGACGCCCTGTCCCTCACGCACGAGGCCCTGCATCCAGGCGAGCAGGTCGACTTCATCGACGTTCTGAAGCGCGTCGACGGTGGCATCAACGCCGCTCCGGCCGGCAACGCCTAAGGCCTGACCACCGCAATGTACGAGCAGCAGCGCGACGCGATCCTCTGTCTGGATCTGGCAACCAAGACCGGCTGGGCCTGCTGGGGGCCGCGTCGCTCGCTCGCGCATGGGGTCTGGGACTTGCCGCGTACCGGCGATGATGTCGCCGCGTTCATCATCGCTTTTCGGAACGCACTGACCATGACGCTGCGAGACAGCGACGTCGGCTCTGTCGTCTTCGAGGCGCCGATCATCCACAGCACCAAACCCGGCAACATCACCACCCAGACGAAGCTGATCGGCTTGGCCGTCATGACCGAGGTGGTCTGTATGGATCTCAGCGTTCGCTGCACGTCCGAGCACGCCGCTCGCGTCATGAAGCACTTCACCGGCGACGGTGGCGGAAAGCGTGATGACAAGAAGCGCCGCGTCATCGAGGCCTGCGAGATCAGAGGTTGGAAGCCGGAGGATGATAACGCGGCCGATGCTTTGGCGTTGCTGGACTTCGTCTGCCACAGCCGCGGCATTCCGGTCCCCTGGCCCTGCGGCGCGCTCTTCGCGGAGAAAACGAGATCATGAGAATACCGAAAGGTGGCAGCCGTCCGGGCGGTGCCTGGACGCCGGAGCGGATCGAGCAGCTTCGAGGGCTTTGGGAGTCCGGGCAACCTGCAAGCGAGATCGCCAAAGAGATGGGCACGACGAAGAACGCCATCGTCGGCAAGGCCCACCGCCTTGGACTTAACGGGCGCCCGAGCCCGATCGGACCCCCACTGTCAGCCGCGGAACGGGCCAAGCGCGCCCTGACCGATCCGGCCGCCCGTAGCGCCGTGTTGGCCAAAGCGACCGTGGAGCCGAAGGTTACCGAAGCCGAGGTCACGCCGGCCCGGCCGACCTATCCGGGCGGCTTCCGGTCCTGCCAGTGGATCGAGGGCAATCCGACGCGCGACGACACCTGTAAGTGCGGCCGGCCGGTCGTGCCGGGATCGCGCTGGCCTTACTGCCCCGAACACCTCCGACTCGCGACCACTAGGGCGACGGTCAAGGCCCAGGAGGCGGCATGAGCGTGTCGTTCGAGTGCCGGCACTGCGGCGCGCGGGTCGTGGCCCACCACGTCTCGGAGGCGCCGGTGTCCCGCTGTCCTCACTGCCGCGGCCCGCTGCGTCTGGTCGGAGTCGACAAGGCGGCCAAGGAGGCCGCGCCCGACGTTCGCCCTGGCACCGCTGCCCGCTTCGTCCTCAATGGCAAGGGGTTGGCCTCGTGAGTGTCAGGAAGCCACCGGCGCCCAAAGAGTGGAACCCGCATTGGAAAGCCCAGCCGGGTCTCGGTCAGTGTTGCTGGTGCGATCGACCGCTCGACATCCGACTGCGCAAGGATGGGCAGCCACACGGCAATCAACCGAGCTGGCATCCCGAGTGCCTTCGGGAGTTCAGGATCATCTATTGGCCCAGTCACGCCAGGCAAGCCGTCTGGGAGCGCGACCGGGGCATCTGCGCCGTCGACGGGCTGGGATATCAGAAGGTGGTCAAGCCCGACGGCTACCGGATGGAGGGTTACGAGGCCGTTGTGTGGCGGCCGGACGGCGGCCGGAGCGGTGAGATCGTCTTGGTGCCCGAAGCTCTCGCCGGTGAGTACCGACAAGACCGGGCGCATGGAATGGCGCACCGCGGGCCCGGCTATC
>JANQPZ010000050.1 GCA_028285215.1 Rhodovibrionaceae bacterium | reverse complement strand
CCGTGAACCTGGCGCCCGCCGACCTGCTGAAGGAGGGCAGCCACTTCGACCTGCCGATCGCCCTCGGTCTGCTGGGCGCCATGGAGGTGCTGCCGGCCGGCGAGGTTGCCGGCTACGTGGCGCTGGGCGAATTGGCGCTGGACGGCCGCATCGCCAAGGCCGCCGGGGTGCTGCCGGCCGCCATCCACGCCTCGGCCCTGGAGAAGGGCTTGATCTGCCCTGCGGGCCAGGGCGGAGAGGCCGCCTGGGCCGAAGGAATCGAGATCCTGGCCCCGGACACCCTGCTGGGCCTGGTCAACCACTTCAAAGGCACCCAGGTGCTGAGCCCGCCGGCACCGGCCGCCCAGCCGCTCGCCGGCAGCGGCGCGGATCTGGCCGACATCAAGGGGCAGGAGACGGCCAAGCGCGCCCTGGAGATCGCCGCCGCCGGCGGCCACAACCTCTTGATGCTCGGCCCGCCGGGCGCCGGCAAGTCGATGCTGGCCGCCCGCCTGCCCGGACTGCTGCCACCGCTGACTCCGGCCGAAGCGCTGGAGGTCTCGATGATCCATTCCGTCGCCGGAACCTTGGAGGACGGCAAGCTGCTGCGCCGCCGCCCCTTCCGCGATCCGCACCACTCCGCCTCCCTGCCGGCGCTGGTCGGCGGCGGCCTGCGCGCCAGGCCGGGCGAGATCTCCCTCGCGCACCTGGGCGTGCTGTTCCTGGACGAACTGCCGGAGTTCAACCGCAACGTCCTGGAGTCCCTGCGCCAGCCCCTCGAAACGGGCCAGGTCGCCATCGCCCGCGCCAATGCCCACGTCAGCTACCCGGCACGATTCCAACTGGTGGCGGCCATGAATCCCTGCCGCTGCGGCCACCTGGACGATCCCGCACAAGCCTGCAGCCGGGCACCGCGCTGCGCCCAGGACTATCAGGCGAAGATTTCCGGCCCGCTTTACGACCGCATCGACCTGACGGTCGAGGTTCCGGCCCTCTCCGCCGCCGATCTGACCTTGCCGCCACCGGCCGAGGGCAGCGAGACCGTGGCCGCGCGGGTGGCCGCGGCCCGGAATCGTCAAAGCGAACGCTATGCCAAGGCGGCCGAAGCGGGGGACGTGGAACGGGCGCCGCGCCACAATGCGGAGGCTGACGGCCGATTGCTGGAGGCCGTGGCTGCGCCCGAGGACTCGGGCCGCGAGCTGCTGACCCAAGCCGCCGAGCGCCTGCGCCTCTCGGCGCGCGGCTACCATCGCGTGCTGCGCGTGGCCCGCACCCTGGCGGACCTGGAGGGCGAGACCGCGGTGCGCCGTCCCCACATCGCGGAAGCGCTGTCCTACCGCCGCGTGCTGCCGGGGCGGTGATGCAATCGAGCCAAGATTTACTATTTATAATGGTGATGAGCTGTTCGGGAGATCGCGGCAATCACGCGCACTGTTCGAAAGAAACCCGGGCCTCTGGATTGGATCAAGGCGCACAAAGGCAGGCTGGCCTGGGGCGTTGTTCTTGCGGCCTACACGGTGATCATCGGGATGGCTTGGCTGGACGGATACCTGGACCAGCCGCCTGAACGCAGCCTGAGAAGCGACTATCAAGATATATCGTGGGCCTACAGCGACCTATCGCCCGATGAGTTCGTCGAACTCTTCGACGGCCTGATCTTCGCGACGGAAGGCGGCCGATACCTGCCTTCCCTCGTGAGGTGGGAGCAGAGAGAGCTGACCTTCGCTGTCGCCGGGCAGACCAATCGGGACCAATTGGTTGGGGTGCGCCGTTTCTTGGAGGCTCTTTCAGTCTTGATGAACCGGAGCTTTGCTGAGATCGACAGCGCGACCGAGGCCGACATCACGGTCCAGTTCGGCAGCCGGCGCCGGCTCCTGGAAAAGTCCGGCCAGTTGCTCTCGTCTGACCCAGATGAGGATATCAAAGGTCGGCTGAGGCGCCGTGCCCTCTGTTGGGCTGTCGTCCACTTCTCGAGCCACGAGACCGTGACGGGTAATGTGTCGACTAGGCCGCCGCAGATCGTGAGCGCTTGGGCGTTCATACCGGCCGCCCTTCCCCCGACTTTGACGAGAGCCTGTATCGTGGAGGAGCTCTCTCACGCCGTCGGGGTCCAGAACGACCTGCCCTGGCTGCATTCGGTCTTCTCGGACGAGATCCACATCTCGATGCTGACCGAAACGGATCGCGCCATCATCCGTGCCCTCTACGACGATCGCCTACACACCGGTATGGCCCGCGCGCGCGTACTCAAGGCAGTGCGAGACTGGTTCGAAGAGGATCGTGCCCGGACGCTCCAGTAACGCCGGCCGTCGGTCCGCGCCCAAATCGCCGAGGCGGCTCCTGACATCGTGTGTTGCCAGGGTTGTTATGCTGGGGCTCAGGGCGGCCGCGACGGCGTCTCTTGCAAAAGTGGCGCCAGGGTTGCACATTCGTGCGATCAGTTGCGATTGTTTCGTTGTCGCCAAGCTTCGTCCGTTCCAAAGGCCGTCGCACGACTCACGACCAGACTGCGACTGCATCCAGGGCCGGCAACCGCACGGCCCCGGAACTTCGGATCCGACGAAAGGACAGGATTGATGGCGACCGGTACGGTCAAGTGGTTCAACCCGACAAAGGGTTTCGGTTTCATTCAGCCCGACAACGGCGGTGCGGATGCCTTCGTGCACATCTCCGCCGTCGAGCGTGCGGGCCTTTCGACTCTCAACGAGGGCCAGAAGGTTTCCTACGAGTTGCAGGCCGGCCGTAACGGCAAGGCCGCAGCCGAGGACCTGAAGCTGGTCGACTAACTGCGGTTGAGCCGGCACGGTCAGGCCGGCAAATCGAAGGGAAGGGGCCTCCGCACCGCGGGGGCCCTTTTCCATTGCAACTCCCTCCGGAGCCGCGACTCGATCTCTTGCAAAGCAAGCTGAGGAGTCGCACATTTCCAGTTGTCAGTTGCGATCGTTTCGTTGTCGCTGAGCTTCGTCCGTTCCAAAGGTCGTCGCACGACTTCACGACCAGACTGCGACTGCACCCGGGATCGGCGGGTCCGCCCTCCCGGATGACGAGAATACGACGAGAGGATAGAGACAATGGCGACCGGTACGGTCAAATGGTTCAACCCCACCAAGGGCTATGGTTTCATTCAACCGGACAACGGCGGCGCAGACGCGTTCGTGCACATCTCGGCCGTCGAGCGCGCCGGGTTGACCACCCTCAACGAGGGCCAGAAGGTCTCCTACGAGCTGCAGCAGGGCCGCAACGGAAAGTCCGCAGCAGAGGACCTGAAGATCGTCGACTGACCGCGGCGCTCGGATGAAGCGGAACGGGAAGGCCCCGCCGGAAACGCGCGGGGCCTTTTCCTTTGGCGGAAACGGGGTACGATCCGTCTGGGCGCCCGTTCGAAGGGATCGAGCGCACAGAACGAAACGCTTTCCACCCCTGTGCGTAGAGCAGGGTCCGGTTCCCGGCTCAAGCCGCTGACAGAACCCGGTCTGCAGGAAGCCGCGCCATAGACCGCGCCGCAGGGCCGCAGCCGGCACCCCTTCCTTCGGCATGGCATCTTCCTATCTGCCGCTCTGGCAATGGGCGGAGGAGCTTGCTACAACCCCGCCCTTCACACCAAGGGGAGTTCCATGCGCCGCGCCCAGGTGGACCGCACGACCAACGAGACCAAGATTTTCGCCGCCGTCGATCTCGACGGCAGCGGAAGCTACAAGGTCTCGACCGGCCTCGGCTTTCTCGATCACATGATCGAGCAGCTTTCGCGCCATAGCCTGATCGACATCGAACTGACGGTCGAGGGCGACCTGCACATCGACGGCCACCACACCACGGAAGACAGCGGCATCGCCTTGGGACAGGCGCTTGCCCAGGCGCTGTCGGACCGCAAGGGCATCGTGCGCTACGGCGACGCCATGATCCCGATGGACGAGACCCTGACCCGTGTCGCGCTCGACCTCTCCAACCGGCCCTATCTGATCTGGAAGGTCGATTTCACACGGGACAAGCTGGGCGAGATGGACACGGAGCTGTTCCGCGAGTGGTTCCAGGCCTTCGCTCAGCATGCCGGACTGACGCTGCACGTCGAAACTCTCTACGGTCTCAACAATCACCACATCGTGGAGTCCTGCTACAAGGGGCTGGCGCGCGCCCTGCGCGCGGCCGTCGAGATCGATCCGCGCAAGGCCGACCAGGTCCCCTCGACCAAGGGCCTGCTCTAGGGTCTGTCGACCAGGCCCTCCCTGCTCTCCTCCCAGTTTGTTTCGGATCCGCCATGACTGTGGCCATCGTCGATTACGGATCGGGCAATCTGCGCTCCGCCGCCAAGGCCCTGGAACGCGCAGCGCGCGAGGCGAGCCTGACGCGCGAGATCGTGGTGACCGGGAGGCCGGAGACCGTGGCGGCGGCCGACCGCATCGTGTTGCCGGGCGTCGGCGCCTTCGGCGACTGTCGGGCCGGCCTGATGGCTATTCCGGGTCTGGCGGAGGCCCTGCAGGAGGCCGCAGGCCCGCGCGCGCGCCCTCTCCTGGGCATCTGCGTCGGCATGCAGCTCTTCGCCAGCCAGGGCCTGGAGCACGGCCGCCACGAGGGTTTCGGCTGGATTCCCGGCGAAGTCGTCAAGCTGACGCCGACAGACCCGACCCTGAAGATCCCGCAGATGGGCTGGAACGAACTGGTCCTGGGGGACAGGCCGCATCCGGTGCTGGAGGGACTGCCGGCCGGCGCCCACGCCTACTTCGTCCACAGTTACCATCTCGACGCCGCAAATCCGTCGCAGGTTCTCGGCACAGTGGACTACGGGGGCGCGGTGACCGCGGCGGTCGGCCGCGATACCCTGATCGGTACGCAGTTTCATCCCGAAAAGAGCCAGGCCACGGGTCTGCGTCTGCTCGCCAACTTCCTGGGTTGGGCCCCCTAAGGTCCGCCCTGAAGCCCTTTCTTGGAGCCTACCGTGCCCGAAGACCATAGTGTCCCCCGCAAGGTCGAGCGCCTGACCGAGTTTCAAGGCACCGACCTGCACGATCTCTGCGACGCGGCGGAAGCGGCGATCGTGGACGGCGGCGGTTTCGGCTGGCTCGCACCACCGCCACGCCAGATGATGGAGTCCTACTGGAAGGGCATCCTGCTGGTCCCCGAGCGCGACCTCTTCGTTGCCCGGCTGGACGGCACGATCTGCGGCTCGGCCCAGCTGGTCCGTCCGACGCGCAACAACGAGGCCGGCGCCGCCGTCGGCACGCTGAGCACCTTCTTCCTTGCGCCCTGGTCGCGCGGCTACGGTCTTGCGGTGCAACTGGTCGAGCGGGTTTCAAAAGGCGCTCGCGAAGCCGGACTGGAGGTGCTGCAACTGGATGTGCGCGAAACCCAGAAGCGCGCGATCCACGTTTACGAGCAGCTCGGATTCCAACGCTGGGGTCGCAATCCGCGCTATGCATGGGTCGACGGCGACTGGGTCTCCGGTTTTTACTACTACCGCGACCTCGATCCGGAAAACGAAGCATCATGATCCTGTTCCCCGCTATCGATCTGAAGGACGGCAAGGCCGTCAGGCTGCTGCGCGGCGCCATGGACGCCGCCACGGTGTTCAACGAAGATCCGGCCGCCCAGGCCGAAGCCTTCGCCACGGCCGGTTTCGAATGGCTGCATATCGTCGATCTCAACGGTGCCTTCGAAGGACGCCCCGTCAATGCCGATGCGGTGCAGGACATCCTCTCGGCAACCCGCCTGCCGGTTCAGCTCGGTGGCGGTATTCGCGATATGGCGACCATAGAGCGCTGGCTGGACCTGGGCGTCACCCGTGTCATCCTCGGAACCGTGGCCGTAAAGGACCCCGTGCTGGTCCGCGCGGCGGCCAAGCGCTTCCCCGGCCGCGTCGTGGTCGCCGTCGATGCCCGGGGCGGGCGTGTCGCGGTGGAGGGCTGGTCGGAGATCAGCGAGACGACGGCGGCAGATCTCGGGCGCTCCTTCGAAGACGCCGGCGTGGCCGCACTTCTCTACACCGATGTGGATCGGGACGGCGCGCTCGAAGGCGTCAACCTGGACGCGACGGCTGCCCTGGCGGAAGCTGTCGACATC
>JANQPZ010000117.1 GCA_028285215.1 Rhodovibrionaceae bacterium | reverse complement strand
CCGACGCCCGCCACGGCCACGGCCTGGCCGAGGCCATCGCCCGCGCCCAGGGCTTCGCCGAGCTGGGCGCCGACATCCTCTTCGTCGGTGCGGGCGAGGATCAGCAGGTCCTGGCCCAGGGCGCGCGCCTCCTCCCGCGCATCGACGGCGGCCTTGATGCGGTCCAGCGCGCTGTCCCGGTCCACCACCTCCTTGCCGCGGGTGTGGCCGCAGCGCTTGGGCGCCACCTGGTCCTCGATCATGGCGGCCGCGAAGCCGGCGGCAGCGTAGCCCTTGACCGTGCGCTTGACGTTGAGCGCGTTGCCGTAGCCGGTGTCCGCGTCGCCGATCACCGGGATCGAGACGGCGGCCGTGATGTTGCGGCCCTGGTCCAGCATCTCGGCGTAGGAGATCAGGCCGGTGTCGGGCGCGCCCAGCCGCGCGGCGGAGACGGCGAAGCCGCTCATGAAGGTGAGCGGGAAGCCCGCCTGCGCGATCATCCGGGCCGAAAGGGCGTCGTAGCAGCAGGGCATGACCTGCAGGCCCCCCTTGCTCAGCAGTCCGCGCAGCTTGGCGCCGGGGGTCGCGGTCGTCTCGGTCGGAAGCGAGGCTGTATCGGGCATGGGGCGGAACCTGCGTGAGGGGGCGTTAGAGATGGAAGGGAATATAGAGCGCGATGTCCGGGACCAGGTAGATGATCACCACGGCCAGCAGCATCAACGCCAGGAAGGGCCAAACTCCGCGCGCGACCTCGCCCATGCCCGCCTTTCCGACGGCCTGTATGACGTAGAGGTTCAGGCCGACCGGCGGGGTGATCAGGGCGCACTCCACCATGATGACGAAGAAGATGCCGAACCAGATGGGGTCGATGCCGAGCGCCGCCAGGGAGGGCGAGAGGACCGGCACCATGATCAGCATCATGGAGAGCGCCTCCAGGAACAGCCCCATCAGCACCAGCACCAGGGCGCAGAAGAGGATGAAGAGCGCCGCCTCGTCGACGTTGGCGGTGATGAAGGCGGAGATGTCCTGGGGGATGCGGTAGAGGGTGATGGCCTTGCCGAAGACCTTCGCCCCCGCGACGATCAGCAGAATGGTGACGGTGGTGCGCATGGCGTCCAGCGTCGCGTCCTTCAGCATCGACCAGCTCAGGGTGCGCAGGATCACGCCGGTGATGACCAGGCTGGCGGCGAAGCCGATGGCCGCCGCCTCGGTCGGCGTGAAGGCGCCGGCGTAGATGCCCCAGATGATCAGTCCGGCCAGCGCGAAGGTGGGGGAGGCGCGCAGCAGCGTGGCCTTGCGCTCGCCCCAGCTCGCCGGCTCCATCGGCGTGAAGCCGCCGCCGAACTTGGCGTAGAGCATGGAGAAGGCGATGAACAGCCCGATCAGCAGCAGGCCGGGGCCGATGCCGGCCAGAAAGAGCTGGATCACCGACTCCTCGGTGATGAAGCCGAAGACGATCATCGGAATGGAGGGCGGAATCAGGATGCCCAGAGTGCCGCCGGCCGCCAGCAGGCCCAGCACGAAGGGGCGGGCGTAGCCGCGTTTCAGCATCTCGGGGATCGCCACGGTGCCGATGGTCGCGGCGGTGGCGACGGAGGAGCCGGAGATGGCCGCGAAGATGCCGCAGGACAGGATGGTGGCCACCGCCAGCCCGCCGGGCCAGTGGCCGACCCAGGCCTGCACGGCGGCGAAGAGATCGCGCCCGACGCCGCCCTTGAGCAGCACGTTGGACATCAGCAGGAACAGCGGGACGGCCAGCAGGATGAAGTTGTCGATGGTCGAGAGCAGGCCCTGGGGCACCATCAGGGGCGAGAAGCCGCCCAGCAGCAGCATGCCCAGCCCGAGGCCGGCCAGGGCGAAGGCGACCGGCACGCCGGCCAGCAGCAGCGCGAAGAGCGCGAGCAGAACGATCAGGGTTTCCATCGCTCAGTGCGCTCCGCCTTCGTCGTCGCCGCCGGGCGGGGTCGCGCCCGCGATCAGGCGCAGCGTCTCGGCCAAGGCCTGGGCGAACAGCAGTGCGAAGCCCAAGGGCACCGTGACTTCCAGCGTCCATTGCGGCAGGTCGAGCATGGTCGCCGTGGTGCGCCCGCGGGTGAAGGAGTCGAGGGCGATGGTGGCGCCGTACCAGCCGGCCACGGCCGACAGCAGCGCGACGACGGCCATGGCGAAGATTTCGCAGAGGCGCTGGCCGGCGGCGCCCAGATGGCCGGTGACGATGGTGATGCGGATATGGCTGCGCCGGCGCAGCAGCGCGGCCATGGCCAGGAAGGTGCCCCAGATCAGGAAGATGCGCGACAGCTCCTCCGCCCAGATGGTCGGCGCGTTGAAGAGATAGCGGGCCACGACCTCGTAGGAGATCATCGCCGCGGTGGCGAAGAACAGCCAGGCGGCGAGCCAGGCGAGCAGATCTGTCAGGCGGTCGAGCAGCCGGAACATGGTGAAGACTCTTCAGGAAGGCGCCTTCCGGCGCCGCGCTGGTCCATCGACTCTTGGGGGACCGGTCGGCCCTCGCTGTTCCGTCCCGCGCCCCCACCAGGCCACCCACGCAAGTATCCTGGACGGGTGGCCGGGTGGGGAGAGGGGCGGAACAGCGAGGGTCCCCCAAGGAATCGAGCGAGAAACAGTCGCAAGAAAAGCGGCCGCCGGCGGGTGCGCGGCGGCCGCTCGCAAGGAGGTTTGGCCTTAGTTGCTGACGCTGCTGCGCAGCTCCAGGGCCGCTTCGTAGACCTGTCTGCCAAGGTCGCCGGTCTCGGCCAGGTACTGGTCGATCACCGGCTGGGCACCGGCCCGCCAGGCCTCGACCTCGGCGCTGGAGAGCTCGTGGACCTGCATGCCGTTTTCCTTGGCGGCGGCGTAGGCGTCGTTCTCGATCTCGGTGATGCGGTCGCGCACGGCCGTGTCCGCCATGGCGGCGGCGGACTGGATGATCTCGCGATGGGCCTCCGGCAGCTCCTGCCAGAACTCCTCGTTCACCAGCACGACGAACTCGATGTCAGCGTGGTTCGTCACGGTGATCCAGTCCATCACCTCCCAGAGCGAGCGCGCCTTGACGCCGGAGACGCCGGTCATCCCGACGTCGACCGTGCCGCGCTGATAGGCCAGGTACTGTTCGGACCCGGAAATCAGGGTCGGCACACCGCCCACGGAGTCCACGAAGCTGCCGAGCGTCTTGCCGAAGACGCGGACCTTCTGGCCCTCGATATCGGCCGGGGTGCGCAGCGGCTCGTCCTGGGACAGCAGGACGGCGCCGCCGTAGGCCTGCCACCAGAGCACGCGGCTGCCGGTGTCCAGGATGGCCTCGTCGAGCGGTCCGCGCACGCTGCTGCCGGGCGCCGTCGCGGCGCGCACCAGCGGCTCGGAATTGAAGACGAAGGGCATGTAGAAGATGTCGACTGCCGGAATGTCGCCGACGAAGCGGGTGAGGGAGGCGACGCCCATCTCGATGGCGCCGGAGCCGACGGCCTGGGGCACCTCGCTGTCCTTGTAGAGCTGGGCGGAATCGAAGATCTGGACCTCGATTTCGCCGTTGGACCGGCTTTCGACCTCTTCCTTGAACAGCAGCAGATTCTGGCCGAGGTGGCTCTTCATGGGCAGCTGCAGAGTGATGCGCAGCGTGGTCTCCGCGGCCTCCGCCGCGGTGGCGGCGAGGGTGGCGACGCCCGGTACGGCAAGAGCCAGAGCGGCGGCGCAGGTCGCCGCCCGCAACAAGCGTGTCATGATGTGTCCTCCCGGTGGACCTGGATCCCGGCGGATCCGGATGCTGGTGGTGGTCGTTCGTTTCTTGCGCCGGCCTCTGGATTTGCGCAGCAAAACTACTCGGCAGGTCCCTTGGCGACAAGCCGAGAATCATGCGGGCCTGACATGCAGGAGAATGCAGACGGCGGGGTCTCCGCCGCAGGTTGCCGTTTCAGCCGCGGCCGTCGCGATCGGCGGCGTCCAGCAAGGCGTTGAAGGCGGCGACGGCGGCCTTGGGCCCGTCGGGGTGGTCCCAGACCGCGCGGCCGACGGCCAGGAAGTCGGCGCCGGCCTCGACGAGCGCCGGGGCGCCTTCCAGGTCGATATGGCCCCAGGCGACGCAGGGCACTTCCATCATCTCTGCCCACCAGGCGATGGTCTCCAGGGCGCGGGCGTCGAAGCAGACGTAGTCGCAGCCCAGCTCTCCGGCGACCATGGCCAGGTGGCGCGAGTCGCCGCAGTCGGCCCCCAGGATCGCATCCTCGCCCATCGCCCGGCGTACGGCGCGCAGACTGGCCGGCCGCGCCTCCAGATGCACCCCGTCGCAGCGGTAGGTGTCGGCCAGATCGCAGCGGCCCTCGACCAGGACAGCCACATCGGCGGCCTGGGCCACCGGCGTCAAGGCATCGGCCAGGGCGTTGAGGGTTTCGTCCCCGACGTCGGCACGGATCAGCATGCTGGCGACGTCGCCGCCGGACAGGGCCGCCTCCAGCTTGCGGCGCAGGTCGTCAATGGAAACGC
>JANQPZ010000114.1 GCA_028285215.1 Rhodovibrionaceae bacterium | reverse complement strand
GATCATGAACCTTCGAACGATCGCCATCTGGGCCGTTTCAGTGCCGGTCATTATCGCCGCCCTGGGATACTTCCATCAGGGTCTGGCCGCCGCCGGTCTGATCAGCTTCTTCACCTGGCCATTCTATTTCGAGGTGATCCTCAACGGCCTGCTGCAGGGCGTCATGTACTCGCTGGTGGCCCTCGGCTTCGTGCTGATCTTCAAGGCTTCGGGCATCTTCAACTTCGCTCAAGGGTCCTTCGTTCTCTTCGCCGCCTTGACCATGGTCGGCCTCATCGGCATGGGCCTGCACTGGATCATCGCCTTTCTGCTGACCGCCGGCGTCATGGTGCTGGTCGCGATCGCCGTCGAACGCGTGGTCCTACGTCCATTGGTCAACCAGCCGCACATCATCCTCTTCATGGCGACGATCGGCATCTTCTTCTTCATGGACGGTTTCGGGCAGACGCTCTGGGGCTCGGACATCAAGGTGCTGGACATCGGCATCCCCAAGGATCCGATCTTCCTGTTGCCGGGCGTTTTCGAAGGCGGCCTGCTGGTCAACTCCTTCGACGTGATCGCCGCTCTCTGCGCCGCCCTGCTGGTTGCGGTGCTGGCGGTGCTCTTTCAGTACACGCGCACCGGCCGCGCCCTGCGCGCCGTGGCCGATGACCACCAGGCGGCGCTGTCCGTCGGCATCCCGCTCAAGACCATCTGGGCCATCGTCTGGTCGGTGGCGGGGATCGTGGCGCTGGTCGCCGGCATCATGTGGGGCGGCAAGCTGGGCGTGCAGTTCACGCTGGCTCTGATCGCGCTGAAAGCCCTGCCCGTGCTGATCCTGGGCGGCTTCACCTCGATCCCCGGAGCGATCATCGGCGGCCTGATCATCGGCGCCGGCGAGCAGGTCGCCGAGAACTTCATCGGCTCCGCCATCGGCGGCGCCATCCAGGACTGGTTCGCCTACATGCTTGCCATGGTCTTCCTGCTGTTCCGGCCGCAGGGACTGTTCGGCGAAAAGATCATCGAGAGGGTCTAGACAGACATGCTGTATCGCGAAGCCGGCCAGTTCAAGACGAGCTACGCCGCGGACCAATCCCTCTTTCCGATCGCTCAGGACAAATGGGGCATCCTGCTCCTGCTGGCCTTCGCGCTCTTCGCCGTGCCGTTCCTGGCCAACGAGTACATGCTGAACTCGATCCTGGTGCCGTTCCTGGTGTTTTCCCTGGCGGCGATCGGGCTGAACATCCTGACCGGCTACTGTGGCCAGCTCTCGCTCGGCACCGGAGGCTTCATGGCCTGCGGCGCCTTCTTCGCCTACAAGCTGACCACCGCCTTTCCCGAAATCCACATTGTCGCGATTTTCCTCTTGTCGGGACTGGGCACCGCCTTCGTGGGCATCCTCTTCGGCATTCCCTCGCTGCGCATCAAGGGCTTCTATCTGGCCGTCGCGACTCTGGCCGCCCAGTTCTTCCTGATCTGGATGTTCAACAAGTTCGGCTGGTGGACCAACTACAGCCCCTCCGGCGTGATCTCGGCGCCGCCGCGCGAGGTGATTCCGGGCGTCGTGGTCACCGGAACCTCGGGAACGCCGGAGGCCAAATACATCTTCCTGCTGGTCTTCGTAGCGCTGCTGGCGCTGCTGGCCAAGAACCTGGTGCGCAGCCGGATCGGCCGTACCTGGATGGCGATCCGCGACATGGACATCGCGGCCGAGATCATCGGCATCCGCCCGATGTTCGCCAAGCTCTCCGCCTTCGCGGTCAGCTCCTTCTTCATCGGCATCTCGGGTGCACTCTGGGCCTTCTGTTACACCGGCTCCGTGGAAGCCTTGGCCTTCGAGATCAACCGCTCCTTCCAGGTGCTGTTCATGATCATCATCGGCGGGCTCGGTTCGATCCTGGGATCTTTCATGGGCGCCGCCTTTATCGTGCTGCTGCCGCTGGCGCTGAACAACGGCATGCTGATGATCGATCCCACCATCTCGGTGGCGCTGGTCGCGCATATCGAGTTCATGATCTTCGGTGCGCTGATCGTGTTCTTCCTGATCGTGGAGCCGCACGGGCTCGCACGGCTCTGGACCCTGGCCAAGGAGAAGCTGAGGCTCTGGCCATTTCCCTACTGACGACCGGGGTTTGCGCCGTAGCGGGCGCGCAGACAAGCTGATAGCCTGATTCGAGGTCCCTGGCCCCAAACGGCTTGATCGGGACCCAAGACCAAGGATCGAACCAAACTCTAGGGAGGCAAGTGAGATGCGGTTCAAGTCCCTTTGTATCGCCGCGGCAGGTGCGGCGCTTCTGGCCACGGCGGCGACAGCCCCGGCGGCGGCACAGGAGCAGTACATTCCCTTGCTGGTCTACAAGTCCGGCCCCTACGCCCCCAACGGCATTCCCATTGCCCAGGGCTGGGAGGACTACCTGACCCTGATCAACGAGCGCGACGGCGGTGTCGGCGGTGTCAAGTTGGTCTGGGAAGAGTGCGACACCGGTTACAACAACGACCGCGGCGTCGAGTGCTACGAGCGCCTGAAGCGGCCCGACGCGGCCGGCGTACAGCCCTTGTCGACCGGCATCACCTACGCGCTGATCGACCGGGCCACCCAGGACAAGATCCCGCTCTTCACCTCCGGATACGGCCGGACTTCGGCCGCCTACGGGCCCGTCTTTCCCTACGTCTTCAGCGCACCGCTGACCTACTGGTCGGGCGCCGATGTCATCATCCAGTACATCGCCGACCAGGAGGAAGGCAGCCTGGAGGGCAAGAAGATAGCGCTGGTCTATCACGACAGCGCCTATGGCAAGGAGCCCATCGCCACGCTCGAGCGGCTGGCCGAGGAGGAGGGCTTCGAGCTGTTCCTCTTCCCGGTCGCCCACCCGGGGCTGGAGCAGAAGGCCACCTGGCTGCAGATCGGCCGTCAGATCCGTCCGGACTGGGTCGCCATGTGGGGCTGGGGCGTGATGAACTCAACGGCCGTCAAGGAGGCCGCTGCGGTCGGTTATCCGATGGACCGTTTCATCGGCGTCTGGTGGTCCGGCTCCGAGCCTGACGTCATTCCGGCCGGTGGTGACGCCGCCGGATACAAGGCGCTGAGCTTCCACGCGCCGGGCGAGGACTATGAGGTCCTGCAGGACGTCGTCGAATACGTCTATGGCGGCGATGCGGAGGCGGCCCGCGAGGCGGCCTGGGGCCAGGTGCTCTACAATCGCGGTATCTTCCTGATGGCCATGCAGGTCGAGGCGATCCGGGCCGCTCAGGCCATCCACGGCGAGGGCCAGACCCTGACCGGCGAGCAGATTCGCGACGGTTGGGAGGCGCTCACCTTGACCGAGGAGACACTGGCCTCTCTCGGCATGGCCGGTTTCACCAAGCCAGTGGCGATCACCTGCGAGGATCACGAAGGCGGCGGTCAGGCTTTCGTGCAGCAGTGGGATGGTGAAAGCTGGAACATCATTTCCGACTGGTACATGCCGCGGCGCGAAGCTCTGAAGGCAGCCTACAGGGCCGATGCCCTGGCCTATGCGGCTGAGAAGGGCATCACCCCGCGCACCTGCGAGTAAGCCTGCGCTGAAGAGGCGCAGGAATGCGCCGAGCAGAGCCCCCGTCGCCGACTGGCGGCGGGGGCTCGCCTCGGAGAGACCAAGCGAAAGCCGCTCCGGGGCGACGCCGCCCAGGGCAGCCCGCCGGCCGATGCCAACAAGCCAGAGTGAGGTCCCAGTCCGCGTCCGAGGGCGCGCCGCTTTGGAATAAGCTCGATAGGGAGTCAGTCCGCCATGTCGCAGCCGAACCTCGCCGCGGAAAGTGCTCCGCGGGACGCGACCGCAACCGAGCGGCCGCTGCTGTCGGTCAACAACATCGAGGTCATCTACGACCACGTGATCCTGGTGTTGAAGGGCGTTTCCCTGACGGTGCCGAAGGGTGGCATCGTCGCCCTGCTCGGTGCCAACGGCGCCGGCAAGACCACCACCCTCAAGGCGATCTCCAACCTGCTGCGTGCCGAGCGCGGCGAGGTGACGAAGGGGTCGATCGAACTGGAGGGTGAGGCGGTCGACAACATGACGCCGAACGACCTGGTCAAGCGCGGCGTCATTCAGGTGATGGAAGGGCGCCACTGCTTCGAGCATCTGACTGTCGAGGAAAACCTGCTGACCGGCGCCTATACCCGTGGCAGCGACCGCGCCGGGATTCAGCGGGATCTGGAGATGGTCTACGACTACTTTCCGCGCCTGAGGGAACGGCGCAGCAGCCAGGCGGGCTACACCTCGGGCGGCGAGCAGCAGATGACGGCCATCGGCCGGGCGCTGATGAGCCGGCCCAAGGTGGTGCTGCTGGACGAGCCTTCGATGGGCCTGGCCCCCCAGCTGGTCGAGCAGATTTTCGAGATCGTCAAGCGGATCAACGAGCAGGAGGGCGTCACCATCCTGCTGGCCGAGCAGAACACCAACGTGGCGCTGCGCTACGCCAAGTATGGCTACATCCTGGAGAACGGTCGCGTGGTGATGGACGGCCCGGCCGACAAGCTGCGTGAGAACGAGGATGTCAAAGAGTTCTACCTCGGCCTCTCGGCCACCGGCCGCAAAAGCTATCGCGACGTGAAGCACTATAAGCGTCGCAAGCGCTGGCTGAGCTGAGTCCGGAGCGCATGGCCCTTATGACGGCGAACAGGCATTTCGACGCCTTGGAGACCCGCGCCCCGGAGGCGCGAAGTGCAGCACAGCTTGAGGCCTTGCGGGCGCAGGTTGCGCGGCTGAAGGCCTCCGCGAGCGGCTGGGCGGAGCGTCTCTGCGAGGTCGAGCCCTCTGCTCTGACGGATCTGGCCGGGTTGGGTCAGCTCCCCGTCACCCGCAAGCACGATCTGATCGCGTTGCAGAAGGCGACACCTCCCTTCGGCGGGCTCAACGCCGCCGCGCCGGGCGAGGCCGGACGGGTTTTCGTATCGCCCGGACCGATCTTCGAAATGGAGGCGCGCGACAGCGACTACGGGCGGGTCGCGCGCGCCTTCTTCGCGGCAGGCTTTCGCGCCGGCGACCTGGTGCACAACTGCTTTGCCTATCATCTGACGCCCGGTGGCTGGATCATGGACTGGGGCGCCCGCGCGCTGGGCTGTGCGGTGGTGCCGGCCGGCATCGGCAATACCGAACAGCAGGTAGAGGCGATCGCGCATCTGCGGCCGCAGGCCTGGGCCGGTACCCCCGACTATCTCAAAGTGCTGCTCGACAAGGGGGCCGAATTGAATCTCGACCTGAGTTCCATCGCCAAGGCCATGGTCTCGGGCGGCGCGCTCTTCCCGTCTTTGCGTCTGGAGTACGCCGAGCGCGGCGTCGCCGTGCGACAGTGCTATGCGACGGCCGAGTTGGGACTCGTCGCTTATGAGACGGACGGGCCGGAGGGCCTCTGCGAGGGCATGGTGGTCGACGAGGGCGTGATCCTGGAGATTGTTCGCCCCGGGACCGGCGACCCGGTGGCGGAGGACGAGGTCGGCGAGGTGGTGGTGACGAGCTTCAACCCGGTCTATCCCATGCTTCGCCTGGCCACCGGAGATCTCTCGGCCGTGCTGCCCGGGCAGAGTGCCTGCGGGCGCACCAACCTGCGGATCAAAGGGTGGATGGGCCGGGCCGATCAGACGGCCAAGATCAAGGGGATGTTCGTCCATCCCGAGCAGGTCGCCGCCGTGGTCGCGCGCCACCCCCAGGTGGCCAAGGCACGGCTGGTGGTGGACAGACACGGCGAGGCCGACCGCATGACCCTGGTCTGCGAAGTCACAACCTCCTACGAGGGGCTTCCGGAGAAGCTGGGTGAGACCCTGCAGTCGGTCTGCAAGCTGCGCGGCGAGGTCAGCCTCGTGCACCCCGGGGAGCTGCCGAACGACGGCAAGGTGATTGAAGACGCCCGCAGCTATGACTGACGGCCCGTTGTCGATGCGCGCGATGGCCGGTCGTCACGGGCGGTCATGACGGACCGGGAGGCGGCTGCGGCGGGCTCTGCGCCGCCCGATCCCGAGTGGTACCGCAGCTTCTTCACCGGCCTGGCCGTCGAGATGTGGCAGCAGGCGGTTCCCGACGAACGGATCGCGGCCGAGGCCGATCTCGCTGCCGATCTGCTTGATCTGGACGAGGGCGACAGACTGCTCGATGTGCCTTGCGGCACCGGCCGGCACAGTCTGGAGCTGGCGGCGCGCGGCTACGATGTGACGTCCCTGGACTTGAGCGCCGAGGCGCTGGAACCGCTCAGGGCCTCGGCGGAGGCGGCAGGTTTGGCGCTCGACATCCGGCTGGCGGATATGCGTGCGCTGCCCTTCGATGCGGACTTTCGCGGCATTGTCTGTCTTGGAAACTCCTTTGGATACTTCCCGTTCGAAGACTGCGGGGCGGTGCTGGCCGGCTTCGGCCGGGCACTGCGACCCGGCGGCCGCCTCCTGCTGCATTCGGCCATGGCAGCCGAGTGTCTGCTGCCGGGCCTGACGCCGCGGGCCGAGCTGCAGGTCGGGGATGTGGCGGTGACGGTGGAGAACAGTTACGAGGCTTTGGCCGGCCGTCTGGACACGCGCTACAGCCTGGTCCGGGGGCGCGAACGCCTGGTTCGCACCGCCAGCCATTGGGTCTTCACCATCGCCGAGTTGGGCCGAATGCTGGCCGAGGCAAATCTGGCGGCGGCAGCCCTCTTTGCCGATCCGCAGGGGGCGCCTTTCGCTCTCGGCGAGAGTGACGAAGTCTATATTTTGGCAGAAAAAACCATATAACTCAGAGCTTTAGCGCTACATTGCATTTTTTTGTCGACTGTTGCCGAGAAAACACATTCTCGCCTCAATTCGGACCAGCGCCAGCCACTTTCCAGAACGATATTTCTAATCACGGAGACTTCCCCTCTCTGTCGAGGCTCCCAGCCGGCCTCTCATGCCCCCCAAAGCAGGCTGGAAGACGGCCCGCCGGCCCCGACCCCCGGCGGGCCGTCGCCTTTTTGAAAGGCGCGGTTCGACGGAACAGGGCAACCCGCAAGGGTTAAGAGACAGAACCCTGCGAACGCCGGAAGGCGCTCTTCAAACACGCTCTCATCCGACGGCGCGTTGTGCAGTGGGATGATCGCTGCGGGTCACCTCGACTTCGACCGACATCTCCAAGAAGTCTTCGGGCGCCCCGACGTAGGTGCCCTGCAGCGGAATGGCTTGGTTCGGGTCCCGGGCGACACCCACGCGGATGAGGCGGCTGCCGCCGATCAGGCCGTTGGTCGGGTCGAACTCCACCCAGCCGGCGCCCGGCAGATAGATCTGCACCCAGGCATGGGTGTCGCCGGCACCGCGAATCGCCGTCTCGGGCGCATCCGGCTGCAGCGCCGGCTGATAGGGGCCGGGGCCGCCCGCCTGGGCCGTGCCCTGGTGGTCCAGGGCCGGATCGTAGAGGTAGCCGGTGACGAAGCGGGCGGCGAAGCCCAGGCTGCGGGCCGACGACATCATGAAGAGCGCCAAGTCGCGGCAGGACCCGCTGCCCAGCTCCAGGGTCTCGACAGGCGTCTGAACGCCGACGGCGTAGCGCCGCTGGTAGCCGAACTGGTTGGCGATGGTCCGGTTCATCTCGGTCAGCAGTTCCTGCGTATCGACCGAGCTGCGCCCGTGGAAGAAGCCCTTCACCCAGGCGTCGATCTTGCGCTCGGGGTCCGGGTAGTGCCGTTCGGTGGTCCGGCCCAGGTCCGGGATCTCCTCCACGGGATAGCTGAAGGGGTAGGTTCTCGCGTAGGGCTCCAGCGGGAAGTCCGGCTGCCCCTCCAGCCCATAGTGCTCCACGGTGATGCGCGACTCGAAGCGCAGTTCGGCGGCCGGCTCGGCGAAGCTGGCAATGGCGATGGAGTTGGAGAAGACGTCGTGCAGCCAGCGCACCTCGGCCGCCGGCGAGATCGTCAGAGAGGTGTCGACCAGGCGCAGATCGTGGCTGTCGCGCGGCCGGAACATCAGCCGATGCTCGCCGAAGCGGACGGGCCGAGCATAGCGGTAGACCGTCGAATGACGGACGGAGAGGGTGGTCATGGTCCGATTTGGGCGCCCCGCGCCCGCGCTCCTTCTGTGAAGCCCGTATTGTGCGCTGCGGGAGAGAGAGGAACAAGATGGGGCGATCCAGCCGGGTCCGCTCTGGCAGGCTATCGGGGGGTTCTGTTGCCGTGCCTCTCGTGTGGCGGCGGTTCTCACATTCTGTTTTCAATATATAATAGGCCTGCCGAATGTGATGGCGATGCGGTCCGCCACAGCGACCCCCCTCTCTCTGGATATGGCCGGAGGGGCGAGGACTTGCGGGACGGGCCACGATCTCAGCGGTCGTAGAACCGCCTGTCAGGGAGAACAGTCCAGATGCGCGCCCAGCTCTCAGTTCTCGCGGTTCTCTTCGCCGCGGCACCGCCGGCTGCCGCCAGCGAGCAGATCGCCGATCAGTATCCGCAATCCGTGCTCTATCAGAAACCGGTGGAGGTGATCCCCTACGTCTGGTCTGCGATCGGCGCCACCGCGCCGCCGACCTACGAGAACTCGGGGCACAACAACAACCTCTCCTTTCTCGTCACCGGCGAGGGGGTGATCGTGATCAACGCCGGCGCTTGCGCCCAGCTCGCCGAGGCATTGCACGAAGAGATCAAGCTTGTCACCGACGAACCGGTCCGGATGGTGATCAACGAGAACGGCCAGGGCCACGCCATGCTCGGCAACAGCTACTGGGCCGAACAACAGGTGCCGATCCTGGCACAGGTCGCCGCTGCCGAGGAGTTCGAGGCCTACGGCGCCGACATCCTGGCGCGCATGCAGGACTACAATCGCGACAAGGCGGAGGGGACAAGCGTGCAGGGTCCGACCGAGACCTTCGAGGACGAGAAGGTGATCGAGATGGGCCGCTTCCGAGTCGAGGTGAAGAACTTGGGCCCGGCCCACGCGCCGGGCGATATCGTGGTCTGGCTGCCCGATGTCAGTCTGGTGATTTCCGGCGACATGGCTTTCCACGAGCGCTTGCTGCCGATCTTCGACGAGACCGACACCGCCGCCTGGCTGGAAAGCTGGGAGGCCTTCGAGGCGCTGGAGGCCACCTACGTCATCCCCGGCCACGGCCATCCGACCAACATGGATCAGGTGCGGCGCTATACGCGAGATTACCTGATGCATCTGCGCGGCGAGATCCGGACCCTGATCGACGCCGGCGGCAGCCTGAAGGAGGCCTACTACGTCGACCAGTCGCCCTTCGCCCACCTGGACACCTTCGAGCAGCTGGCCACGCGCAACGCTGGCCGGGTCTTCGAGCAGATGGAGTGGGAGTAGGGCGCGCAGCGCAGTCCGTCGGGTCTGATCGCGATCCGTCAGCGGGAGCGGCTATAGTCGCCTCATGATGCCGAGCGGGGGAGGAAAGCCGTGGCGAAGCAGATGGAGTTCTGGTTCGAGTTCGCGTCCACCTACTCCTATCTCTCGATCATGCGCCTGGGCGACTTGGCCCGCGACCGCGGCGTCGCCGTGACCTGGCGCCCCTTTCTGCTCGGGCCGATCTTCGCGGACCAAGGCTGGAGCACCTCGCCCTTCAATCTCTATCCGGCCAAGGGCGACTACATGTGGCGGGATCTGGAGCGCCGCGCCGCCAGGTTCGGCATTCCCTTCAGGCGCTGGGTGCCGGACCACGAGGTCCCCTTCCCGCAGAACGGCCTCAAGGCCGCCCGCCTGGCTTTGATCGGTTTGGATGCCGGTTGGGGGCAGAGCTTCTGCCAAAGCGTCTACCAGGCGCAGTTCGCCAAGGGCGCCGATATCGCCGACCTGGACCTGCTCGGCCGGCTTGCCGAGCAAGCCGGCGCCCCGGCCGACGCGCCGGCCCTGGCCAACGCTGAGGCCAACAAGCTGCGCCTCAAGGCCAACGTCGAGGAGGCCAGGGCCAAGGGCCTCTTCGGCGCGCCTTCCTTCGTCGTCGGCGACGAGCTGTTCTGGGGCGACGACCGCCTGGAAGATGCCTTGGGCTGGGCCGCAGGGTGACGAGAACGCGCCCTAGCGGTTAGCCCTGGCGACCGTAGAGCAACAGGTCACCCTACTGCCGTGTCCAAATCGGATCCTTGAGGCCCTCCAGCATCGCCTTGTGGGCCTCCATTTCCTCCACCGTCGGCGCATGAGGGCGGGGCTCGCGGCGGGGCTTCTGGGCGGTGCTGTCCAGCGACACCAACGTGGCGTCACGGGTTCGGCTGGTGCTGCTGCCACGCTCCTCGGCGAGGCTGAGGCCCGGCTGGCGGCCGCCGCGCAGTTCCAGATAGACCTCGGCCAGCAGCTCGCAGTCGAGCAGGGCGCCGTGGTAGCTCCGTGAGGAGTTGTCGACCTCGAAGCGGCGGCAGAGGGCATCGAGCGAGTTGGGCGAGCCGGGAAAGCGCTGCCGCGCCATCGCCAGGGTGTCGATCACGCTGTTCGGCAGTTCCGGCTTGCCCAGGCGCAGCAGCTCGGCCTTCAGGAAGCCCATGTCGAACGCGGCGTTGTGGGCGACGATGGCGGCGTCGCCGAGGAACTCCAGGAAGCCCTCGACGACCGCCGCGAACTTCGGCTTGCCCTCCAGGAAGGCGTTGTCGATGCCGTGGACGCGGCGCGCGTCCTCTTCCACCTCGCGCTCGGGGTCGATGTACTCGCGCCAGGCGCGGCCGGTCGGCATGTGGTTGACCAGTTCCAGCGCCGCCAGCTCGATGACGCGATGGCCCTGCAAGGGGTCCAGGCCGGTCGTCTCGGTATCCAACACGATCTCGCGCACGGCCCTAGTCCTCCCGATCCCCTGCAGTGTTCTGCGTCTTACGTCGTCCCTGGCCGCCGTTGCCTGTCCCACCGTTGCGTATCCCGGGGAGGGCCTGCGGACGGCCCTGCCGCGGCGGCCAAGCCTGTCCCTTGCGGCCGGCGGCAAGTCTTGCAATCGAGCGGAGTCGCCGCAAGGTCTCGCCCTTGCCCAGGCCGGTCTGGACCAGGACATCGGCGCGGCGACGCTTGAGCGAGTCGGGGAGCTGCTTGGCCTTGATGGCGGCGAAGGTCTCGGGTGTCATGCCGGGGCGGCGCAGCACCCGCTGGGCCTGCAGCCAGGCCGGGGCGGTCACCACCACGACGGCGTCGCAGAGACGCTCGCCGCCGGTCTCGTAGAGCAGCGGGATGTCCAGGACGGCGACATCGGCGCCGAGACGCTGCTGCCGCGCCAGGAAGCGCAGCGCCTCCTTGCGAACCAGCGGGTGCAAGATGGTCTCCAGCCGTTTCAACGCGGCGGCGTCATGGAAAACGCGGGCGCCCAAGGCCCTGCGGTCGATGCCGCCGTCCGCTGCCGCCGCAGCCGGAAAGGCGGCCAAGACCGGTGACACCGCCGCGCCGCCCGGTGCCAGCAAACGGTGAACGGCGGCATCGGCGTCGTGGACCGGCAGGCCCAGCCGGCGCAACAGGCCGGCTGCCGTGGATTTTCCCATGCCGATGGAGCCGGTCAGGCCCAGCACGAACACAGCCGCAGTCTCCTCCCCGATCCGGCCTCACTTCGGCCATCACTTCGCGTTTGGTACGACCCGGGCGGTGAGGCTAGAACCTTCGCCGATGGCCGCGTTTTTCTCAGTCGATGCCCGCGGGTGGCGCGAGGCACTTGCCGTGTACCTCACGCGGCGCCAGCTCGTCATCTTCTTGATGGGATTTTCCAGCGGACTGCCGTTGCTGCTGGGTTTCTCCACCCTGTCGTTCTGGCTGCGCGAGGCCGATGTCGGCCTGGCAGCCATCGGCGGCCTGCTGACCGTCGCCACGCCCTACAGCCTCAAGTTTCTCTGGGCGCCGCTGCTCGACCACGTCCGCCTGCCGCTGCTGACCCGGTGGCTCGGCCTGCGCCGCGGCTGGCTGCTGACCATCCAGCTCCTGCTGATGGGCTCCATCGTTCTGGTCGGTCAGGGCGATCCGGCGCAGTCGCTGGGCTTCCTGGCGGTGGCGGCGCTGCTGATGGCCTTTCTCTCGGCCAGCCAGGACATCGTGATCGACGCCTACCGCATCGAGATCCTGGCCGAGCACGAGCAGGGCGCCGGCGCGGCCATGACCCAGGCCGGCTATCGGGTCGGGCTGCTGGCCGCCGGCGCCGGGGCGCTGGCGCTGGCCGACTTCATCGCCTGGTCCTGGGTCTATGCCATCATGGCGGCGCTGATCGGCATCGGCATCCTCGGCACCCTGATCGGCGCCGAGCCGGTCAACCGCCGCCCCGCGCCGCCGAAGGAGCCGGTGGCCTGGCTGCGGCACGCGGCGGTCGATCCGCTGACCGATTTCGCCCAGCGG
Source organism: Rhodovibrionaceae bacterium (assembly GCA_028285215.1). Taxonomy (GTDB): domain Bacteria; phylum Pseudomonadota; class Alphaproteobacteria; order Kiloniellales; family DSM-21159; genus Algihabitans. The sequence goes on along the minus strand of JANQPZ010000114.1, from coordinate 26,295 downwards.
CGCGGCTGGCTGGTCATCCTGGCCTTCGTGCTGCTGTACAAGTACGGCGACGCCGTGGCCGGGGCGATGGCCAACCCCTTCTACGTCGACCTCGGCTTCTCGGGCGTGGAGATCGCCAGCGTCACCAAGGTCTTCGGCGTGGTCATGACCATGCTGGGGGTCTTCGCCGGGGGGCTGCTGGTGGCGCGGCTCGGCATCCTGCCGGCCTTGGCGGTCGGCGGCGTGCTGCAGGCCGCCACCAACCTGATCTTCGCCTGGCTGGCGACCCAGGGCGACAATCTGCAGGCGCTGGCCATCGCCGTCGGGGCGGACAACTTTACCGGCGGGCTCGGCTCGGCCGCCTTCGTCGCCTACCTCTCGTCTCTCTGCAACCTGGCCTTCACGGCGACTCAGTACGCGTTGCTGTCGTCGCTGATGGCCTTCGGCCGCACCGTGCTCGCGGCCTCCTCCGGCTGGTTCGCCGAGCAGCTGGGCTGGCCGGGCTTCTTCCTGGCGACCACCTTGCTGGCGGTCCCGGGGCTGGTGCTGCTCTGGTACCTGGCGCGGCTCTATCCCGTCAGGGCGAGACCGGATGTTGCCGAGAGCGTTCCAGAGCGGGCGGGCTGACGCGGCCGGGCGGGCAATCTCATGGGGCAACTCGGCCTGACCTATCGCAAAACGCCCGTAACACTCCCAGATTAAGCTCCGCGCCGTTCGTGCTGCGATGCAGCATATTTCGAGTCCGAAGGAGCCCCCATGTCCGTCCGCCACCTCGACAAGCTCTTCGCCCCCCGCTCGATCGCGCTAATCGGGGCGAGCAACCGCGAGAAGTCGGTCGGGCAGGTGGTGGCCCGTAACCTCTTCCACAGCGGCTTCGCCGGCCCGGTCATGCCGGTCAATCCCAAGGCCGAAGCCGTCGAGGGCGTGCTTGCCTACCCGGACGTGGCGGGGCTGCCCTTCGCACCGGATCTGGCGGTGATCTGTACGCCGCCCGATACGGTCGCCGACCTGGTGGGTCAGCTCGGCGCGCGCGGCACCAAGGCCTGCGTGGTGATCACGGCCGGTTTCGGCGAAGGCGGCGACGAGGAGGGACATCGGCGCCGGCAGGCGGTGCTGGACGCCGCGCAGCCCCACACCTTGCGCCTGGTCGGGCCCAACTGCGTCGGCATGATGGTGCCGCCCCTTGGGCTGAACGCCAGCTTCGCGCATATCGGTGCCAAGACCGGCAATCTTGCGTTTCTGACCCAGTCCGGCGCGATGGTGACGGCCATGCTCGACTGGGCGACGCCGCGCGGCATCGGTTTCTCCAAGGTGGTCTCGCTCGGCGACATGGCCGACGTCGACTTCGGCGACCTGCTGGACTATCTGGCGAACGACCGCGACACCCGCGCGATCCTGCTCTACGTCGAGGCGGTGACCCACGCCCGTAAATTCATGTCGGCGGCGCGCGCGGCGGCGCGGGCCAAGCCGGTGATCGTGATCAAGGGCGGCCGCCACGCAGAGGGCATGAAGGCCGCGGCAAGTCACACCGGGGCCCTGGCCGGCTCCGACGCGGTCTACGACACCGCCTTCAAGCGGGCCGGCATGCTGCGGGTCTACACCCTGGAAGAGCTGTTCGATGCCGCCGAGACCCTGGCCAACAGCGCCCGCCAGGCCCGCACGGTGGGCGAACGTCTGGCGATCCTGACCAATGGTGGCGGGCTCGGCGTGCTCGCCACCGACGCGCTGATCGAAGGCGGCGGCAAACTGGCCGAGCTGTCGCCGGAGACGCTGGAGCGCCTGGACGCCACGCTGCCGGCCACCTGGAGCCACGGCAATCCGGTCGACATCATCGGCGACGCGCCGGGCGAGCGCTACGAGGCCGCGCTCTCCGGCCTGCTGTCCGACCGGCAGATCGATGCCGTGCTGGTGATGAACTGTCCGGTTGCCGTCGCGGACCCGCTGGAGGCCGCGACCTCCGTCGTCAAGGCCATCGAGGAGACCGAAGGCCGCAGCAAGCCGGTCTTCACGGCCTGGCTGGGCGAGGAGGCGCCCCAGGCGGCGCGGCGGCTCTTTGCCGAAAAGAAGCTGCCGACGTACCCGACGCCGGAACAGGCGGTGCGCGCCTTCATGCACCTGGTCCGCTACCGCCGGAACCAGGAACTGCTGATGCAGACGCCGGACTCCGTGCCGGAGCACGCGGAACCGGATCAGGAGACCGTGCGGAGTCTCCTGGAGGCCGCCCTTCTGGAGGGCCGCGAGTGGCTCACGGAGCCCGAGGCCAAGAGGGTTCTGGCGGCCTATGGGATTCCGACGGTGCAGACTCGCGAGGTGGCCGATGCCGAAGCGGCCCTGGCCGCCGCCGAGGAGATCGGCTATCCGGTGGCGCTCAAGATTCTCTCGCCGGACATCACGCACAAATCAGACGTGGGCGGCGTCAAGCTGGATATCGAGAGCGCCGAGCAGTTGCAGCGCGAGACGGCGCGCATGCTGCGCCGCTGCCGCGAGGCCCAGCCGGATGCGAAGATCACCGGTTTCACCGTGCAGCAGATGGCACGCCGTCCCGGCGCTCATGAGCTGATTCTCGGCATCGTGGAGGATCTACAGTTCGGCCCCGTCGTTCTGTTCGGCGCCGGCGGGACCGCGGTCGAGGTGGTCAAGGACAAGGCGCTCTCCCTGCCGCCGCTGAACATGGCCCTGGCGCGCGCCATGATGGGCGAGACCCGCATCCATCGCCTGCTGGAGGGCTATCGCGACCAGCCGGCGGCCGACCGGGACGCCATCGCCCGTGCCCTGATCGACTTGTCTCAATTGGCCGCCGACTTCCAGGAGATCGCGGAGATCGATATCAACCCGCTGTTGGCCGACGCCGACGGCGTGCTGGCGCTCGATGCGCGGGTGAAGGTGCAGCCGGCGCCCGATGCCAGCCGCCGTGCCGCTTGGCGCCTCGCCATCCGGCCCTATCCGAAACACCTGGAGCAGACTGGCGAACTGCGGGATGGGACAACCGTCAAGCTGCGGCCGGTGCGGCCGGAGGATGAGACCGCGCTGGTCGAGACCTACCGCAACATGACTCAGGAAGACGTGCACATGCGCTTCTTCCACTACATGAAGGCGTTGGATCACGAATCGGCCGCGCGGCTGACCCAGATCGACTACAACCGCGAGATGGCGTTGGTGGCCGAGCCCGAGGACGGACCCGGCGAGATCTGGGGCGTGGTCCGCATTGCCGCCGACCCCGACAACGCCCGCGCCGAATACGCCGTCTCGGTGCGCTCGGAGCTGAAGGGCCGCGGTCTCGGCTACCTGCTGATGCGCCGGATCCTCGCCTATGCCGAGGAGCGCGGCATCGGCGAGGTCTGGGGCGACGTGCTGTCCGAGAACGAGCGCATGCTCCAGATGAACGAGGAGCTGGGCTTCACCCTTTCCCGCCACAGCGACGACCCCGGCATCGTGCGTGTGGTGAAGACGTTGGGGTGACCGGACTCGCGTTGCTCGGCTGTGGGGCGTTCTACTCCGCAGCTTCCTTGTAGGCCTCGAGCGGCGGGCAGGTGCAGACCAGGTGACGGTCGCCGTGGGCATTGTCGACGCGGCCGACCGGCGCCCAGTACTTGTCCTGCTTGAGGGACTCCACCGGGAAGGCGGCTTGCGCCCGGCTGTAAGCATGGTCCCAATCCGCCGCCGTGATCTCGGCCAGGGGGTGCGGCGCGTTGACCAGCGGGTTGTCCTCGGCGGACAGCTTGCCCGCCGCCACCGCGTCGGCCTCCGCCTTGATCGCCAGCATGGCCTGGCAGAAGCGGTCGAGCTCCCGCATTGCCTCGGATTCCGTCGGCTCGATCATCATGGTGCCGGCCACGGGCCAGGACATGGTCGGCGCGTGGAAACCGTAGTCGATCAGGCGCTTGGCCACGTCGTCCACGGTGATGCCGGCGTCGTCCTTCAGGACGCGGGTGTCGATGATGCACTCGTGCGCCACCAGGCCGTCGGGGCCGCTGTAGAGCACCGGATAGGCGGCCGAGAGCTGTTTCGCCATGTAGTTGGCACTCAGAATGGCGAGTTGCGTCGCGCGGGTCAGGCCCGCTCCGCCCATCATGGCGATGTAGGCCCAGGAAATCGGCAAGATCGAGGAGGAGCCCCAGGGCGCAGCGGAAATGGTGCCGATGGTACCGGCCTCTCCTGCCGCCGGATTGACGCCCGCGATGACCGGGTGGTCCGGCAGGAAGGGCGCCAGATGGCTTTTCACGCCGATCGGCCCCATGCCCGGTCCGCCGCCGCCGTGGGGGATGCAGAAGGTCTTGTGCAGGTTCATGTGGCTCACGTCCGCGCCGATCTCGGCCGGCCGTGCGATGCCGACGAGCGCGTTGAGATTGGCGCCGTCCATGTAGACCTGGCCGCCGCGGTCGTGGACCGCCTGGCAGATCTCCTTGATCGCGGCCTCGAAGACGCCGTGGGTCGAGGGGTAGGTGACCATCAGGGCCGCCAGCCGCTCGCCGTGCTCGGCGGCCTTGGCCTTCAGGTCGTCGACGTCGATGTTGCCGCTGTCGTCACATTCCACCAGGACCACCCGCATGCCGGCCATCACGGCACTGGCCGGATTGGTGCCGTGGGCCGAGGTCGGGATCAGGCAGACGTCCCGTTGCGCCTCGCCGCGGCTGTGGTGGTACTTGCGGATCGTCAGCAGGCCGGCGTATTCGCCCTGGCTGCCGGCATTGGGCTGCAGCGAGACGGCGTCGAAGCCGGTGATCTCGCAGAGCCAGGCCTCCAGTTCCTCGAAGAGCTGCTGGTAGCCCTGGGTCTGGTCGAGCGGTGCGAAGGGATGCAGGTGCGCGAAGTTGCGCCAGGTCACCGGCATCATTTCGGCGCTGGCGTTCAGCTTCATGGTGCAGGAGCCGAGCGGGATCATCGCCCGATCCAGGGCGATGTCCTTCTCCGCCAGGCGCCGGAGATACCGCAGCATCTCCGTCTCGCCGTGATAGAGGTGGAAGACCTCGTGATCGAGGAAGGAGGAGCTGCGTGTCAGCTCCGACGGCAAGGCCTCCTCGACCGCTTCGTCCAGCGTTTCGATATCCAGGCGTTCGCCGGCGTCGGCCGCGAAGACCCGCCAAAGCGCTTCGACCTCGGCGCGTCGCGTCGTTTCGTCCAGGGAGATTCCGAGGGTGTGGGCATCGACCTCGCGAAGATTGATCTTGGCGTCCCGCGCGCGCATCAGAAGCGTCTGGGCGCGGTTGGGAACCTTGACCTGCAGGGTGTCGAAGTAGCGCTCGGTCGCGACCTCGAAGCCCAGCCGGCGCAAGCCCTCGGCCAGGATCGCGGTGAAGCGGTGGACGCGGCGGGCGATGGTCGTCAGGCCGTCCGGGCCGTGGTAGACGGCGTACATGCCGGCGATCACGGCCAGCAGCACCTGTGCGGTGCAGATGTTGCTGGTCGCCTTTTCGCGCCGGATGTGCTGCTCGCGCGTCTGGAGCGCCATGCGCAGGGCCGGGCGGCCGAAACGGTCGACGGACACGCCGATGATCCGGCCCGGCGTCTGGCGCTTGTAGGCGTCCTTGGTCGCCATGAAGGCGGCGTGCGGGCCGCCGTAGCCCATCGGTACGCCGAAGCGCTGGGCGGAGCCGATACAGACGTCCGCGCCCCATTCTCCGGGCGGGGTCAGCAGGGTCAGCGCCAGCAGATCGGTGGCCGCGATGGCAAGCCCCTTCTGCGCGTGGACCGCCTCGACCGCCGGACGGTAGTCGCGGATCTCTCCGCTGGAGCCGGGGTACTGCAGCAACAGGCCGAAGAGACCGGTGTCCGGCAGCTCGCTCAGCGGGTCGCCGACGATGACTTCGATGCCCAGCGGCTCGGCGCGCGTCCGCACGACGGCGACGGTCTGCGGATGGCAATCGCGGTCGACGAAGAAGGCGCTGCCCTTGGCCTTCGCCACGCGGCGGGCCAGGGTCATGGCCTCGGCCGCCGCGGTGGCCTCGTCCAGTAGGGAGGCGTTGGCGATCTCCAACCCGGTCAGGTCGATGACCATCTGCTGGTAGTTCAGCAGCGCCTCCAGCCGGCCCTGGCTGACTTCGGCCTGATAGGGCGTGTAGGCCGTATACCAGGCGGGGTTTTCCAGGATATTGCGCTGGATCACGCCCGGGGTGACGGTGCCGTAGTAACCCATGCCGATCATCGAGGTCAGGACCTTGTTGCGGTCTGCCATCTCGCGCAGGCGGTGCAGCGCCTCCCGCTCGCTCAGGACCGGCGGCAGGTGCAAGGGCCGTTCCATGCGGATCTGACTCGGCACCGCCTTGTCGATCAGCGCCTCCAGGCTGTCGAAACCCAGATCGGACAGCATTTTGGCGATTTGCGGTGTCCCCGGGCCGATGTGGCGGCGCACGAAGTCGTCGCGCTGTTCCAGCTGGTTCAAGGAGAAACGTGGCGGTGTTCCGGGGCTCTGGCGGGTCGACATGGCTTGATCCTCGTTTCGGGAAGCTGGGCGATCGGCTCAGTCGAGGCCGGCGCAGTGGTCCTTGTAGGCGGCGGCGTCCATCAGCTCGTCCAGCTCCGCCGGGTCGCTGAGCTTCAGCTTGAAGAACCAGCCGTCGGCCTCGGGCGCGCTGTTCACCAGTCCCGGCTCGTCGGTCAGCGCCTCGTTGACTTCGATCACTTCGCCGGAGACGGCGGCATAGACCTCGCTGGCGGCCTTGACGGACTCGACCGTGGCGGCCTCGGCGCCCTTCTCGAGGTTGGTGCCGGCCTCGGGCAGATCGACGAAGACGACATCGCCCAACTGCTCCTGCGCATAGTTGGTGATGCCGACGGTTGCGGTGTCGCTCTCGACGCGAACCCACTCGTGGTCGCCGGTGTATCTGGTCTCGCTCATCTTGTGCCCCCTGTTGCTGACGATTTTGCGTAGCGCTGTTGGACGAAGGGCAGCCCCGCCACGGTGACCGGAAGCTGCTTGCCTCTGACCTCTGCGAAAAGCCCGGTGCCGGTCTCGGCCAGCCCTGCCGAGACATAGCCCATGGCCACCGGTCCGCCGACCGTAGGGCCGAAGCCGCCGCTGGTGACGACACCGACCGTCTTGCCTTCGGAGTCCGTGAGCGCCGCGCCTTCCCGGACCGGTGCACGGCCTTCGGGTTTCAGCCCGACGCGGCGGCGCGGCGGCCCTTCAGCGAGCTGCCGGCGAACGACGTCGGCACCGGGGAAGCCGCCTTCCTCCCGGCGGCGCTTGCCGATCGCCCAGGTCAATCCGGCCTCGACCGGAGTTGTTTCGGGCGTCAGGTCATGGCCGTAGAGGCACAGCCCCGCCTCCAGCCGCAGCGAGTCGCGTGCACCCAAGCCGGCCGGTTCGACCTCCGGTTCCGCCAGCAGCTTGCGGGCCACGGCCTCGGCCTCTGCGGCCGGCAAGGAGATCTCGAATCCGTCCTCTCCGCTGTAACCCGAGCGGCTGACCAGAGCCGGTATGCCCGCGACCTCCATATCGGCGATGGAGAGAAAAGTCAGGTCCGTCGCAGCGGGTGCGTGGCGGGCCACGGCCTGTACAGCCTTCGGTCCCTGCACTGCGATCAGCGCCCGATCGGTCAGCGGCTTGAGTTCGATGTCCGGCAAATGAGCCCGCAGGTGCGCGATATCCGCGGTCTTGCAAGCGGCGTTCACCACCACGAACAGCCGGTCTGGCAGCCGCGCGACGATCAGATCGTCCAGGATACCGCCGGCGTCGTTGGTGAAGAAGGTATAGCGCTGACGCCCGACGGCGAGCTTTTGCAGCTCACCTGGGACCAAGCGCTCCAGCGCGGCGTCGGCTGCCGCGCCCTTCAACTCGACCTGACCCATGTGGGAGACGTCGAAGAGGGCGGCTGCGGCCCGGCATTGCTTGTGTTCGGCCATGATGCCGGCCGGATACTGGACCGGCAGCAGATAGCCGGCGAAGTCCACAAGCTTGCCGCCGAGCTCCCGGTGCAGCGCGAGCAGCGGTGTTGGCAGGGCTTCCGTTGCCGCGGCGGTGTCGGTCGTCGGGGTGTCGGTCATCGGGTTCGGCACGAATCCTTCAGGAGCCTCGAAAGCTCCGCCGACCTGTGTGGCCGGCGGTTCGAAGCCCCCTCTGTCACCGAACCTGAGAGATTGGCCGCCTTCCGTGAGGATCGGCGGCTTTACCCCTTCGGTGGGGCGCCAGCCCCATATGTAAGGGCGCACCCGCTCTCCAGAGGCGTCGTACCAGACTCGCCCGGTCCCTGTGCCTGAGAGATTCCGGGGCGGTTGCTCCTTCGGCGTCGGGTCCGCACCTTTGAAGGCGAGCGGCCCGATCTCTCCCAGGCGAGGCTCTAACGACGCCACGCTGAGAGTAAGGATCGAAGCCCGGAAGTCAATCGGCCGCGCCGCGGCGGGACCGCGTCAGCGATTCGCCCGGTTCCACTCCAACTCGCCCGGTGTCAGCGCCAGGCCCAGGAAAATACGGTATTCCCGGCCGGTCTCACCCTCTGCGAGCGGGATCTCCACATCCACTTCGTCGAGCAGACCGACGGTGGTGCGGTTGCCCTCGAAGGGCAGGGAGACGGCATACTCGTCGCGGGCCAGGATTTCTTCGTCCCGAGTCGCCACTGCGACGAAGTAGCTGAAGCCGGCGGCGCCTTCGCTGTTGGCAGGGCCGCGCGTGGCGGAGAGGATGACCTGCATCGTCAGCTCGATCTCCTCTTCGTCCGCCTCGCACTCGGCTCGCACATCGGCCAGGCGCGCGCGAAAATCGACCTCGGTCAAGTCGCGGCCGTCGCCCACGAAGCGGGTCATCTCCTGCGCCTCGACGACCGGAACGATGCGGGGGCAGACGATCACCGGGCCGTCGCTGCCTTCGAAGATGCCGCAGGCCGTCAGGGCGAGCAGCGCCGGAATTGCGAGGAATCGGTTCACAGCTTGGCGTGCGTGCCGTCGCAGAAAGGTGGTTCCGCCGTCTGTTTGCAGCCGCAGAACCAGACTTCGTCCTCCGCTTCGCAGGTCCAGGCGAGCGGTTCCAGCCCCGTCCCCTCGTGCGCGCCGTCGCAGAATGGCTGGTTGGCCGAGCGCCCGCAGGCACACCAGTAGTAGGTTCGGCCGGCCTTAACCTTGGCTTTGTAAGGGGCTTTCTGGGCAGGAATCGGCTGTTCCGCCATGTCGCTTTTCTCGCTCCGCGGTCTTATGTTAGGGCAGGATGGATAGCGCGGGCAGACCCTCCAACGCAATGTCGCCGCACGCGGCCGGTGACCGCAGGCAACCGGTACAGGCGGCGGAGGAGGGAGGCGATGACCCTGCAGGCACGGGGGAGAACAGGAATGAGTGAGCCCGGCGCGAAGGCCGCAACGGTGACGATCGAACTGGCCACGCCGCGCGGTTTCTGTGCCGGCGTCGAGCGCGCGATCGAAATCGTGGAACGGGCGCTCGAGAAGTTCGGCGCCCCCGTCTACGTGCGTCACGAGATCGTGCACAACCGCTTCGTGGTCGAGGGTCTGGAGGCGAAGGGTGCGGTCTTCGTGGAGGAACTGGACGAGGTGCCCAACGACGCACCGGTCATCTTCTCCGCCCACGGTGTGCCCAAGTCTGTGCCGGCCGAAGCGGAGCGCCGCAGCCTGATCTACGTCGACGCCACCTGTCCCTTGGTCAGCAAGGTTCACGTCGAGGCGGAGCGCCACTTCAAGGATGGCCATCATATTCTGATGATCGGCCATGCCGGCCATCCCGAGGTCGTCGGCACGATGGGCCAGCTTCCCGAGGGAGCGATCCAACTGGTCGAAGAGGTTGCGGACGTCGAGGCCCTGGAGGTCGGGGATCCGGAGAACCTCGCCTACATTACCCAGACGACGCTCTCCGTCGATGACACGGCCGCGGTGGTGGAGGCGCTCAGACAGCGCTTCCCACACATCCGCGGGCCGAAGAAAGAAGACATCTGCTACGCCACCACCAACCGTCAGCAGGCCGTCAAGGACATTGCCGACCGCTGTGAGGTGCTGCTTGTGGTCGGAGCGCCCAACTCCTCGAACTCCCAGCGGCTGGTCGAAGTGGCGGAGAAGAGCGGCTGTCCGAAGGCCTTTCTCGTGCAGCGCGCGGCCGACATCCCCTGGGCGGAGTTGCAAGGCGTAACCCACGTCGGCCTGACTGCCGGTGCGAGCGCGCCGGAAGTTCTCGTCCAAGAGGTTATCGAGGCCTTCAAGCAGCGCCACGACGTGGCCATCCGTCTGTCGGAGACGGTGACGGAGAACGTCCATTTCAAACTGCCGCGCATGCTGCTGACCGAGGACGACGACCGACGCTCGCGGCAGGGCGCTGCCTAGGGTTACGGCTCAGCGAACTTTCGCTGCAGGCTTCCGGGTGGGCATGGATCAGATCAACCTGCCTGATCTGCTTCCCCTTCAGGGATGCATCTTTGCGCCCTTGGTGATCTTGTCGACAGTCTTCTTGTCTTCCCGTAACGCCAGGCCGACGACACTCATCTCGTCCGGCTCGTACTGCCGCACGGCTGCCCTGTTGGCAGCGTCGTGACCGGTCTTGAACATGTCCTCTATGTAAAGCGACAGGCGCGCGCTTCGTTCGAGCGCGCGCCGGTAAATCGTCTTGATCGTCTTGGCGTCGGCGCTCAGCACGATCATGGGCTGGATGGCCAGGGGGGTGTAGAGGTTCCCGGCAGCATCTTCGTAGCGTTCGCCGAGCAACCCTGCATCTGAGCCGACAACGCCACTCGTCAGAAAGGCCGTCACATTCAGCTTCTGCCAGGCGGCCAGATCTTCGCGAACGACGATCGCGATTTTCGTATCGAACACTGCGATCTCCTGTCAGGCGCCGACGCGACCGAGACGGTGAAGCCCGGCCCAAAGCAGTCGGGCATCGTTTTGGCCCAGCTCCGCTGAGACTTCTCGATTGAGTTCGTTCATGGCTCTGTCGAGAGGGGCTTGCAGCGACCGGCCGTGCTCGGTCAGGACGGCGCGGTTGATTCGCCGGTCGCCCGCTTGATCGGGGCGTCGCGCGATCAGCTTTGCGGCTTCAAGCCGATCCACGATCCCCGTGATGGTGGCGCTGTCGATTGCGAGTCGTGCACCCAGTTCGGAGCCGCTTTGGCCGTCTTGCTGCCAGAGCGCATGCAGGACGGCGTACTGAACCGGTGTGACGCCGAAGGGCGCCAGCTTGTCGCGTGCCCGCCGCGCAATCTGCTGAGCGGCTTTGCCGATCAGGAAGCTGATGCAGTCTTCGATGCGATCCATCGTCTCGTTCTCAATGTCTGATGCATGAGATATTCGTATATTAATATCATGTATACAAGATATTTGTTTGCGATGTAGTTCGTCAAACCCTTCCGCTCACAGTTTGAGCGTGGCATTGATGCCTGCAGCTACGAACCGAGTCCTCTTCGGCGCCCACTGACGAGGGCGCATTGGGTACACATGGCGGTCTATACCGAAGTTTCCGATGAAGAGCTCCAGGGCTTTCTTGCCGAGTACGACCTCGGCGAGGTGCTGGCCTTCAAGGGCATCGCCGAAGGCGTGGAGAATTCCAACTTCCTGCTAACGACCGAGCAGGGCAACTTCATCCTCACCCTCTACGAAAAGCGGGTCGACCCCGAAGACTTGCCGTATTTCCTGGGGTTGATGGAGCATCTGGCCGAACGCGGTATCGCCTGCCCCTTGCCGGTTCACGCCCACGACGGCCGGGCGTTGCGCGAACTCGCAGGCCGGCCGGCGGTGATCATCTCCTTCCTGGAGGGGCTCTGGCCGCGACGTATTCATCCGGAGCATTGCCGTGAGCTGGGGGCTGCGCTGGCCCGCCTGCACAAGGCCGGCAGCGATTTCGCCTTGCAACGGCGCAACGCGCTCTCGGTCGAGGCCTGGCGCCCGCTGTTCCAGGCCTGCGCGGACCGTGCGGGCGAGGTCAAACCCGGCTTGATGGAAGAGCTGGACTCCGAACTCGCCTTCCTGGAGACCAACTGGCCCTCGGATCTGCCGGCCGGGGTGATCCACGCCGACCTCTTTCCCGACAACGTTTTCTTTCGGCATGAGAAGCTGACGGGCCTGATCGACTTCTACTTCGCCTGTAACGACCTCTTGGCCTACGATCTTGCGATCTGCTTGAACGCCTGGTGCTTCGAGCCCGACGGTGCCTTCAACGCGACCAAGGCGCGCTGCCTGTTGCGCAGCTATGCTGGCGAGCGCGCCGTCAGCCGGGCCGAGCTGGAGGCCCTGCCGGTGCTCGCGCGCGGCGCCGCGATGCGTTTCCTGCTGACCCGGCTGTACGACTGGCTGCACCATCCGCCGGGTGCCTTCGTGAAACCGAAGGATCCTCTCGAGTACTACAAGAAGCTGCGGTTCCATGCCGAGGTGCGGAGCCCCGGCGCCTACGGACTGGAGTTGGCGTGACCAAGTCGACCGGCGATCAAAAGGTTGAGCTCTTCACCGACGGTGCCTGCTCGGGAAACCCCGGGCCCGGCGGCTGGGGAGCGATCCTGCGTTGGAAGGGGCACGAACGGGAGCTCGCAGGCGGCGAGGCGGAGACCACCAACAACCGCATGGAGATGCTGGCGGCGATCCATGGACTGGAAGCGCTGAAGCGCCCGAGCCAGGTGGTGCTGACCACCGACAGCCAATACGTCATGAAGGGCGTGACCGAGTGGATGTCCGGCTGGAAACGGCGCGGCTGGAAGACTGCGGACAAGAAGCCGGTCAAGAACCAGGATCTCTGGCAACGCCTGGACCTGGCGCTCCAGAACCATCAGGTCGAGTGGAAATGGGTGCGCGGCCATAGCGGCCATGCCGAGAATGAACGGGTCGACGAGCTGGCGCGGGCGCAGATTGCTGCACAACGCAACGGCAGAGTTTAGGGAGAAGGGCGATGGCGCGGAGCGGCGCCGAGATTCTGGTCGATCACCTGCTGATCCACGGCGCATGCCGGGCCTACGGCGTGCCGGGCGAGAGCTATCTGGCGGTGCTCGACGCGCTCGTCGATCGGCCGGATCTGCAGTTTATCGTGACTCGTCATGAGAGCGGCGCGGCCATGATGGCCGAGGCCGAGGGCAAGTTGACCGGGCGGCCGGGTATCGCCTTCGTCACCCGCGGTCCCGGCGCGACCAACGCCAGTGCCGGGTTGCACATCGCTTTCCAGGACTCCACGCCGATGATCCTTTTCATCGGCCAGGTGGCGCGGGGCCTGCGCGGTCGCGAAGGCTTTCAGGAAATCGATTACACCCATCTCTTCGGGCCTCTGACCAAATGGACGGCCGAGATCGACGATCCGGCTCGGATTCCCGAGTTCATGGCGCGCGCCTTCTCCGTGGCCACCTCGGGCCGGCCGGGACCCGTAGCTCTGGCGCTGCCGGAGGACATGCTGGTCGAGCAGGCGACGGTGGCGGACGTGCCGGCCGTCGTGCCCAACCCTGCCGGCGCCGGCTCGGCAGACCTGGAGGCTTTGGAGGCGCGGTTGCAGCAGGCGCAACGCCCCTTTGTGCTGGTCGGCGGGGGCGGCTGGTCGGATGCAGCCAAGACGGCATTGGAGCGCTGGGCCGCAGCGAACGCGCTGCCGGTCGGCGTGTCCTTCCGCTGCCAGGATTACATCGACAACGAACATCCCAGCTATGTCGGCCATGTCGGTATCGGCCTGGCGCCGGACCTGCGCCAGCGGATCGAGTCGAGTGACTTGATCATCGCCTTGGGGCCGCGCCTGGGCGAGATGACCACGCAAGGCTACGAGCTGTTGAAGGCGCCTGTGCCGGACCAGACGTTGGTGCACATTCATCCGGATCCGGAGGAACTGGGGCGCGTCTATCGCCCGACGCTGGGTATCTGTGCGGCGCCGGCCCGGGTGATCGGGGCTCTGGCCGAACGCCCGGCGGTCGAAGCGCCCGTCTGGGGTGCGGATACGGCAGCGGCGCGGGCCGCTTTCGAAGCCTTCGCAACGCCCGGCCGGCTCGACGGGCCGCTGCAACTGGGCGAGATCTTCGCCGGTTTGGGACGCTCTCTGCCATTTGACGCGGTCCTCTGCAACGGCGCCGGCAACTACACCTCCTGGGCGCACCGTTACCACCGGTGGCGGCTCTGGCGCACACAGTTGGCGCCGACCAGCGGCTCTATGGGCTACGGGGTGCCGGCGGCGGTGGCCGCCAAGCTGACGCATCCGGAGCGGCCCGTCGTGGCCTTGGCGGGCGACGGCTGTTTCCTGATGACCGGGCAGGAGCTGGCGACAGCCGTGCAGTACGACCTGGCAATCGTTTTCCTGGTTCTGGACAACGGAATGTACGGCACCATCCGCATGCACCAGGAACGCGACTACCCGGGTCGGGTCAGCGCAACCTCTCTGACCAATCCGGACTTTGCCGCGCTCGCCCGCAGCTATGGGCTAGAGGCCTGGACGGTCGAGACGACGGAGCAGTTCGGTCCGGCTTTCGAAGCGGCCTTGGCCTGTGGCGGTCCGGCGCTGTTGCACCTCAGGATCGATCCGCAGGCGATTACCCCGACGTCGACACTGTCGGGCATCCGTGAAGCGGCCTTGGCGTCGATCCTCTAGCGTCGCTGAAACCGCGAACGGTCAGCCTAGTTTTCAGGCAGAACGGCCTCGATCGCTGCGATCACCGGTTCCGCGTCGGGACGCGTGGTGGTTGCGAAGCCTTCGACCACCCGGCCGTCCGGATCGATCAGGAACTTGTGGAAGTTCCAGCGCGGCTCTGCGTTCCGCTGCAGTTGCCCGACGATCCAGGCGTAGAGCGGATGGGCGCCAGGGCCGCGGACGTCCTGCTTCTCCGTCATCGGAAAGTCGATGCCGAAAGTGACGTCGCAGAACTGCTTGATCTCTGCGTTGTCGCCGTACTCCTGGCCGCCGAAGTTGTCGGAGGGTACAGCGAGCACGACGAGACCACGGGTCCTGTAGTCCTCCCACAGCGCCTGAAGCTGCTCGTACTGGGGTGTGAAGCCGCAGAAGGATGCGGTGTTGACCAGCAGCACGGCTTTTCCCGCGAAGTCGCTCATAGGCAGGGGATCGCCCTCGATCGACGTGAAAGCGAAGTCGTGTGCGGTTTCCGCCTGGGCCGAAGGTGGCAGGAACAGCATGAAGGCGGCGAGCAGCGGGGCGATCCTGCGCATCGGTCAGGCTTTCTCGGGTCGTTGGTCGGCTTTCGATCTTAAAGGTAGGGTTGGATCGCGAAGCGGCAATCGCACCGGCGGCGCCATCTTGTTAGACTATTTCCATGGCCGATTCCGCTGCTTCTCCGACCCCCGCCCCGCAACGCGTCGTCTCGCTGATTGCCAGCTCGACGGAAATTGTCTGTGCCTTGGGCTGCGCCGACCGTCTGGTCGGGCGGAGTCACGAGTGCGACTTCCCGCCCGAAGTCGCGGCGCTGCCCATGCTGACCTGTGCTCGCCTCGATACCGCCGCGCCGAGTGGCGAGATCGACCGCGCCGTGCGCGAGATCCTGACCGATGCCCTGGCGGTCTACGACATCGAGGCCGAGGCCCTGCGCGAGTTGAAACCCGATCTGATCGTGACTCAGGACCTCTGCGAAGTCTGCGCCGTCAGTCTGTCGGACGTGGAGGCTGCGGTCTGCGATTGGATCGGGACCGGCACCGACCTGGTTTCACTGAAGCCCAGTCGACTGGACCACGTCTGGTCCGATATCCGCCGCGTTGCTGCGTCGCTCGGCGAACCTCTGCGCGGCGAAGCGCTGGTCGAGCATATGCAGGGCCGCCTGCGAAAGCTCGAGGAGCGGCTGCGCTCCAGGTCGCGCCCCAAGGTCGGTTGCATCGAGTGGCTCGACCCGATCATGGATGCCGGCAACTGGATGCCGGAGGTGGTGGCCGCGGCCGGCGGGCGGGACGTGCTGTCGAAGCCGGGCGAGCACTCCGGTTACCTCGACTGGGCTCAGCTTCAGGCCGCAGATCCGCAGGTGCTGGTCATGATGCCCTGCGGCTTCGGTCTTGAGAGGACCCGCCAGGAGATGGCGGTGCTGGATGCGGACCCCCGCTGGCAGGCGCTTTCCGCCGTGCAGAAGGGCGAAGTCTACGTGACCGACGGTAACCAGTTCTTCAATCGGCCTGGCCCGCGCCTTGTGGAGTCCGCGGAGCTGCTGGCGGAGATCCTGCACCCCCGGATCATCGAGCCTAAGCACGAAGGCAAGGCCTGGGCGCGCTACCTCGGGTGATCGGGGGCTCGCCGCGTCACCGCTCCAGCGCCCGCCAGCCGATGTCGCGGCGGCAGAAGCCCTCCGGCCAGTCGATCCGGTCGACGGCGGCGTAGGCCTTGTCGCGTGCTGCCGACACGTCGTCGCCCAAGGCGGTGACGTTGAGCACCCGCCCGCCGACGGCACGCAGGCTGCCGGCGGCATCGCGCCGAGTGCCGGCGTGGAAAACCTCCAGATCGGGATCGCCCTTGAGTTCCTCCAGGCCGCGGATCTCGGTCCCCTTGTCGTAGGTCCCGGGGTAGCCCTCTGCGGCCAGCACGACAGTCAGGGCCGTCCGCTCGTACCAGCGCAGGTCGAAGGCCTGCAGCAGGCCGTCGCAGGTCGCGATCAGCGCCGGCAGCAGGTCGCTCATCAGGCGCAGCATGAGTACCTGACACTCCGGATCGCCGAAGCGCACGTTGTACTCCAGCAGCCTGGGCGTGCCGTCCGGGGCCACCATGATCCCGGCATAGAGCACGCCTTTGTACTGCCGGCCCTCGGCCTTCATGGCGGCCACTGTCGGCTGCACGATCTCGCTCATGATTCGCTCGGCCAGCTCGGGCGTCACCAGCGGCGCCGGGGAGTAAGCGCCCATGCCCCCGGTGTTGGGGCCTTCGTCGCCGTCGTAGGCACGCTTGTGGTCCTGGGCACTGGCCAGAGGCAGCGCGGTGACGCCGTCGCAGAGGGCAAAGAAACTCGCCTCTTCCCCCTCCAGCAGCTCTTCGATCACCACTTCCGCGCCGGCGGCTCCGAAGACGCCCTGGGAGAGCGCGGCCTCCACCGCCGCCTCGGCCTCTTCCAGGGTTCCGGCGACCGTCACGCCTTTCCCGGCAGCCAGGCCGTCGGCCTTGACCACGATCGGCGCGCCCCGGTCCCGCAGATAGGCCTTGGCGGCCTCCGCATCGCCGAAGCGGGCATAGGCAGCGGTCGGGATGCCGTGGCGGGCGCAGAGGTCCTTCATGAAGCCCTTGGAGCCCTCCAGCTCGGCCGCCTCGCTGCGCGGGCCGAAGGCGCGGATTCCGGCCGCCTCCAGCCTGTTCACCAGTCCGGCCACCAGGGGCGCCTCGGGACCGACCACCACCAGATCCAGGCCCTGCCGTTTGGCGAAATCCTCCAGTCCGTCCAGATCGTCGGCGGCGATGTCGACGCAGTCGGCCACCTCCGCGATACCGGCGTTGCCCGGTGCGCAATAGAGCTTGTCGAGCAACGGCGAGCCTGCGATTGCCCAGC
The DNA here is from genome assembly GCA_028285215.1 of Rhodovibrionaceae bacterium. Classification (GTDB taxonomy): domain Bacteria; phylum Pseudomonadota; class Alphaproteobacteria; order Kiloniellales; family DSM-21159; genus Algihabitans. The sequence goes on along the minus strand of JANQPZ010000114.1, from coordinate 8,975 downwards.
AGAGCGCGTGTTCCCGCCCGCCGCCACCGACCACCAGAACCTTCATCCGTCGCCTTGCCTCCCGGACTTCGAGTGTGACCCCTGCCTTAGCGCCTTTTGCGGCGCCGGGCGGCTCCTGTAGCATGGGCGTCAACTATGAGCGAGTTTTCCGAATCCCCGACCGCCCGACCCAGCAACCTGCCCGAGTTCTCCGTCTCGGAGGTGAGTCAGGCGATCAAACGCACCCTCGAAGGCAGCTTCGAGCGGGTGCGCGTCCGTGGCGAGATCTCCGGTTTCAAGCGTGCCGCCAGCGGCCATCTCTACATGGCGCTGAAGGATAGCGACGCGGTGCTCGATGCGGTCTGCTGGCGCGGCCAGGCTGGACGCCTGTCGGTTGCCCCGGAGGATGGGCTGGAGGTGGTGGCGATCGGCCGAATCACCAGCTATCCCGGCCGTTCCAAGTATCAGATCGTCATCGACTCTCTGGAGCTTGCTGGCGAGGGCGCCCTGCTCAAGCTGCTGGAGCAGCGACGTAAGGCACTGGCTGCCGAGGGGTTGTTCGACGAGGCGCGCAAGCGCCCGCTGCCGTTTCTGCCGGACGTCATAGGTGTTGTGACTTCGCCGACCGGTGCCGTGATCCGCGATATCCTGCATCGCCTGCAGGAGCGTTTCCCGCGGCATGTCCTGATTTGGCCGGTATTGGTGCAGGGCGAAGGCGCCGCCGAGCAGGTCGCGGCAGCTATCCGCGGCTTCAATGCGCTGGAGAGCGGTGGGGCCGTCCCGCGACCCGATCTGCTGATCGTTGCACGCGGTGGCGGTTCGCTGGAGGACCTCTGGGCCTTCAACGAAGAAGTCGTGGTGCGCGCCGCGGCGGAATCGCAGATTCCCCTGATTTCTGCCGTCGGCCACGAGACAGATACGACGCTGATCGATTTCGCCAGTGACCGGCGCGCGCCGACGCCTACGGCTGCGGCCGAGATGGCCGTACCCGTGCGCAGCGATCTCCTGGGGCAACTCCAGGACCTGGAGCGGCGTCTGACCGGTGCTGCCGGTCGCCTGTTGACGCATCGCCGGAGCGAAGTTGCAGGGCTTGGTCGCGGTCTACCCGATCCCGTGCGGCTGCTGGGCGAGTTGAACCAGCGGCTCGACGAACGGGTCGAGCGTCTCGACCTTGCCGTGCACGGCCTGCTGCGCCAGCGCGGGCAAGAGGTGACGGGGCTCGCCGCACGTCTGCCGGATCCGCGCCAGCAGCTTCGCCGGGCCAGAGAGGTCCTGTCGGATCGTTGTGAGCGTCTGGAAACGGCGCTGGCGGGCCAGGTCCGTCGCAGCGGTCGGGATCTGGCTGAGATTGCCGGTCGCCTGCCGGGTCTGGCCGGCCGCCAGGTGCCGCAGCGGGCCCAGGACCTGCGGCGTCTCGAGGCTGGTGAGCGTCTCGCCCGAGCTCTCGAGAGACGGCAGCGCGATTGCGATGCGGCCCTGCGCGAGCTTGGGCGCCTTCTGGAGAGTTACAGTTATCACTCGGCGCTGGAGCGCGGTTTCGTGGCGGTTCGAGACGCCGAGGGCGCGGTCTTGACGCGCGCCGGCCAGATCGCCGAGGGCCAGAGGCTGGAGCTGGAGTTCCGCGACGGTCGCTTGCCCGCAGTTACCGGAAGACATGGCGGAGCAGGCGGCGATCCTCCCAAACCCAGGCGTCGGTCTAAGGCGTCTGCTGCGAAACCGGCTCAAGGAGAACTGCTGTGATCGTGCGCTGGGCCGCGATCGCCTTGCTGCTTGTTGCCGGGCCTGCAGCTGCGGTGGAGCTGAACGGCAGCGCAAGCCAGGGCGGCCTGCTGTATGGTCGAACCGAACCCGGAGGCGAGGTGCAGCTCGACGGGCGCGCCGTCAGGGTCGATGCGGAAGGACGCTTCGTTGTCGGTTTCGGCCGCGACGCGGCGCCGAGCGCAACGCTTGGCCTCACATGGCCGGACGGCCGGCAAGAGACAGTGAGCCTGACGGTGGTCCAGCGTGACTACGAGGTCCAGCGGATCGACGGCCTGCCGGAGACCATGGTGTCGCCGCCGGAAGCAGTTTGGGAGCGCATCAGGCAGGACGCCGCCCTGGTGGCCGAGGCCCGTGCTTACGACACGCCGCTGCCATACTTCGTCGGCCCCTTCCGTCAACCCGTGGAGGGGATCGTGACGGGAATCTACGGCAGCCAGCGTGTTCTCAACGGCCAACCGCGGCAGCCGCACTACGGGATCGATATCGCTGCCGCAGAAGGCACGCCAGTCCTCGCACCGGCCGGCGGCATCGTGCGATTGGCCGCGCCGGACCTGTACTACACCGGCGGAACCATCGTGTTGGACCATGGCCACGGTGTCAGCTCGACCTTCCTGCATATGGCGAGCCTGGAGGTGACGCTGGGCGAGCGGGTGGCGCAGGGCGGGCGTCTGGGCACGGTCGGCTCGACCGGCCGCTCGACGGGCGCTCACCTGGACTGGCGCATCAATTGGTTCGAGGAGCGGATCGACCCGCAGCTTGCCGCAAATCCGACCGCAGGGCAGTAGAGCCCTCAGGCCGCGTGGCTTGCAGCGGACTCGGTGAGCAGGGCGTAGACGGCGTCCGCCGAGTCGGTACCGCGCAGCTTGTCGCAACTCGCGCGATCGCGCAGCAGGCGAGAGACGCGGGCCAGGGCCTTCAGGTGGTCGGCACCGGCGGTTTCAGGTGCAAGCAGCAGAAAGACCAGATCCACCGGTTGCTCGTCGATCGCATCGAAGTCGACCGGCGTTTCCAGCCGTGCGAAGACGCCGTAGAGGCGGTCCAGGGCTGCCAGTTTGCCGTGCGGAATCGCGATGCCGTGGCCGACCCCGGTCGTGCCCAAGCGTTCCCGCTCGGTCAGCACTTCGAAAATCGCGCGTTCCGGCTGGCCCGTCAGTTCGCTCGCCTTCTTGGAGAGCTCCTGGAGCACCTGTTTCTTGCTGTTGACCTTCAGGCTCGCAATCACGGCCTGGGGCGTTAGCAATTCGCTCAAGTTCATCGTTCGACAACCCTCGATCGATTCGGATCCGACATCGCTCGGGCCACCGGCGCTTCAGGCGCCGCGGTTGCCTCGCGGGTCGACCCAACCGACGTTTCCGTCACGCCGGCGGTAGATCATGTTGAGCCCGCCATGGGCCCGGTTGCGGAACATCAGCGCCGGCTCGTCCGACAGATCGAGACGCATCAGCGCTTCGCTCACCGTCAGTTCCGGCACCTCGCCTTCCATCTCGGCGATAATCGGCGGAGCGGCCTCCTCGTCGCCGGACGCCTCTTCTTCCTCTTCATCGCCCGGGGCCGCCAGCACGTACTGTAATGCGGGCATCCCCGCAAGCTGGGGCGTTCCCTTATGGTGGTCGCGCAGGCGGCGCTTGTAGCGGCGCAAGCGCTTCGCAAGGCGATCCGCAGAGGCGTCGAAGGCTGCGTAGATCTCGCCTGCGTCGGCGCTTGCCTGCACCTGGATGCCGCGCCCGACGTGTGCCTGGACGAGACTGCGGTACAGGTGACCCTCGCGCGACAGCGTCACGACCACCTCGATGGCATCGCCGAAATACTTCCCGAACACGCCGTCGAGTTTTGCAGCCACGTGCTCTCGCAAAGCCTCGCCGAGGTCAAGCTGCCGACCCTTGACCGACAGATTCATCTCGCGGTCCACCGAACACCTATGTCGCCATTGTCAGAAGGCTCACCACCGGCCGACACTCCCTGAACGGCCGAAAACACCACCCGCCCCCCAAGAGAGCGCGGACCATAATGACGGCCCAAACGGGCGTCAATAGAACTGGGCAAGTGCCGTACCCCTTTCCCGTAACGGGGTATATCGGGGCGTGAACGCGAGGCTGCAAGCGCTCTATTCTACGAGACTACCAGGGCCTTTTGCCGACGGCGCTGTACGGACGACGGAATGCGCATGGATTCCCGGTATTTGGCAACCGTGCGGCGGGCTATGTCGATGCCCTCGCCACGCAGGCGGTCGACGATCGTATCGTCCGAAAGCACTTTTTGCGGCGATTCGCCGTCAATCATCGCGCGGATCCGGTGGCGCACCGACTCGGCGGAGATTTCGGTCCCGTTCGCCCCCGAGACGCCTGTCGTGAAGAAGTATTTCAGTTCGAAGGTGCCGCGTGGGGTTGCGATGAACTTGTTTGCCGTGACTCGGCTGACAGTCGATTCGTGCAGCTCGATCGCCTCGGCGACATCTCGCAAGATCAACGGCTTCAGGTGACTGATGCCGTGGCGAAAGAAGCCTTCCTGCTGACGCACGAGTTCCGCAGAAACCTTGATGATGGTGGTGGCGCGCTGGTGCAGCGCCTTGACCAGCCAGTTGGCGGACTGGAGCTGTTCGGAGAGATACTCCTTGTCCTCCTTGCGCCGACAGGCGCCGGCGACTCGGGTGTAATAGGTGCGGTCCACCAGAACGCGCGGCAGCGTGTCCGGGTTCAGCTCCAGCGACCAGCCGCCGTTCGGCAGCAACCGCATCAGGACATCGGGCACCACCGCCTCCGCCGGTCCCTCGTCCAGGCCGCTGCCGGGCCGGGGGTCCAGGCTGCGGAGTTCCGCCAGCATGTCCGCGAAGTCCTCCGCATCGCAGCCGAGGAGTTTGCGCAGTCGGGCGTGATCGCCCGCCGCAATCAGGTCCAAGTGCTCCAGAAGGCCGGCCATCAGCGGGTCCAGCCGATTGCGCTCGGCGAGCTGCAAGGCGAGACATTCTTGAAGCGTTCTCGCGAAAATCCCGGTCGGTTCGAAGCTTTGCAGCACCTGCAGCACGCGCTCTACCTCGGCCACGGCGACGCCGAGCTGTTCTGCCGCTTCTTCCAGCGATACGCCCAGGTAGCCGGTCTCCGTCAGGCAGTCGATCAGATAGAGCCCGATCAAGCGGTCGCCGCCGCTGGCAAGGCTCAGGTGAAGCTGTTCGACCAGTTGATCCCTCAGGCTCTGGGCCTGTCCAAGCCGCTGTTCGAAGTCCTGGAAGTCGCCCGAGTCGGTTCCGCGCGATTGGGCAAGAGCGGGCAGGTCGCTCGCCGGGCCTGGTGCGCCATCGGCCGGGCCGAGATCGTCGTAGGCAACTTCGGCGTCCAGCGGCGCGTCGCGCTCGCCGGGCAGAACGTCACTGGTGGCCGAGGCCGCGCTGTCAGGGGCTTCTGCGGAGGGACTGGCCGGGCGGTCGGCCTGGTCAGGTGCGGAGCGTTCGCGCCAGTCGCCTTCTTCTCTCGAGGGGCCGCGCTCATCAGCGGTCAGCAATGGGTTTTGCTCGATCTCGCTGGCCACGTAGTCCGACAGTTCGAGGTTCGACAACTGCAGCAGCTTGATGGCTTGCTGCAGTTGCGGTGTCATCACCAGAGACTGGCTCTGGCGGACCTCGAGGCGCTGGCTGACGGACATACAAAAAGCGTTACAAACTAAACCTTTCGCCTAGGTAAACTCGACGGACGTCCTGGTGCGCCACGATCTCCTCCGGCAAGCCCTCCATCAGCACGCGGCCATCGTGGATGATGTAGGCGCGATCGACGATTTCCAGGGTTTCGCGGACGTTGTGGTCGGTGATCAGAACGCCGATCCCGCGGTCGCGCAGGTGGCTGACCAACTCGCGGATATCGTTGACGGCGATCGGATCGATGCCGGCCAGCGGTTCGTCGAGCAGAATGAAGTTGGGCTGGCTGGCAAGGGCGCGCGCGATCTCGCAGCGTCGCCGCTCGCCACCCGAGAGCGCGGTGGCCGGGGCGCGGCGCAGGTGGCCGATGCCAAACTCGTTCAGGAGTTCTTCCAAGCGCTGCTCGCGCCGCTCTTTCTTGGGTTCGACCGCTTCCAGCACACCGCGAATGTTCTGCTCGACGCTTAGACCACGAAAGATCGAGGCCTCTTGAGGCAGGTAGCCGATGCCCAGGCGTGCGCGTCGGTACATCGGCAGGTCGGTGATGTCGTGGCCATCCAGCATGACGTAGCCAGTGTCAGGCTGCAGCAGACCCATCACGATGTAGAAACAGGTGGTCTTGCCGGCACCGTTGGGCCCCAGCAGGCCGACGGCCTCGCCCCGTTCCACGGCCACGGTGACGTCCCGTAGGACCGGCCTCTTCTTAAAGGATTTCCCGACCGAGACGGCCGCCAGCCCGCGATTGTCCGCAACGAGCTTCGGCGTCCAGCCGGCACTCAGGCCCGACTCCGATGCCGCCTCGGGCGGCGTCTCCTGTCTGGGGTCCAACGGCTCGGTCACTGGGCTTCGTCCTCGCTCTCGAGCGGCTGCGCCCCGGAGGGCGCCTCGGGGGGCACTGCCGGGGCCGTTTCAGCCTCTGCATCTTGGCCTTCCGACTGCACGGGCAACGACGAGTCGCTCGGGGCGCGCGGAGAAAGCAGCCCACTCACCCGCCCTCCTTCTGTCGGGAGCAGACGGCTGACGCCACTTGCCAAGTCTACCTCCGCCCGCTGCCCGTTCAGCTGCGTTTCTCCCTGCGTGATCCGCACCCGGCCGGCCAGTATCGCGAGTTCTTCCTTAACATAGTAGATCCCTCGGTCACCACGGGCGTATTCCTGGGGGCTTGAAATCTCCACATCGCCAAGAGCGTCGATCTGTACGATCTCGTTCTGGCCGGCAGGGTTCGGCCGCAGGGTAGCGACCAGTTCGTCGGCCTCGAGCCGCCGTTCGTCGGTCGTGACGGCCGCGTCGCCGCGCGCCACCGCCACCGGTGTCCCTTCGAAGTTCTCCCAGTATTCCAGGCTGTCGCGCGCCGTGACCACCTCCTCGGCCGTCTCGAGCCGCAGGTTGTCGCCGCGCAACACGGCGACTTGCTGATCGACGAAGTAAACGCCGAGATCGGCGTAGGCCGTCTGATCCGGAGAGGTGATCACCACGTTGCCTTCGGCAACGATGCGGTAGATATCGCCGCCTCCGCCTTGCACCGAGGCTTCGTCCGACGTTTGTCGATCGCTATCGCGATAGAAGGCGGTCAACACGTCGGCAGCGATCTGCGTGTCGCCCTGGCGCGCCAGGGCATTGCCGCGGGCGACGTACTTCCTTTCGGAGCGCAGCCACTCGATGCCCTGATCGGCGAAGATCTCCAAGGGTTCGCCGCTTCCGGTGGCCAGACCGCCAAAGCTCTGAGCCCAGGCGCCGAGCGGCTGGGCTGCGGCGATCAGCACAGCGGCCAGGACCGCGACCGGTTTCACGGCGTGGCCTCTTGCTGAGGCACGCCTGTTGGCTCCAACCCCTGGTCTTCCGCCGGCTCCTCCGTCGGATAAAGCACCATGTGCGCCCGCCCCGTAAAGAAGACCCTTGCACCGCGCTCCTCAACTCTCAGGCCCTCGGACGTAATCGTACCGAAGCTGCCCTGGCCGAAAGTTGGTGTGCTGCTGGTTGCCAGATCCGTTGCCAGATCGACGACCGCCTGCTCCGTTTGCAGTTCGTAGCCGTCGTCATGGAAGATATTGACGTTGCCGTCCAGCAACAGCACTTCCTGATCCCGTCGATAGACGCCGTTGTCGGCCGTGATCGCCAGCCACTTGCCGGCATCGTCGAAGAGATCCGCGGCAGGACTCTGCATATCGATCGTTTCGCGATCGTTGGGCTGAAGCTGGCGGGCGACGTCGGCGGTGATCATGAACGGCCGTCGGTTTTCGTCGATCCCCTCGTAGCGGGGGTTGATCATGGTGGCTTCCTCCGGGATCGGTGCATCGCTGAGGTGCTCAACAGCGTCCAGCCGGAAGCCACTGCTTGTCTCGATCTGCGGCCAGATCGCAATCAACAGCACCAGTCCCACCGCTACCGCCGGAAGCAGAACCTTCATGGTGCTGACGAAGACGCTGTAGGCACTGCGGCCCGACAGCCGTGGCGGGGCCGTACCGCCAGGCTTGCGCCGGGGGCGATCGGCTGCCATCACACCAGTTCGCTCAGGGCTGCTTTGCGCCATGGTCATGGTACGTGTTTACGCTGTCGACCGTGGCTGGCGCCAGTTAAACCGGCTGCTCCGCCGCTTTCCCCGCTCCTTTACGTTGCGTTTCCTCTCCAGGCTGCGCAAATCCGCTCCCCGGCAGCCTCCGCGAAAATCGCCCTCCGGCGGCTGTCCGAAAAGGGGCGGGGCAATCGGTTCGGTCTCAAGAGTGTGCGAAGATGTCCACCTCGTCCCAGCCGGCAAGATCCAGTGCGGCGCGGGTCGGCAGGAACGTGAAGCAAGCCTGGGCATAGGCGATCCGACCTTCGCGCGCCAGCATGCCGTCGAGCGCCTGTTTGAGCCGATGCAGGTGCAGGACGTCGGAGGCGGCGTAGGCTTGTTGCTGCTGTGTGAGCTCCGCCGCACCCCAGTCGCTCGACTGTTGTTGCTTGGACAGAGAAACGCCCAGCATCTCCTGACAGAGGTCTTTCAGACCGTGCCGGTCGGTGAAGGTGCGCACCAGCTTGCTGGCGATCTTGGTGCAGTAGACCGGCTGGCAGTCGACGCCCAGCCAATGCTTCAGGACTGCGAGATCGAAGCGTGCGAAATGGAACAGCTTCAGGACCTGCGGGTCGGCCAGCAAACCTGTGAGATTGGGGGCGGCGTAGCGACCGTCGTTCAGCTGTACCAGATGGGCCGTGCCGTCGCCGGACGAGAGCTGGACGAGGCAAAGTCGGTCCCGCGGAACGCGCAGACCCATCGTCTCGGTATCGACGGCGACGGTCGGCCCGAGGTCGAGATCGTTGGGCAGGTCGCCGTGGTGAAGGGTGATTTGCGTCATCGAAGAGTTTCCGCAAGGTCGGGGCGGTGCGCCGGGCTGTGGGCGCTGCGATTACGACAGCGCGGCAGCTTGCCGAGGAGAGATGCCGCGAAGATATAGGGTGGTTGCGGGCTGTCAACGGACGCGCCGTGGTGCTATGAGGCGCCGTCGCAAAAAAGTGTATCTGTGACCGATAGCGATCCGAGGCGTGAGGCGTAGGGGGAAGAGTCAGACGATGGCAGGCCAGACGGTGACCATTTTCGGCGGCTCCGGCTTCATCGGCCGCTATGTCGTGTCGC
>JANQPZ010000082.1 GCA_028285215.1 Rhodovibrionaceae bacterium | reverse complement strand
AGGTGGGATTGCTTCGGCGATCCCACCTCGGGCGATCCTGTTCTGGCGGCGCTGCGCGCCTGGTGGCGTGATCTGCATCAAGGCCCGCTGTCCGGGGCTGGCGGCATGGTTCGTTTTCAGGCAAACGGGTGTTTCGGGCGACGGCGCCGCTCGGGCAAACGGTATGAGAGGAATGAGGCTTCGACATGGCCGGTGAAGTTGGAAAGACGGCGATCCTGGGCGTGGCCATCGGCATCGGCGTCGGGATCGGCCTGGCGGTGCTGGCTCCCAGCGTCTTCCCGCAGGCGGCCCGCGCCGCGCGGCCCTACGCCAAGAAGGCGGCGAAGTCGGGGCTGGTGGCCTATCTGCGCGCCCGCGAGGGCCTGGCCGAGTTCGGCGAGTTCGCCGAGGACGTGATCGCCGAGGCCCGGCACGAGATCGTCACCGAACGCACGGCGCCCGCGACCAACGGCGCCGCCGCGCCGGAAACGGGCGCGGGGGCTGGGGGTGGCGCGCAGCCGCAGGGCCCCGGCGGCGAAACGCCCGGAGGGCAGGGGTGAGCCTGCCGCACCCGCCGGAGGCCGCGGTCGCCCACAGCTCCGCCGGCCGCCTGCGCCTGAAGGTGCCGGAGCGGCGCGGCGACACGGCCTTCTTCGCCGAGCTGGGCGGCAAGCTGGCCGCCGCGCCCCAGGTCCACGAAGTCGAGACCAACGCCCGCACCGCCAGCGTCCTGATCAAGCACGCCAGCAGCGGCGACGCCCTGCTGAGCTGGGCCGACGACCACAACCTCCTGACCCCCAGCGGCCGCCTCTTCACGCCCCGCCGCCAGCGCCCCACGGCCGAGCCCAGCTGGCGCACCCTGGTCGCCCTGGCGGTCCTCCTGCTCGCCGTCACCCAACTCCTCCGCGGCCAGATCCTCGGCCCCGCCACCACCCTGGCCTTCATGGCCGCGCAGATCGCGCGGTTGGGGCTGGTGAGCGGGGAGGCGGAGCCGGGTGGGGGCGAGGAGTAGGGGCGGAGTTTCTGGATCGGAGCTGGCAGAGAACGACTGCGGCGCGCGGAATGCCGTGAAGATGGGATAACCGGAGCGCTCTGAGCGCGTGGCGATGCCACGCCAGTTCCCAGATCGATCTGGGGTTAATACATCCTCCTGCTTATGGGATTCATGCCTTGCGCTGGTATGGACGCCGTAAAGCCACGGATGATTGCAACGCCAGGAACCAACTCAACGACAGCTCTTTGCCGCTGCACTGACTGCGAGTGCTTTTTTGCATGTAGCGAGCCTTTACCTGCAGCATTGACAGCGCATGTTACAACATTATTATTGTAATTATGATTCCTGATCATATCGACATTCCTGGTTCGCCCTGGCCCATACTGCCTCCTGGCATTCATGTTGCGACGCTCGCGGAAGTCGAGGCACGGTTCGCATCGAACCCTAAACGGCGGGTGCAGTTCAGGGGCTTCGTCGCTGCGCTGACCGACTTGCGTGACGCTGGGTGTAGGCGTGCATTCCTCGATGGAAGCTTCGTAACGGCTAAGCCCCGTCCTGGCGACTTCGACGCATGCTGGGATCCGACTGACGTGAACCCAGCCTTTCTCAATCCGGTTCTGCTCACTTTTGAGAACAATCGAGCCGCGCAGAAGGCCAAGTACCATGGTGAGCTGTTCCCCTCCACGATCGTTGCCGATCAGGCTGGAACGATCTTCGTCGAGTTCTTCCAGATCGACCGCTTTACCGGCGCCCCGAAGGGCATTGTGGCGATCGACCTTACCTCCGACCCGATGATCCAACTCACGGTGACGAAATGATCTACAGCGATAAGCAGTATGCCATATCAGAAGGTGAGCTAACTAAGCTACGCAAAGCGCTCGCGGCTACGCAGTCTCACAACGCCAACACAGCCGCTGAGAATAGTTGGCTGCGCGAGGCCCAAGCCGATGCCATTAAGAGCCAGATCGCGACTTTGGAGGCCGAGCTTTCTCACTACGAGCTTCTGAAGTCTGGTGAGATTACATTCGCTAAGGCACACTCGCTAGAGAACTTACCATCTGTGCTTGTTCAGGCACGGATTGCAGCCGGCATGAGCCAGACCGACCTTGCCAAAATGCTTGGTATGAAGCCCCAGCAAATACAACGCTACGAGGCGTCGGACTATTCGGGCGCGAGCCTCGATCGGCTAGTTGACGTCTGCGAGGCCTTGAACGTCCACACCACCGGGCTTTTCGAGAGCGAGCATGAGTCCAAGGGAGCCGTCTTCTCATGGTCGGGTGTCGACGAACTGGTTTGGAAGCAATTCCCGGCGCGCGAGATGGCGAAGCGTGGTTGGTTCGACGTGCCTCGCAGGGGCGACGTTTATCAGCTCGCACGCGATTACTTCATGCGGACCGCAGGTCCGCAGTTCGCGAGCGCCTACCACCGCAAGAAGATGCACGGAAGCTCTGTCCCGAACGAGTATGCGCTGCTCGCTTGGCAGGCGCGTATCTTGGAACGTGCTCGATACATCGTGGAAGCTTACGACCCACCAGAGTTTGTTGCTGACGATCGCTGGATTGCCGATCTTGTTGCGCTAACCCGCCGCAGGGACGGCCCAAAACGCGCGCAAGCCCTTCTACTGTCCAAGGGCGTCATTCTGGTCACAGAGAAGCACCTGTCGGGCACCTTCCTTGATGGTGCAGCCATGCTTGATCGTGATGGCCGTCCGGTAATTGGCCTCACACTGCGCTTCGATCGCCTCGATAACTTCTGGTTCGTGCTCTTGCATGAGCTGGGACATGTGTTCCTGCACCTTGTGGATGGGCTGCGCTACGACTTCTTCGATGAGGAAGAGACATCGGGCGACGATAAAGTCGAACGCGAAGCCGATGTGTTCGCGCTCGATAGTTTAATATCGGAGGCGAAGTGGGATGAGTGTCTGTCTCGATTCGCGCTGTCCGAGGAGGCGGTGCAGATCGACGCCAAGAACCTTGATATCGATACTAGCATCATCGCTGGACGCATTCGCAAGGAGCGCGGTGACTACACTATTCTAACGAGTCTTATCGGGCAGGGTCAGGTGGCATCGCAGTTCGAGGATGACGGCGATGAGCTTGTCTGAGGACACCTATGTGCCTGCACTGCGCTGGCGTCAGGGAGAGTATCAAGCTCTCTTACGACTTACATCCGCGATTAAGGATCGGGTGATGCCACTAATTACCATCCCACCCGTCGAGTTCGACTTCGAATTGTGGGAGCCAAAGAAGTCGACTCACGAGCACGTCCACCCATTCATCGCACGCTTCAATGCGAAATGGGGCAAGCGACCGGCTTGGATCGCGCTCGATGCGAAGATTGCCGAAGGCCGGATGGATGATAGCTCGCACGTTTTCGACTACGTGTTCGACGGGCTTCGTGCCAAAGGTGCTATCGCGATCCCCGCTTTACCTTTGGACACAGATTCCGATGCAATGAATGCGGCGGCGCGAGCGACGATTGCGGATAGCCAAGGCGCGGCTGTGCTCCTCCGCCTCGAAGACTTGATGACTGCAAACCCGCGCAAGGCAATTGTGGACTTTGCCAGCAGTCTTGGCATCGGGCTCGATGAATTGGACGTGATCGTCGACCTGCGGGCGCGCAACTTTGAGCCCTACAAGATCTTTGCGACCGCCCTAACGGCCGTTCTGAAGCGTCTAGGAAACCTTCATGAGGTTCGCAACTTCGTCCTTGTGGGAACGGCAATCCCCGAATCTTTTGCGCAGCTCGCGAAAGGTTCGGACGAGATTCCGCGACACGACTGGCTCTTCTTTAAAGAGCTTTTGAAGGCCATACCATCGGCGATGCGGCGGCCGGTCTATGGGGACCACACGATAGTGCATCCCGAGTTCACGGCGATGGATATGCGCAAGGTCAGGGCTGCCGGCAAAATCATCTACACGACGCCCAAGACATGGGCGACGCGTAAGGGGGGCGCCTTCCGCGATGATCCCACGCAGATGCACAAGCACTGCGAGGAGGTTGTCTCCGATTCGGCCTTCGCGTTTCGCGGCGCAGGATTCTCATACGGTGACAAATACATCGCCGATTGTGCGCAAAAGGCGGAGAGCCCAAGCAACCTGTCTCGGTGGAAGGATGTCGCGATCAACCATCACATCACGACGGTAGTGCACGATCTCGCCAACTTGTTCGGGACGCCAACGCCACCTTGATTGCGGGAGCAAGCTCTCGCACCGGTACTTCGTCGGCGAGAGTACGGTAAAGCTGCTTTCGGGGCGCGTTTAGATCGGCGTTGGAGGCGCCGCGGAGTCGGAGCAAGTGTTGCGCTTCAGGCCGCCATAAAAGATGCGCGAGCATGAATGGATCAATGTCCGGGTTCAAGAGAGCTCGCCGATGGGTCGCGAAGGTAATGCCGCCACGCGGCCCTTCGACGACCTCCGTCAGACCACACCAGTCTGGGACGATCGCAGCGGCCGGCTCAAGATGTCGAGAAGCCACGATAAGGGTGAGCTTCTGAAGGGCATCCGAGTAAATCGCGATCTGCCGCGGAAGGCGGTCCAGCGTGTCACTGGCGCTTTTGATCTCATAGCCGTGCAGATACCCGTTGAAAACTGCGAGATCGACGCGGCTTCGGGAGTGGACAAGGCCCAGCTCATCGATAATCAGGACGTCGTCACGGTTAACGTGATGGCGCAGATAGCGGTTCTTCAACGCAGTTCGGATCTTGCTTTCATAGTTTAACTGGGGGCCGCGCACCCGCACCGGTTTTCCTTTCTCGTATGTCTCGGCAACAAAACCACAACGAATGTATGCCGTCGAGATCAAGCGTCCTCAGATAGCCTTTCAACACGATAACGCTTTACAGCATCCCGGCGTTATACGCGAAGACAGCTTTGGGCCAAAAGCGAACGCTTTCTATCGTCATGTTCCGTGAGCTCGAACTATCGGCCCGAAGCGGGCTTGCTACCCCGCTGAACTTATAGCTCCAGCGTCTAATCTCTTAGTAGCTCCGCTAGCTTGGTCCTCCCACGGTAGCGCTAGGCCGCCGCGGCCCATCTGGCCGTAAGCAGTAAGAGTTTCGTAGAAGGCGTGGCTGAGTTTGCGCGGCCAGGGTATGTAAATGGAGGCTGGCGGAGGTCACCGCTGACCGGAACTAGCAATGAAACAGCTTCGCACGAACACCGGATCTAAGATCACCGGGCGATCTTACCCAGGCGGCGCAGCCAGCCTGCAAGACGACCGTCAATCGCCAGCAGGCCGAGACCGATGAAGGCCATGCCGGCGTAGTGCCGCAGGGTCAGTTCCTCGTCCAGGATCAGGCTGCCCAGTAAGATCGCGCTGACCGGGACCAGAAGCGTGACTAGGGCGACGTTGACGGCGCCGGCTGAAGCCAGGATCCGGAAGAAGATCACGTAGGCCAAAGCCGTCGAGACGATGGCGAGGGCCAGTACGGAGGCGACGACGGGCCAGCTCGGGGGCACAAGGTCCCAGGGTTTGTCGATCAGGGCGACGATGGGCAGCATCATGACGGTGGTGGCGGCAAGCTGACCGAAGGCGACCTGGGTGGCGGAGAGCGCCATCGCCTTGAACCTGCGCCCGTAGACGCCGGCGAACCCGTAGGCGACGGCGGCGCCCAGGCAGGCCAGCATCCCAAGCGTTGCGATGTCGGCCCCCTTCAGGACATCGCCGCCGAGCAGCACGACGACCCCCAGGAAGCCGAAGAGGATTCCCACCGCCTTGTTCATCGCCAGACGCTCGTCGGCCAGCAGGACGTGGGCCACGACGATCGAGAACATCGGCGTGGTCGCGTTGAGGATCGAGGCCAGGCCGCTCGGGATCGTCGTCTGCGCCCAGAACAGCAGACTGAAGGGCAGCAGGTTGTTGAGCAGCCCCATGACGCAGAAGGCCGCGACGGCGCCTTTCGCGAAGGGAAGCGGCTCGTCCCGCAGCCGCAGCACCGCGATCAGGACGAGGGCCGCGATGCCGGTCCGCAAGGCCACGACGGTCAGGGGCGGCAACTCCCGAACCGCAATGGCGGCAAAGAAGAAGGATCCGCCCCAGAGGGTCGACAGCAGAAAGAGCAGCGCCCAATCCCGCAGCGTCATAGGCATGGCACGCGCCCGTGAGTTGTTCGGCTGCCGGAGATCTAGGGTCTCTCGCGCCGACTGGCTGGCCGTTTTCGGACGTCATCATCCGGGGCGCGGCAGACGGTGGGCCATGAGCGCGCAAGGCTCGAGGCTTGCTGCGTTTGGGCTGGAGCGACGAACGGCCAAGATCGCCTCGGCCAGCATTCTCATCCAAACGCCGGGACTGGTCACCCCGGAGCTGCTCGTCGAGTTGGTCCCGGTCGCGATCATCCCATATGTGCGGTACCACGAGCCGACCTGGGCCGTGGACTGAGCGAGGGGCCGGGGGCTGACAGAAGGGCCGCAGCGCGCAGAGTGGTCGCTTCGCGCGCTGGGTCGGCGCCCTTTGACCTCCTTGCGGGGCGCGCCACGACGGCGGCGAGGACCTGTGGCCTCTGTTGGGTCGGACGGCAGGCCGGTCGCGACGCGACCCCGTGCGAGGAGACAGCTGTGCGAGGAGGCAGGGAGACAGAGTCCGAGCGCTGGTCCTACCGGGCCGACCCCCGCGTGCCGTCCTTCCAGGAAGACGTGGCCGTGGTGGTCCTGGACGGCGCCTGCGCGCTCTGTTCCTTCGGGGCGCGCCTGATCGCCCGCTTCGACCGGCGCGCGCGCATCCGGATCTGCCCGCTGCAGACGGAGCTGGGGCGGGCGCTCCTGACCCACTACGGCATCGATCCGGAGGACCCGGAGTCCTGGCTGTTCCTCGCCGAGGGCCGCGCCTGGACGGCCTTCGACGCCTGGATCCGGGTGGCCGAAACCTGCGGCGGTGTCGGCCGGCTGCTGTCGGTCTTCTGGATCCTGCCGCGGCTGGCACGGGACTGGATCTACCGGCGGGTCGCGCGCAACCGGATCGCGCTGTTCGGGCGGGCCGACATCTGCGCGCTGCCCGACCCGCGCCTCAAGGCGCGCCTGATCGGCGTTCGGTGACCGTCTCGATCCGGCAGGAGCGGGTTCGTCCAGCTCGTCCCGCAGGCGCCAGGCCCGCCGTAGCGCCCGGACCCGCCTTGCGCTAGGGTGTGGTCTGCTCTCTCAACCTATGATGAGCGTAGGCTTCACGCCGGAGACGGGATCGCTTTGGCGCACCGCCCGCGGCGATCCTGCCGTAAGAGGGCAGATGCACCACGCGACAGGGGCAGGCCAGTGGCAACGCTCCCGGATTGAGTTTCCGGCCGAACGCGCAACAGAAGGAGTTCCGAATGACCGACGATCCGTCCACTGCAGACCCCAGTGCCTTTCTTGGCCAGCTGCCGTTCGTCAAGGAGTACGGCATCACACTCGTCAGCAGCCAGCCCGGCGAGGTTGTCGTCGAGATGCCCGTCGAGCCGCGCTTCTCCACACCGCCCGCCAACGTTCCCGCCTCCATCGTGGGGACGATCGGGGACGTCGCCGCTGTGTCCTCCTGTCTCTCCAAAGTGCCCCGGGGCTGGGCCGTTGCGACTCTCGACTTCACGGTCAAGATGACGGGGCCCGCCTCCGGCGAGAAGCTCATCGCACGCGGCCGTGTCCTGCAGAACGGCAGAACGAATTCCGTGGGCGCGGCCGATATCTACTGCGTGAGGGACGGCGCGGAAATCCCTTGCGGGACTCTGCTCGCGACCACCCGCAACTTCGAGATCAAGCGATAGGACACCCGATCTCATAAAACTCAGACCGCCTCTCTGCGTCGATCCCGCTAAGGCGTGAACCGCGCTCTAATCCTTCAGCGCCTCCGCCAGCCGGTCGTCTTCCCACGGCAAGGCCAGGTCGTCGCGGCCCATCTGGCCGTAGGCGGCGAGGGCTTCGTAGAAGGGGCGGCCGAGCTCGCGCGGCAGGTGGCGCAGGCCCAGGCGGGCCAGGATGGCCGCCGGGCGGAAGTCGAAGGTGGCGAGCAGGCGGCGCTTGATCTCCTCGTCGGGCAGCCGGCCGGTGCCGAAGGTCTCCACGT
>JANQPZ010000065.1 GCA_028285215.1 Rhodovibrionaceae bacterium | reverse complement strand
ACGAGAACCTCGCGCTGTTCCAGCAGGGCAAGTGCGGCATGTGGATCGACGCCACCGTCGCCGCCTCCTTTGTGACCAACCCGAACGACTCCACCGTCGCCGACAAGGTGGGCTTCGCGCTCGCTCCCGATACCGGCAAACTCAGGGATGGCGACAAACTGGATACCGACATAGGGCACCGGCTTGACCGTCGGGTTCGTCGGGTCGGCCGCCTTGATGGAGTCGAGCGTCTTCTGCGCGAAAGGCACCTTCTGATACTCGGGGTTCTCGTAGAGCGAGGTCCGGGCACCCGGTGGCACGTTGGCCCAGCCCTCGTTCGCGGCAACCAGCTCAATGTACTCTTTCGAGGTGGCCCACTCGATAAACTGCTTGGCGGCATCAGCCTTTTGGGTTCCGGCGGGAATGGCCAGCGCCCAAGCCCAGAGCCAGTTGGAGCGCTTACCGAGGCCGGTGTCCGGCGCCAGGGCAAAGCCCACCTTGTCGGCAACGGTGGAGTCGTCGGGGTTGGTCACGAAGGACGCCGCCACGGTCGCGTCGATCCACATGCCGCACTTGCCCTGCTGGAACAGCGACAGGTTCTCGTTGAAGCCGTTGGTCGCGTAGCCCGGAGGACCCGCGTCGGCCATCAGGTTCACGAAGAAGTTCAGCGCATTGGCCCATTCGGGCTGATCGAACTGCGCCTGCCAGTTTTCGTCGAACCAGCGTGCGCCGAAGGAGTTGGCGGTTACCGTGATGAAGGCGCCGCCTTCACCCCAACCCGCCTTGCCGCGCAGGCAGATGCCGTTGATTTCTTTCTCGCGATCGGTCATCGCACGGGCCAGTTCGGCAATCTGATCCCAGGTCGGGGCATCGGGCATGGTCATGCCGGCCGCTTCGACGAGGTCGGTGCGGTACATCACCATCGAGCTTTCACCGTAGAACGGTGCAGCGTAGAGCGTGCCGTCGTGGCTCAGCCCGTCCCGCATCGCGGGCAGGATGTCGTCGACATCGTATTCTTCGCTCAGATTGTCGAGCGGAACCAGCCAGCCGTTCGAGCCCCAGATCGGGGTTTCGTACATGCCGATGGTCATGATGTCGAAAGCACCGCCCTTGGTGGAGATGTCGGTGGTCACGCGCTGACGCAGCACGTTCTCTTCCAGCGTGACCCACTCGACCTCATGGCCGGTCTTGGCGGTGAAGTCGTCGGTATAACCCTGCATGCGGATCATGTCGCCGTTGTTGACCGTGGCGATCGTCAACGTCTCCGCCGAGGCAAGCGCGGTGGATGCAAGCAGAACACCTGCAGTAAGCGCCAATCGTGTGAGGACCATCTCTAGCCTTCCTCCCTAGGTTTATGAGCATATGCTCTGTTATTGAGCATATGATCAACCTTATACACACGAGAGTCAAGAGGGCTTGCGCGGAGACCGTGTAAAGTCACCGGGGAGCGGTGCTTGCTTCCCTTGATAAGGGAATTGGTTTAGAAGCTTTTCAGTGCCTTAAAGAGCTTTGTCCGAAGGTCTGGCCGTCAGCGGGCTTTCTCTGTCGCACTGCACAATTGCCCGGCAACATCCGTTGCCCGTTCATAACTCCGGCTGCAGAGGCTCGATGCGCGGATCTTCGCCTTCCCCTTCAGACAGACCCAGCGACAAGCGGCGCGACGATGCGGCGCGGGCCGCTTGGCTCTACTTCATCGGGGGGCGGACCCAGGACGAGATCGCCAGCCAGCTCGATCTGTCGCGCCAGGCGGTACAGCGGCTCGTCGCCCTCGCCGTCAGCGAGAAACTGATCAAGTTCCGCCTCGACCACCCCATCGCTTCCTGTACCGAACTGGCCGCCGGCCTGACCGAGCGCTATGGGCTCGAATTCTGCGACGTCACCCCCAGCGATCCGGACGCACCGGGTTCGCCCGGCGGCATCGCCGTGGCCGCCGCGGTGCGCCTGCAGCGGTTGCTCGCATCAAAAGCGCCGATGGTCATCTGCGTCGGCACCGGGCGAACGCTGCGGGCCGCGGTGGAGGAACTGGACAGTCTCGACCGGCCGCAGCACAAGGTGGTCTCGCTGGTCGGCGCCATGTCCGCCGGCGGCCAGGCCAGCCCCTATGACGTGGTGATGCGCCTGGCCGACAAGGTCGGCGCCCAACGCTACCCCATGCCCGCGCCGGTGCTGACGGAAACGGTGGCCGACCGCGAGGCGCTGCAGAGCCAACGCGCCTTTGCGGTGCTGCGCGAACTGCGCGACCAGGCCCGCGCCAGCTTCGTCGGGATCAGCGAGATCGGCTGGCAGGCGCCGCTCCACCGCGATGGTTTCATGACCGACAACGATATCTCGGCCCTGATCGAGGCGGAGGCGGTCGGCGAAATCACTGGCTGGTCCTTCGATGCCGAGGGGCGCCCGCTGGACAGTCCGGTCAATGAAAGGGTGGCCAGCCTGCCGCTGGAATCCCCGCCACAGCGGCTGACCGTCATTGTCGGCGGCGGGCCGCAGAAAGTGGCGGCGCTGAAGGCGGCCCTGAAGGGTCGTCTCGCCTCCGCCCTCATCACCGACGAGGCGACGGCCGAAGCCCTGCTTTAGAGGATTTTCGACTTACGTCGAAGCGGTTCCGGCCCGCTCCCTCTCAAGGCCGCGCCGGGTTTGGCACGGTCTGAGCGATCAGGGCCTGCAG
>JANQPZ010000057.1 GCA_028285215.1 Rhodovibrionaceae bacterium | reverse complement strand
CTCCCTGGGTGCTGTCGGAGTCTGTCGCCCCGGGGACAGAAGCTAAAGCGCGATCGCCTTGGGTGGGAGCGTTTCGCTTCCACCCAAGGCGATCCTGCTCTAGTAGGTCGCTGGCGTCGGCGCCAGCGTGAAGACTGTCGGCAGGGGGGCGTTCGGGAGGCCGAGCTTGCCGCGATAGATGTAGGCGGCTTCCAGGACGCGCTGGACGTAGTTGCGTGTCTCGGAGAAGGGAATGGATTCAATCCAGGTGAGTTCGTCGACCTCGGGGTCGCGGGGGTCGCCGTACTCCCGGATCCACTGGTTCGCGCGCCCGGGGCCGGCGTTGTAGGCCGCCAGGACCAGCGGCAGGTAGCCGTCGTAGCGGGAAATCATGTCGATCAGGAAGACTCGGCCCAGGGTGACGTTGAACTCCGGGTCTTCGATCAGCCGCGAGAGATTGTAGTCCAGACCCAGTTGGGCGGCCGTCTCCTTGGCGGTGGCCGGCATGAGCTGCATCAGGCCGCGCGCGCCGGCCCGGCTGACGGCACCGGTCCAGAACGAGCTTTCCTGCCGCATCAGGCCGAGCACCAGGGCGGCCTCCTCGGCCGGGCCCAGGTCGATGCCGTTCAGTTGCGGAAAGAGATGATCGGACAGCAGGTAGCCGTCACGGCGTGCCCGCTTCGCCGTCCAAACCTGCTGGTCTGGGCGCTCGATCCGCGACGCCAGGTTGCCGATCATCCGCCAGGCGATTTCGTCGCTCGCCTGCAGGCGCAGCGCCGCGAAGAAACGAAACACCAGGTCGTGCTGTCCCAGATCGGCCAGCCGCAGGATCACCTGCACCAGCTCCGAGTCGTCGAACGCGCGTTGCCGGCTGTCGGGTATGGTGGCCGGCGGATTGCCGACCACCGCCGGCGCGTGGCCCAGACGCGAAACGGCCATCTGACCGTAGAAGGTATCGCCGTGAATGGCCGCGCGCTGCCACCACTGGGCGGCTTCCGCCTGCCTGTCGGCGCGGGCCAGCGCTTCGCCGGCCCAGAAAGCGCCGCGCGCCAGACTGATCGGCGAGGAGACGCCGGCATGCAGACGCTGAAAGTGGGGCAGGGCGAGATCGGGGTCGCGCAGCCAGTCGAGGGCGATCCAACCGGCCAGGAACTCCGCTTCGGCAAAGCCGACGCCCTGGGTCAGGCCGTTCTGGCTGGCCAGCCGGTAGGCGACGGAAATGTCGCCCAGCCGCAAGGCCCGTCGTGCCATCCAGGCGCGCAGGTCCCACCACTGCTCCGGATGCTCCACCGCGACCGGCACCGGGTCGACCAGTTCGAGGGCGCCGCTGAAACGATCGGAGCGCATGCGCCAGCGGGCCCGTTCGAACAGCAGTCCTTCGTCGTTCTGCAAGGCTGCCGGGACTCGCCGGATCGCGCCGTCCACCCCAGGTTCGCGTTTGGCCAGCTTGATCCGTGCCGTGGCCAGCTCGGCGAAGCCGGAGCCGAGGCGGCGGGCCTGGCGCTGCGCCGGCGCGTTGCGGCCCTCGAACACCAGCCGTTCGAAGCGTGCGCGCTCGTCTTCCGGCGTCAGATAGCGCTGGAAGCGCTGGTGGAAGGCCAACTCGACATCGCGCGGGAAGCTTGTCGTCCGCCAGGCCTCGCGGGCCGTCTCGACGGCTTCGGCCTCGCGGCCGATGTCGAGCAGCGCGTTGGCGTTGCGGGCCTTGCCGGTTCCGGTCACCGGCGGGTTGGCCGAGAACCAGGACAACACACGCGACGCCGGCAGATCTCGCGGCATGGCCTCTTCCGCCGCGCGCCGGAGCGCGCTGCGGCCCGGCCAGCCCGGATGAGCCTCCACGAAGTCGGCGATCTCGGCGAAGCTGGTCTCGGTTGCGGGGTCGGTCAGGCGCAGCCAGCGCAGGACGCTGCGCAGAGCGGGATCGCGCGCGGCGACCGTGGCGGCGATCGCCGCCTCGTACTGGCGCGCGTCGGCGGCCGCAAAGGCCGTGGCATAGAGGTCCCGATCCGCACGGCTGAGCGTCTGCCCGAAGGCCACGCCCGGCAGCAGGAGGCCGGTCACAAGCAGGCTTGTCAGGAAAGCACGCAAGCGGTCGATCTCCCTGCCGTTGCAGCCTTGCCAAACTACCAGGAGGGCGGCAGCGTCGAAAGCGTCTGCAGCTTGCTGCCCTCCAGGCGCGACGATATGGTACAGGTCGTGTTCGCCTATAGTTTGGCGAGAAGAAGTAAAGATTTAATTCCAATCCGAAGGAATGCAGGTCATGTCAGGGCCGATCTTCACGGGCTCGATCACCGCGATGGTTACACCGTTTGCCGACGGTGCCGTGGATGAGGGCGCCTTTCGCAAATTCATCGACTGGCAGATCGCCGAAGGCAGCGATGCCTTGGTACCGGTCGGCACCACCGGTGAGTCACCGACCCTGACCCATGCCGAACACAAGGCGGTGATCGAGATCTGCGTCGACCAGGTGGCCGGCCGGGTTCCGGTGATCGCCGGATGCGGCTCCAACTCGACGGCCGAGGCCATCGACTTCACGCGCCACGCCCAGGCGGCCGGCGCCGACGGCGCGTTGGTGGTGACGCCCTACTACAACAAGCCGAGTCAGGAAGGCCTGTATCAACACTACAAGGCAATCCATGACGCCAGCGACCTGCCGATCCTAATCTACAACATCCCGGGCCGCTCGGTCGTCGACATGACTGTCGAGACCATGGCGCGTCTGGCGGAATTGCCGCGCATCGTCGGCGTCAAGGATGCCACCGCCGACGTCCTGCGCCCCTGGAAGACGCGGCAGGCCATCGGGCCGGACTTCGCGCTGATCTCCGGCGAGGACGCGACCATCGTGCCCTTCCTGGCGATGGGCGGACATGGCTGTATCTCCGTGACCTCCAACGTCGCCCCACGGCTCTGCAGCGCGCTGCACGAGGCCTGGCAGGCCGGGCGGATGGCGGAGGTCAACGAGATCAACGACCGGCTGATGCCGCTCCACGAGGCGCTGTTCGTCGAGCCCAACCCGCAACCCACCAAGTACGCGCTCTCGCTGCTTGGCCATCTGCGCAACGAGCTGCGCCTGCCGATGGTGCCGGTGGCGCCGGAAACGCAGGAGCGCGTGCGCTCGGCGATGGCGCATGCCGGGTTGATCAATTAGACCCTGATCCAGGCGCCCTGGGTTCCTATTCTTCCGTCATGACTCCACATCGACTGGTCGCCCAGAACCGCAAGGCGCGGCACGAATTCGCCATCGAGGACTCGCTCGAGGCCGGGCTTCAGCTCACCGGCTCCGAGGTGAAGTCGCTGCGCGCCGGCCGGGCCAACATCGGCCAGGCCTTCGCCGTCGACCGGAACGGCGAGATCTGGCTGATGAACGCGCATATCGCCGAGTACGCTCCGGCCGCACGCTTCGGCCACGACCCGCTGCGGCCGCGCAAGCTGCTGCTGCACAGGCGCGAGCTGAACAAGCTGCTCGGCCAGGTGAAGCGCGAGGGCTACGCGCTGGTCCCGCTGTCGATCTACTTCAACGGCCGCGGCATCGCGAAGCTGAACCTCGGCCTCGCCCGCGGCAAGAAGAAGGCCGACAAGCGCGAAGACATCAAGAAGCGCGACTGGGACCGCCAGAAGCAGCGCCTGCTGCGGGCGCAGAATTAGCGCTACAGGCGAAGCCCCCGCCCGTTACCGGGACAGGCGCGTCTTGCCGCGCCAGGTGAAGCTGCGGACGGCGGTACGGCCGTTGTGCGGTCGCACGGCCTCCTGGATCACCAGCCGGGTCACCTCGGCCATCGGCAGCTCCGTGAGCGCCGACGTCGGGACCCAGCGCAGGTCTTCCAGCTCCCCGTCGCCGCGCAGGGCGCCGAGCGCCAGCGCGCCGTCGGCCATGAAAAAGCGGGTGTGAAAGCGGATCGGCGAGTGCGCCGGGGTGATGGCGCGGGCGATCAGCCGCAGGTCTTCGAAGGCGGGCGTCAAGCCGGCCTCGGCAAAGGACGACCAGGCGGCGGTCGGGGCGCAGTCCGACGAGCCCCGGCGTCCCACAAGCAGGCCGGTCTCTTCGGCGGTTTCGCGAAGTGCGCAGCGGCTGAGCGCGAGCAGGCCTCTGCGCGTCGCCCGATCGATCGCGCCCTCCGTCTGCCGGACCGCTTCCGGAAAGCCGCTGGGCCGCCGGTCGGACGGTTCCAGCCGTCCGCCGGGGGTCACGTAGATGCCGGGCATGAAGCGCGCGGTGCTGTGGCGGCGGCCGAGCAGCACCTCGGCGGCCCCCTTCAAGGGGCTGCGAATCAGCAGCAGTCCGGCAGCATCCTGCGGTTTAACGACCGGCATCGGCGCCCGACTGCTAGAGGAAGGCTGTGCAAATAAAGGCGGCACCCTGCCGGGGCGCCCTCGGTGGGGGCGCCATCAGTGCGGGCGAACCGCTTCGTTGACGCGAGTCCCCGTGTTGGCCGTCGTGACGGGGCTGCCGATGGCGTTGGCGTAGAGGCCGGGGTCGAGGATCAACTGCATGGCCACCTCGACGTCCAGCTCGCCGTCGCTGTCCCGGGTCGGACAGAGGGCGCGCAGCTGCTGCAGTCCGGCATCGTCGTCGATGTCGACCGGCGCCTGTCGCGTGAGGCTGGAGATCGTCAGCTCTCCGCTGCGCAGGCGCGTCAGGGTCGCGGGCAGATCGCCGGTATCGTCGGCGATGCAAACGTCTGGCAGCACGCCCCGCCGGTGCAGGGCATAGCCGGAGGGCGCGTGGAAACGCGCCCAGGTCAGCGTCAGCTCTCCCTCGTTGGGCAGGCGCAAGACGGTCTGGACCGTGCCCTTGCCGAAGGAGTTTGAGCCGACCACGACCGCTTTGCGGCTGTCCTGGAGCGCCGCCGCGACGATCTCCGAAGCCGAGGCCGTGTTGCCGTTGATCAGCACGACCAGCGGCCGCTGACCGACCAGGTCGTCGCGGCGCGCTTCGAAGTACTGGTGGCTGTCGGGATGGCGCCCGTGGGTGGACACGAGACGGCCGTTGGCGATGAAGAGGTCGGCGACGGAGACGGCCTGGTCCAGAAGGCCGCCGGGGTTGTCGCGCAGATCGATCACGAAGCCGCGCAGGTCGTCGCCCAGTTCGCGCTCCGCCTGCATGATCTTCTGCCGCAGGGTGCGCGTGGTCGACTGGTTGAAGCCGGCCACCCGCATGACCGCCACATCGTTCACGCTGCGGTAGGTGACGGTTTGCGGGACGATGTGATCGCGCCTGATATCGATGTCGAAGGGCGCGGGGACCTGGTCGCGTCGCACGCTGACCCGCACGGAGCTTCCGATCGGGCCGCGCAGCGCCCGCACGACATCGCGCTGATCCATGCCCGCCGCCAGTTTGCCGGCGATCTCGACGATCAGGTCCTGGTCGCGCAGACCGGCTGCCTCCGCCGGCGTTCTCTCCATCACCGAAACCAGCCGTACGCCCTCTTCCTCCACGCGGATGCGCACGCCGATGCCGCCGAAACCGTCGCGGCTGGCGCGGTTCTCGCGCGCCTCCTCGCGGCCGGCGTAACGGGAATAAGCGTCCAGTTCGGCCACCATGCCGTCGAACACGGTCTCGTAGAGGTCTTCGGCCAGGGAGTCGCCCAAGGCCGGCGACACCCGCTGCCCTTCTTCGATCGCGGTGGCCGTGAGGCGCGCCCAGCCGGTGCTGTCGCGAGGCTCCGGCGCCGGAAGCAGCGCGTGAACGGTTTCGGCATAGCCGACGGACACCAGGCCGTCCGTCAGGTCGAACTTGAGTTCGGGGTCGATCTGCGCGACGGCTTTCAGGCCCGCCAGCGCCAGGTCGTCCACCTCGACATCTTCGAGATAAACCGCCGTAACGTCCTGATATCCGGCGATGAACATCCGTTCGGCCCGCGCAGGATCGTAGGCGGCCGGCTCACTGCGCAACTCCTGCATCGTGCAGGCGCCGAGTGCGACCAGCGTGAGGCTGGCGGCGGCGGTCGAGATGGCGAGGCGGCGAAACGACATAAAACCCCCGCTGCAGACGTAACCCGGACGACACATCCTCGAAAGATATATCCCCGGACCCACGCGAAAAAAGGCACAGATCCTTGCCGACGGCGCGGCATGTTATGACAGTCGGCCTCGTTGGCGCAGCCGAAAAAATCTTGCGATCAGTTCGCCCTACCGCCGTTTGCTCTCATGCGGCCTTCGATCCACCCAGGGTCGCGCCGTCTTATGACGAGGATAAGGCGAAAGACGTAAACGAGAACTTGCCGCTTTCGAGGTAGGGCTCCTCAACGGCGCCTGCGGACCCTCGCACGGCGCGCCTGGGGCGTGCGCCGCAGGCCTTCCTTCTTTGAGTTTCCGCTTTTGCCGTAATCGGTTGGAGGCGCTTTTTTATGTTTCGATTTAGCCTTTGCTGCGCCGCCTGACTTTTCTTCGTCCCGGTCGTCGGGTTCGGCCAGATGCAACACCAGACCGCCGGTTGTGCGGTCGGCTTCGGCCAGCCGGACGGTCAGCGTTTCGCCCAGGCGGTAGCGGCGGCCCCACCGGCGCCCCACCAGACAGTGTTGACGTTCGTCGTGGACGTAGAAGTCGTCCGGCAGCGTGGAGATGGGAACCAGCCCGTCGGCGCCGCTCTCGATCAGCGTGACGAAGAGGCCGAAGCGGGTGACGCCATTGACGCGGCCGACGAAGAGCGTCCCGACCTGGTCGGAGAGATAGGCCGCCGTCATGCGGTCGATGGCATCGCGCTCGGCGGCCATGGCCGCCCGCTCCGTCATGGAGATCTGCTCGCCGATCGCCTTGAACTGCCCGGCCTGGGCCTCGGTGAGGCCGTCGTCGCCCAGCTTCAGGCCGCGGATCAGCGCGCGGTGGACCAGCAGATCGGCATAGCGCCGGATCGGCGAGGTGAAGTGGGCGTAGCGCCGCAACGCCAGGCCGAAGTGGCCCAGGTTGTCGGGGCTGTAGACCGCCTGCGCCTGGCAGCGCAGCACCAGCTCGCTGACCATGGTGGCGTGAGGGGACCCGGCGGCCTGTTCGAGAACGCGCTTGAAGGTCGCGGGACGGACGACCTGACCCTTGGCCAGGCGGATGTTCAGGTCTTCCAGAACTTCGCGCAGCGCCTCCACCTTGTCCGGATCGGGGGTGTCGTGCACGCGGTACATGCAGGGCTGGCGCAGGCGCTCCAGTTCGCCGGCCGCCGCCACATTGGCGCAGATCATGAACTCCTCGATCACGCGATGACTGTCGAGCCGCCGACGCGGTTCGATCCCGGCCACGTTGCCCGCCGCGTCGAGCAGGATGCGCCGCTCCGGCATGTCCAGTTCCAGGGTGCCGCGGTTGCGCCGGTTGGTCAGCAGCGCCTCGAACGCGCCGTAGAGCGGCCGGATGACCGGATCGAGCAGCGGTCCGCTTTCGTCGTCGGCCGCCCCGTCCATGGCAGCCTGCACCTGCTCGTAGGTCAGCCGGGCGGCCGAGCGCATGACGCCGCGCAGGAAGCGCCAGGCGCGCAGCTCGCCCTCGGCGTCGACGGTCATCCAGACGGCCAGGCAGCCGCGATCCTCCTTGGGGCGCAGCGAGCACCAGCCGTTCGACAGCGCCTCCGGCAGCATCGGCACGACGCGGTCCGGGAAGTAGGCGGAGTTGCCGCGCGCCTTGGCTTCGCGGTCCAGGGCGCCGTCCGGGCGCACGTAGTGCGCGACGTCGGCGATGGCGACCAGCAGCCGCCAGCCGCCGGGGTTCTTCCTGTCCTCGTCCGGCTCGGCGTAGACCGCGTCGTCGAAGTCCCGCGCGTCGGCGCCGTCGATGGTGACCAGCGGGATGTCGCGCAGGTCCGTGCGGCCCTTGGGGCCGACTCCGACCGCGGCCTCCGCGTCGGCAACCGCCTCCTCCGGGAAGGCGGTGCGCAGGCCGTGCTCGTGGATGGCGACCAGCGAGAGGGCGCGCTGGTTCTCCAGGCTGCCCAGCCGCTCGATCACGCGCACGTCGCGCAGGCCCATGCGGGGGTGGTAGCTCTTGACCTCGGCCAACACCAGCTCGCCCGGCTTGGCGCCGGCGGCGTCGGGCGGGTTGAGCACGTAGTCCTGCTTGGCGCGCTTGTCGGTCGGCCGCAGACGCCCGCCGTGCGACGTCATCTCGTAGAGGCCGAGCACCCGGCGGGGCGAGCGGCCGATGCGGCGGATGACCTTGCCCTCGTAGACGCCGTCCTCGACCCGCTCCAGCTTGGCCAGGGCCCTGTCGCCGACGGCGAGTGCGGCACGGCTGCTTCTACCGGCGCTGAGATAGATGCGCGGCGGCGCAGCGGACTCCTCCTCGGGCCAGTTGGCCGGCTTGGCGATCAACTCGCCGTCCTCGTCCAGGCCGACGACCTCCACCACGCCGACCGGCGGCAGGCGGTCGGGCGGTGCCAGCTTCTTCTTGCCCTTGTCTTCCAGCTTGCCCTGCTCCTGCAGCTCCTGCAGGACTTCGCGCAGACGCCGGCGCTGCGCGCCCTTCAAGTTGAATGCGCGGGCGATATCGCGCTTGTCCAAAGCGGTCGGGCTGTCTTCGATGTAGCGCAGGATTTCCGCCGTGTCGGGGAAGTCCTCCAGAAAGTCTTCGCGGGCCACGGAGACTCCTTATTGGCGGCGCGCGCCGCGCTGCGGCCGGCGTGCCGACCCTGCGGGCGTGCGAACGCGGAAGCTAGGCGTCGGCTGTCTTCTTCGTCTTCGCCTTGGATGCGGTCGCCTTCTTGGCCGAAGTCTTACTGGCCGAAGTCTTACCAGATGGCGCTTTCTTGGCAGCCGCCTTCTTTGCCGGCGCCTTCTTGCCGCCGCCCTTCTTCTCGGCCTGTTTGACGAGCAGCTCGACGGCACCCGCGAGATCGATCTCGTCGATCCCCAGATCCTTCGGCAGGGAGGCATTGAGCCGGCCGTGCTTGACGTAGGGGCCGTAGCGGCCTTCGTGCAGGGTCACCGGCTTGCTGTCGCTCGGATGGTCGCCCAGCGTCTTCAGGGCCGCCGCGCCGCCGCCCTTGGCCTGGGCGAGCAGATCGACCGCCCGGTTGAGACCGATGGTCAGGACGTCTTCGTCCGCCGGAATCGACTTGTAGGTGTTGGCCTTGCGCACGTAGGGGCCGTAGCGTCCGATGCCGGCGGTGACCTCCGCGCCTTCGTGGCTGCCCAGGGCGCGCGGCAGCGCCAGCAGGCCGAGTGCCGCCGCCAGGTCGACGCTGTCCGGGGTCATGCCCTTCGGCAGCGACGTGCGCTTGGGCTTGACCGACTTGTCCTCTCCCTGCTCGCCGAGCTGCACGTAGTGACCGTAGGGTCCCTTGCGCAGGCTGACCTCCTGGCCGCTTTGCGGATCTTCGCCCAGGCGCCGGGGGCCGGCCTCGCCGGCGGCCGCGCCGCCGTTGCCGTCCTCGGCCTGCACCGCAAGGGCGCGGGTGAAGCGGCACTCCGGATAGTTGGAGCAGCCGATGAAGCCGCCGGTCTTGCCGAGCCGCAGGCCGAGCCGGCCGGTGCCGCAGGCCGGACAGAGGCGCGGGTCGCGGTCCGGATTCTCCGAATCCGTCGGGAAGAAGTGGGGGCCGAGGTCCTCGTCCAGCGCATCGATGACGTCGGAGATGCGCAGCTCCTTCGTCTCCTCGACGGCCTGGTTGAAGGCCTGCCAGAAGCGCAGCAGCACCTCCTTGTAGCGGCTGTCTCCGGCGGAGATGCGGTCGAGATCCTCCTCCAGGCTGGCGGTGAAGTCGTACTCCACGTAGCGGCGGAAGAAGGCGGTCAGGAAAGCCGTGACGATGCGGCCGCGATCCTCCGGCAGGAAGCGTTTTTTCTCCAGCCGGACGTAGTCGCGGTCCTGCAGAACCTGCAGGATCGAGGCGTAGGTCGAGGGGCGGCCGATGCCCAGCTCTTCCATTCTCTTGACCAGGCTCGCCTCGCTGAAGCGCGGCGGCGGCTGGGTGAAGTGCTGCTGCGGCGTGACGGCCTTGCGGTTGAGGTCCTGGCCCTTGGTCAGCGGCGGCAGGCGCTTGCCTTCGCCGTCCTCGTCCTCCGGGTCGTCGCGGCCTTCCTGATAGAGCGTCAGGAAGCCGTCGAAGACCTGGACCGAGCCGGTGGCCCGCAGGCGCGCACTGCTTCCGTCGACGTCGATATCCGCCGTCATCTGGTCGAACTCGGCCGACTGCATCTGGCTGGCCAGGGCGCGGGTCCAGATCAGGTCGTAGAGTCGCGCCTCGTCGTCGCCGAGCTGGCCGCGGACCTCCTTGGGCAGGCGCTGCAGATCCGTCGGGCGGATCGCCTCGTGCGCCTCCTGCGCGTTCTTGGCCTTGGTCTTGTAGATCCGGGCCTGGTCCGGCAGGTAGCGGTCGCCGTAGCGCCCGGCGATCAGCTCGCGCGCCGCCGTGATCGCCTCGTTCGACATGCCGACGCCGTCGGTCCGCATGTAGGTGATCAGGCCGACGGTTTCGCCGCTCACCTCGATGCCTTCATAGAGCTTCTGGGCCACGCGCATGGTCCGGGTCGCCCCGAAGCCCAGCTTGCGCGAGGCCTCTTGCTGCAGGGTCGAGGTGGTGAAGGGCGGCTGCGGATTGCGCTTGCTGCGCTTTGTTTCGACGCTCGCGACGGTGAAGCGGCCCGCGCTTTCCAACAGCGCCACGGCCTCTTGCGCCTTGGCTTCGCTGTTCAGGTCGAACTTGTCGAGCTTGCTGCCCTGCAGGTGGGTGAGCCGCGCGTCGAAGGCCGCGGTTTCGAGGGCATCCAGGGTCGCCGTGACCGTCCAGTACTCCTGCGCCCGGAAGGCCTCGATCTCGGCCTCCCGCTCGCAGATCAGCCGCAGGGCCACCGACTGCACGCGGCCGGCGGAGCGGCTGCCCGGCAGCTTGCGCCACAGCACGGGCGACAGCGTGAAGCCGACCAGATAGTCGAGCGCACGGCGTGCCAGGTAGGCTTCGACCAGCGGCCGGTCGAGATCGCGCGGATGCTTGAAGGCATCCTGCACGGCGCGCTTGGTGATTTCGTTGAAGACCACGCGCTTGACCGGCTTGCCGTTGAGCGCCCGGCGGCGGTTCAGCTCCTCGATGATGTGCCAGGAGATGGCCTCGCCTTCGCGGTCCGGGTCGGTCGCCAGGTAGAGCTGCTGGGCGCTCTTGAGCTCGCGGGCGATCTCCTTGATCCGCTTGTCGCCGCGGTCGTCGACGGACCAGTCCATTGCGAAGTCTTCGTCGGGCCGCACCGAACCGTCCTTGGGCGGCAGATCGCGCACGTGGCCGTAGCTGGCCAGCACCCGATAGTCGCCACCCAGATAACGTTCGATGGTCTTGGCTTTGGCAGGAGATTCGACGACGACCAGATGCATCCGCAAGTCCGTCCTAGAGCCCTTCAACGCGACGCGCGCACCGGCGGAGCGCGACGGTCAGGCGATCAGCGCGACGCGGTTGCCGGGATGGCGTTCGAGGCGGCCGGCCAGTTCCAGCTCCAGGAGCAGAGTCCCGACCGACGCGGCTGACAATTGGCATTGGCGTATGAGTTCGTCAACTGAGATCGGCGTAGGTGATAATAATTCCGTAATTTTATCAGTGGCTTGCGGCTGCTCTTCCGAGCCTGGCCCCGTCGCGCCGACGATTTCGACTCTGGTTGCGGCCGCTTCGGTGACGGCGGTTTCCGGGAATGCGGGCGCGATCGCGGGCGTGCTGCCCGCCAGGGCCTCCAGGACGTGGGCGGCCGATTCGATCAGGGTGGCCCCCTGGCGCAGGAGGCCGTTGCACCCCTGGGCGCGCGGATCGAGCGGCGAGCCGGGCACGGCCATGACCTCGCGCCCGTAGTCGGCTGCCAGCCGGGCCGTGTGCAGGGAGCCGGAGCGCCGGGCGGCTTCCACCACCACGATGCCGAGCGACAGTCCGGCGATGATCCGGTTGCGCCGCGGGAAGTGGCGCCCCTGGGGCTCGCTGCCGGGCGGCATCTCGGAGAGCAGGACCCCTTCGCGCGTCAGGCGGTCGAACAGCGCCGCATTCTGCGGCGGGTAGATCGTATCGAGGCCGCCCGCCAGCACCGCGAGCGTCGCCTGCGTCAGAGCCCCCTCGTGAGCTGCGGTGTCGATGCCGCGCGCGAAGCCCGAGACCACGAGGTAGCCGGCCTCGGCCAGTTCGCCGCCAAGGCGTCGCGCCAGCGTGCGGCCGTTGGCCGAGGCGTTGCGGGCGCCGACGATCGCCACCGCCGGGCGCTGCAGCAGCTCCGATCGGCCGCGCAGGGCGATCAGCGGCGGGGCATCGTCGACCGCGCGCAGGGCCTCGGGATAGTCCGGCTCGCAGAGGGCGAGCAGTCGCGCCTTCAGCCGGGTCAGTGCGACCAGCTCGCGCTCTGCCGTGTCGGCGGGACAGATGCGCACCGGCCGGGCCCGCCCGCCACGCCTGGACAGGTCCGGCAGAGCCTCCAGGGCAGCTTCGGCGCTGCCGAAGCGCCGCAGCAGCTGGCGGAAGGTGATGGGGCCGACGTTCTCGCTGCGGAACAGGCGCAGCCAGGCGAGACGCTCGGTCTCCGTGAGGGCGTGAAGGGGCGGGCTCATAGCGCCAGACCTTCGATGCAAGGCACGCTATCCGTCAACCCGAAACCGCAATTTACAACCTTGAGATGCCGTCCATCGAGAGGTCAGCTGGCGCCGCCGATCTTGCTTTCCTCGCCGCGCAGCAGCCGGCGGATGTTGGCGTGGTGACGGATCACCACCAAGACGGCCAGCAGGGCGGCAAACTCGACCCGCTGCAAGTCGCCGATCAGGAGCCAGGCGTAAAGCGGCGAGAGCAGAAAGCCGATCAGCGCGGCGAGGGAGGAATAGCGGGTGACGGCGGCGACCAGCAGCCAGGTGGCGCAGAGCGCGACGCCCGCCTGCCAGGCGACGGCGAGCAGAACGGCGATCGAGGTGGCGACGCCCTTGCCGCCGCGGAAGCCGAGCCAGACGGGGAAGTTGTGGCCCAGCACCGCACCGAGCGCGGCGGCCAGCATGGGATCCGGCCCGCCGAAGTACCAGGCGAGGCCCGCCGCGGCCGCGCCCTTGCCGCCGTCCAGCAGGACGGTCAGGACGGCCAGGTCCTTGCGGCCCGTGCGCAGCACGTTGGTCGCGCCGATGCTCTTGGAACCGATCTGGCGCAGGTCGCTGAGTCCGGCGAGCCGGGTCAGAAGCAGGCCGAAGGGGATCGAGCCCAGCAGGTAGCCGCCCGCCAGGGCGGCGAGCAGATAGGGCCAGGCGAATGCCCAGGAAATCGGGTCGGGCACGAACCCCTCCTCAGGCCGCCTGCCGGCCGCTGCCCGGTGTCGAACTGCCCGGTGTCGAACTGCCCGGTGTGGAGCCGCTGGGCGTGGAGAGATCGGAGGTGAAGATGCTGCGGCCGTCGACGACGGTGCGCAGCACGGCGCCCTGAACCATATGCCCTTCGAAGGGCGAGTTCTTGGACTTCGAGAGGAAATGGTCGGGGTCGATGGTCGCTGGCCGCTCCGGGTCGAAGATCACCAGGTCGCAGGGCAGGCCGGGCGTCAGGTCGGCCCGGCCCTTCAGGATTCCGGCCGGCCCGTCGGTCAGGCGCCGCAGCAGGTCGAGCAGGGGCATGCGGCCCCCGTGCACCAGGGCCAGGGACAGAGACAGCAGGCTCTCCAGCCCGACGATGCCGGGCTCGGCCATGTTGAAGGGCAGGCGCTTGGCGTCCTGGTCGTGCGGGCTGTGGTCGCTGGCGATGGCGTCGATGGTGCCGTCGGCCACCGCGGCCGCCAGGGCCTCGCGGTCCCGCTCGCTGCGCAGGGGCGGGGTCATCTTGGCGAAGGTGCGGTAGTCGCCGACCGCCGTCTCGTTCAGCGTGAAGTAGTGCGGCGCCGTGCTGGCCGTGACCGGCAGGCCGCGCGCCTTGGCCCGGCGGATCACCTCCAGGGACTCGGCGCAGGTGACGTTGGCCACGTGGTAGCGCCCGCCGGTCATCTCGACCAGCCGCAGGTCGCGCTCGATCACGATGACCTCGTTGAGCAGATGGTTGCCGGAGAGACCGAGACGGGTCGCCAGTTCGCCGGAATTCATCGCGCCGGTGGCAAGGCTCGGTTCCTGCGGGTGCTGCAGGATGACCGTGTCCACCGTACGAGAGTAGCTGAGGGCGCGGCGCATCACCTGGGCGTCGGCCACGGCCTGCAGGCCGTCGGTGAAGCCCAGCGCGCCGTACTCGCTCAGCAGGCCCATCTCCACCAGCTCGCGGCCCTCCAGCCGCCGCGTCACGGCGCCGTAGCCGTAGACCTTGACCAGCTTCTCCTCGCGGGCGCGGCGGGCGATGAACTCGATGCCGGCGACGTCGTCGACCACCGGATCGGTGTTCGGCAGCGCGACCATGGAGGTGATGCCGCCGGCCGCGGCCGCCCGGCTGGCGGTCTCGATGGTTTCCTTGTGTTCGTTGCCCGGTTCGCCCAGTTGCACGCGCATGTCGACCAGACCGGGCGCCAGGCAGGCGCCGGCGCAGTCGATCACCTCGGCGCCGTCGGGCAGCCCGTCGTTGAACAGCCGCGGACCGACATCCCGGACTACGCCCTGGTCGGCGAAGAGCGCGCCCGGCTCGTCCAGCCCGCTGCGCGGGTCGAGCAGGCGGGCATTGATGTAGGCGGTGGGGCCGGCCTCGCTGCGCGTCGCCATGGCTAGCGTCCCTCCGCCGGGACACGCGGGTCTCCCGCGCGCAGGTCCGCCGTCAGGGCCTCCAGGCAGGCCATGCGCACGGCGACGCCCATCTCCACCTGCTCCTGGATCAGCGAGCGATCGATGTCGTCCGCCACCTCGCTGTCGATCTCCACGCCGCGGTTCATCGGCCCGGGGTGCATGATCAGCGCGTCGGGCTTGGCCATCGCCAGCTTGTCCCGGTCCAGGCCGTAGAAGCGGAAGTACTCGCGGATCGAGGGGACGTAGGAGCCCTGCATGCGTTCGGTCTGCAGGCGCAGCATCATGACGATGTCGACGTCGCGCAGCCCGGCACGCATGTCCATGTAGGCCTCGACCCCCAGGCGCTCGATCCCGGAGGGCATCAGGGTCGGCGGCGCGATGACGCGCACCCGCGCGCCCATCGTGGTCAGCAGGTGCAGGTTGGAGCGCGCCACCCGGCTGTGCATGATGTCGCCGCAGATCGCCACGGTGAGGCCGGCGAGCTTGCCCTTGCGGCGGCGGATGGTCAGGGCGTCGAGCAGCGCCTGGGTCGGGTGCTCGTGGCTGCCGTCGCCGGCGTTGATGACCGAACAGTGGACCTTCTCGCTTAGCAGCTTGACGGCGCCGGAGTCGGGATGGCGCACGATCAGCACGTCGGGGTGCATGGCGTTCAGGGTCATGGCGGTGTCGATTAGGGTTTCCCCTTTCTTGATCGACGACCAGGCGACCGACATGTTGATCACGTCGGCCGACAACCTTTTGGCGGCCAGCTCGAAGGAGGTGCGCGTGCGCGTCGAGGTCTCGAAGAAAAGGTTGATGACGGTATGACCCGACAGCAGCGGCGAGTGCTGGTGCGCCCTCGGATCCTGGACCGCGTAGTTTTCCGCGAGATCCAGAAGATAGCCGATTTCCGCCGGGGTCAGACCTTCGGTCCCGAGCAGATGGCGGTGCCGGTAGCCGGGACGGGCGATGGCTTCGAAGTCTTGCATCGAGCGGGGCTTATCGCACCGCGGCCGTGCCTCTGACAAGCGGCAGGTCGCGGTTCCCATGCGCAGGTTGTGGAAAGCTCTCAGGTGGCTGGCGATCCTGGCGGTGCTGCTGCCGGCGGGCCTGGTGCTGCTCTACCGCGTCGTGCCGCCGCCGGCGACGCCCTTGATGGTAATTCGCGCGCTGGAGGGTCACGGCTGGCAGCGGGACTGGGTGCCCCTGGCCGAGATCGCCCCGGCGCTGCGCGAAGCCGTGCTGGCGGCAGAGGACAACCGCTTCTGTTCGCATTGGGGCTTCGACCTGGTCGAGCTGCAGGAGGCCGTCGAGACCTGGCGCGACGGCGGCCGGCTGCGCGGTGCCTCCACGGTCTCGATGCAGACGGCGAAGAACCTCTTCCTCTGGCCCGACCGCGACTGGCTGCGGAAGGGGCTGGAGGCCTACCTCACACTCTACCTGGAGGCGCTGCTGCCCAAGGCGCGGATCGTCGAGCTCTACCTCAACAGCGTCGAGTTCGGGCCCGGCCTCTACGGTGCCGAGGCCGCGGCGCAGGTCCACTTCGGCAAGACCGCCGGCGCGCTGACCCGCCGGGAGGCTTCGCTGCTGGCGGCCGTGCTGCCCAATCCGCTGGAGCGCTCGGCCGGGCGCCCCAGCGAATTCGTCGCCGGGCAGGCGGCCCGCATCCGTACCCGCATCGACCAGCTCGGACCGCTGCTCGACTGCGTGCGGTGAGAGGAGGATCGCCCTAGGTGGAGTCGCTTTGGGGCAATCCCACCTAAGACGTGAATCGCGCTCTAGATCGCGCCGCTGTCCCGCAGCCGCGCGATCTCCTCGTCCGGCAGGTCGAGCAGTTCCTTAAGCAGCTCGTCGCTGTGCTGGCCCATGCGCGGCGGCGGGTAGCGGTAGTCGACCGGCGTTTTCGAGAACTTGATGGGATTGCCGATCAGGGCGAGACGGCCCTGCAAGGCCTCGGCGTCGGCCATCTCGATGCGCATGCCGCGCTGCTGCACCTGCGGATCGGCGAAGACCCGGTCGAGCGTGTTGACCGCGCCGCTCGGCACGCCGAGCGCGGATAGCCCCTCCACCCAGTCGGTCAGGGTCTTGGCGGGCGTCAGGGCCTCCAAAATGGGATAGAGCGCGGCCCGGTTCTGAACCCGCTGGGCGTTGGTCGCGAAGCGCGGATCCTCGGCCAGCTCCGGCCGGCCGGCGAAGTCGCAGAAGCGGCGGAACTGACCGTCGTTGCCCACGGCCAGGATGAAGTAGCCGTCGGCGCAGGGCAGCATCTTGTAGGGCACGATGTTGGGGTGTTCGTTGCCCTGGCGCTTCGGCACCTCGCCGCTGGTCAGGTAGTTCAGCCCCTCGTAGGTCAGCCAGGCGACCTGGCTGTCGAGCAGGGCCAGGTCGATGTGCTGGCCCTCGCCGGTCTTGGTCCGGTGGTGCAGGGCGGCCAGGATGGCGCTGACGGCATACATGCCACACATGATGTCGGCGATGCCGACGCCGACCTTGATCGGCTCGCCCTCGGGCTCGCCGGTCAGCGACATGATCCCGCCCATGCCCTGGGCCAGGTAGTCGTAGCCGGCGCGCGGCGCGTAGGGGCCGGTCTGCCCGAAGCCGGTGATCGAGCAGTAGAGGATGTCGGGCTTGACCTGCCGGATGCTGTCGTAGTCCAGGCCGTAGCGCTTCAGACCGCCGACCTTGAAGTTCTCCACGAAGATGTCGCATTCGGCGGCGATCCGCCGGGCCAGCGCCTGGCCTTCCTCTGTGGCGATGTCGATGGTCAGCGAGCGCTTGTTGCGGTTGGCCGAGAGGTAGTAGGCCGCCGTCGCGCTGTCCTTCCCGTCGGCATCCTTGACGAAGGGCGGGCCCCACTTGCGGGTGTCGTCGCCCTGGCCGGGCCGCTCGATCTTCACCACGTCGGCGCCCAGGTCGCCGAGCAGTTGCGTCGCCGTGGGGCCGGCGAGGATACGGGTCAGGTCGAAAACGCGCAGGCCTGCAAGCGGCGTGGTCATGGTGCTGTCGGTCCGGATACGATTGGCGGGCGCGGCGGTTGTGGCGCGCCGCGCGCCGCTGCGTCAAGCCGGGTCAGGGCACCAGCGGCGCCAGCACCAGCGGCAAAGTCAGCATCGCCAGCAGGGTCTGGGCGGTGATCAGGCTGGCCATCAGGGTGGCGTCGCCCCCCAGCTGGCGGGCCAGGATGTAGGCGCTGGTGGCCGTCGGCAGGCCGTTGAACAACACTGCGACGAAGGCGGCCGTCCCCTCGACGCCGAGCGCCCAGCAGCCGGCCCAGGTCAGCGCCGGCAACACGGCCAGCTTGAGGGCGCTGCTCAGCAGCACCGGCCGGCCGGCCGCCTGTGCGGCGCGCAGGTCCAGCGCCGCGCCGACGCAGAGGAGGCCGAGGGGCAGGGCGGCCCTTCCGAGGATCAGCAGAGTCTCGCCGAGCACCGGCGGCAGGCCGAGCCCGGAAAGGTTGAGCGCGCCGCCGACGGCGCAGCCCAGGATCAGAGGGTTGGTCGCGACCTGTTTCACCAGGCCGAGGACCGTCGGCTGAGCGGCCGTCCCGTAGCGCGCCAGGAAG
This sequence comes from Rhodovibrionaceae bacterium, assembly GCA_028285215.1. Classification (GTDB taxonomy): domain Bacteria; phylum Pseudomonadota; class Alphaproteobacteria; order Kiloniellales; family DSM-21159; genus Algihabitans. Next base: position 1,559 of record JANQPZ010000057.1, on the reverse strand, counting down.
CTGACGCAGAGCAGGTTGACCAGAGGGACGATGGCCGCGACCGCCACGGCCGCCGCCGCCACGCCGGCGTCGCTGGCGACCCCGAAGGCCACCGCCAGGCCGATGTAGGTGTTCATCCGCACCGCGCCCTGGTAGAGGCTGGTGAAGCCGGCGCCGTCCAGGCCGAGCCAGCGGTAGAGCAGGGGACGCAGCAGCAGCAGCGCCGCGGTCATGACCAGGATCGCGGCGACGATGGCGCCGGCCATGGGCAGGACGTCGAGTTCGCTGAAGTCGGCCTGCGCCAGGGTGGTCGCCAGCAGGACCGGGAAGAAGCAGAAGTAGGTCAGCCGTTCGGCCGGCGCCCAGAAGCCTTCGCCGGGAAACGCGCGCCGGCGCAGCAGCCAGCCGAGAAAGATCAGCAGGAAGACGGGCAGGATGACCAGGGCGATGACGGTCACGACGTGCGGTCCGTGCCGTCGTCTGCTGGGCCGTCGTCTCCTGGGCCGTCGTCTCCTGGGCCGTCTTTGCCTCGGTCGACGGGCCGGCCGTGCGCCAGCGCGTCCAGCGCGCCCTGCAGGATATAGGCGGCGGCCATCTTGTCCACGACGTCGGCCCGGCGCTTGCGGCTCATGTCGGCCTCGTCGATCAGCAGGCGCTGCACGGCGGCGGTCGAGAGCCGCTCGTCCCAGAAGGCGATCGGCAGTTCCAGGCCGGCGAGATCGATCAGGTTGCGGGCGAACTGCCGGGTCGACTGGGCGCGCGGTCCCTCGCTGCCGTCCATGTTGACCGGCAGGCCGAGCACCAGGCCGCCGACCCGGCGTTCCGCGGCGATCCGCTTCAGGGCCTCGGCGTCGGCGGTGAACTTGCCGCGGCGCAGAGTCTCCAGGGGCGAGGCCAGCCGGCGGTCGCCGTCGGAGATGGCCAGCCCGATGGTCTTGCTGCCGAGATCCAGGCCCAGCAGGCGGGCGCGCGGCGGCAGCTGGGCCGGCAGGTCATGCAGATCCAGAAGGGTCATGCGGCCGATCACTAAGCGCGTCGGCATCGCCGCACAAGCGGCACGGCCTTTCTTCGACGGCCTAGCGTCTGCCGCCGCCCGGTCGGCGTGCCACCTGTGCGTGCCCACCTTGTGAGCCCGCCAAGCTGGTGCTAGCTTCCGCCGCGCTTTCGCAGGCGGTCCGCCCGCCCGTGCGCGTCATCCAAAGTCTTTCCGAAGCGAGGCGTCTTCTTCCATGGCGATCGACAAGGCCACGGTTCACGGCATCGCCCGGCTCGCACGCATCAAGGTCGACGAGGCCGAGGCCGAGTCGCTGGTCGGCGAACTGAGCAACATCCTCGACTGGGTCGAGCAGCTTGGCGAGGTCGACACCGAGGGCGTGCAGCCCATGACCTCGGTGGTGGAGATGCGCTTGCCGCTGCGCGCCGATGCGGTGACCGACGGCGGCAAGCCGGACGACGTCGTGCAGAACGCGCCGGACAAGGCGCATGGCTTTTTCGTGGTGCCGAAGGTGGTGGAATGAGCGAGCTGACCCGCATGGAGCTGGCCGAGGCGCGCGACCTGCTGGCCAAGAAGACTCTCTCGG
>JANQPZ010000047.1 GCA_028285215.1 Rhodovibrionaceae bacterium | reverse complement strand
TGCAACGGCTGGCGACGCGGCGAAGCTGGTGGCACTGGGTGCCATCTGGGGGTCGGCCTTCATGTGCATCGAGGTGGCGCTGCAGTCCTTCGGGCCGCTGGCCATCGCCGCCTTCCGCGTCGTACTGGCGGCCGCCCTGTTGCTCGGCTTCGCCTTTGCGGCCGGTCTGCGCCTGCCGCATGCGCCGCGCGACTGGTCACTGCTGACGCTTGTCGGCCTGTTCGGCGCCGGCCTGCCGTTCCTGCTGATCTCCTGGGGACAGCAGCACATCGAGGCCGGCATGGCGGCGATCCTGATGGGGCTCGGTCCCTTCGCCGCGCTTCTGCTGAACCATGTCTTTACGTCGGACGACCGCCTGACCTGGCAGAAACTGGCCGGCGTGATGCTGGGATTTGCGGGCATGGCGATGCTGGTTGGGCTGGAAGGCCTGCTCGGCGGCCGGACCACTCTGATCGGACAGTTGGCGGTGCTGGCCGCGTCTTTCTGCTACAGCCTCTCGGCACTCCTGACGCGCAAGCTCTCGCATCTCGATTCGCGCGTCTCGGCAGGTGCCGTCCTGCTGACGGCGGGCCTCTATCTCGTGCCGGCAGCCCTGCTGCTGGACCCGCCGTGGCGGGTCGTTCCCAGCGGCGAGGCCCTGGCGGCCCTGCTGTTTCTCGGTGTCGTCTCCTCGGGCGTCGCCTACCTGCTGCGCTTTCAGCTGATCAAGGACACCGGTGCCATCTACATGAGCCAGGTGTCTTACCTGGTGCCCGTCTTCGGCGTCTTCTGGGCCTGGCTGTTCCTCGGCGAACTGCCGAGCGAGGCGGCCTGGGTGGCTCTGGCCCTGGTGCTGCTCGGCATCAACGTCAGCCGCCTGAGCCGACGCCGCTCCCAGCCGGCGGCATAGGGGGGTATCCTTATCCGGCGCCCTGGTCGGCCGTCTTCGGCTTGGGAGCCGCCTTGCGCGTGCGTTTCGCGGGTGCCTTCTTGGGTTTCTCCAGGTCCGCCAGCCTTGCCTCCAGGGCGGCGACTCGCTCGGTCAGGGCCTCCTGTTCGGCGCGCGCGGTCTCGGCGATTGCCCTGGTGACCTCATAGTCTTCGCGGGTGACCAGATCCATGTCGGCCAGGATGCGTTCGAACTGGCGCCTGAGTTGGGCCTCCGCCTCGTGGCGCATGCCGGTGGCGACGCCCAGGGCGCTGCTGGCCAGGCGAGCCAAGTCGTCGATGACCTTGTTCTGTGTCTGCATGGGGCCTTGCCTCCTTTTCGCAGCCTGACCTTCTGTCCTTGAGAAGGTGCGCCCGCCGGCTCTGGCGATCAAGGGCGCGAGAGGCTACAAGGCCGTCGATCCTTCTCGTCACCGGAGCCCTGCGCACCATGCCTGACCTGCAGCCTCTGCTCGCTGCGATTCCCTTTCCGAACATCGATCCGGTCGCGCTGGATCTGGGGTTTTTCCAGATTCGCTGGTACGCGCTGAGCTACATCGTCGGCTTGCTACTGGCCTGGCGGTATGCGCGGTGGCTGACCGAACGCTCGCCCTCCAAGCTGTCCAAGGAAGATATGGACGACTTCCTGGTCTGGGCCACGCTGGGCGTCGTTTTCGGCGGCCGGATCGGCTACGTCCTCTTCTATCAGCCCGGCCAGTTCGTCGAGAATCCTCTGAGCGCTCTGGCGCTCTGGCAGGGTGGGATGGCCTTCCACGGCGGTCTGCTCGGCGTCATCGCTGCCATGTGGCTTTTCATGCGCAGGCGTGCGGGCGGCTTCTTCCATCTCACCGATATGATCGCCTGTGCGGCGCCGATCGGACTGTTCCTCGGGCGGCTGGCGAACTTCATCAACGGAGAGCTCTACGGCCGCGTCACCGAGGTGTCCTGGGGCATGGTTTTCCCGGCTGGCGGGCCGGAGCCGCGCCACCCGAGTCAGCTCTATCAGGCGACCCTGGAAGGGCTGCTGCTGTTCCTGCTGCTGTTCCTTCTCGTGCGTGGCGGCGGACTGCAACGGAAGGGCTATATGACCGGCTGGTTCCTAGCCGGCTACGGCGCCGCACGCATCGTCGGTGAGCTGTTCCGCCAACCGGATGCCTTTCTGGGCTTCCTCTTTGCCGGTGCGACGATGGGCCAGCTGTTGTCCCTGCCCATGCTCCTGGGCGGGATCGCCCTGATCCTGTGGTCCCGACGTCGACAGACGGCGTGACAGCGCTCTCCGAGCGGCTTGCCCGGCGGATCCGGGCGCAAGGCCCCTTGTCGGTCGCCGAGTACATGACCGCTTGCCTGTTCGATCAGGCCGAAGGCGTTTACACTCGAGCGGATCCTTTGGGCGCGGCCGGTCATTTCACGACTGCGCCGGAGATCAGCCAGATGTTCGGCGAATTGCTGGGGCTCTGGGCCGGCGCCTGCTGGCAGGCGCAGGGCGCGCCCTCCCGGTGTCTTCTGGTCGAACTGGGGCCGGGGCGCGGCACGCTGATGGCCGACGCGCTGCGCGCGCTTGCGGTGCTGCCGGCCTTCAGAAACGCGGCTGAGGTCGTCTTGGTCGAGGCGAGCCCGCATCTGCGCGGGGTCCAGCAAGAGACACTGGCCGGCCAGAAGGTTCGCTGGGCCGATACGCTGGAGGAACTGCCCGAAGGGCCGATCTTCCTGCTTGCCAACGAGTTCTTCGATGCCTTGCCGATTCGTCAGTACTTGAGACTGCCGGAAGGTTGGGCGGAGCGGCGCGTCGGTCTGGAGGGGAAAAGGGGTTTCCAGTGGATGCTCGGTCCCCGACTGCCCGGACAGCCGCCTGGTTTGACGCCGGCTAAGCTGGCGGCGCCTGTGGGGAGCCTTGTGGAAGCCTGCACGGCGGGCGAAGCGATCGTCGGTGAGATCGGCCGGCGTCTTCAGGTGAGTGGCGGTGCGGCGCTCATCGTCGACTACGGGTACGTCCCGAGCGGACCCGGCGAGACGCTGCAGGCGCTGGCCCGCCATGACATCACCGACCCCCTGACCGCGCCTGGAACGGCCGACCTGACCGCCCATGTCGACTTCGAAGCTCTGGCGCGCGCGGCCGCCGGTGCAAGGGCCCATGGCCCGGTTGAGCAGGCCCAACTGCTGCAGGCGCTCGGCATTGACGCTCGTGCTCGGGCCTTGAAGGCCAAGGCCACACCCCAGCAGGCACAAGACATCGACAGTGCGCTGCGGCGCCTTGTGGCCGCCGATCAGATGGGAGGCCTCTTCAAGGCGCTGGCCTTGACGGCAGACAGCGCCCCGGTTCCGGCGGGCTTTCCCGTCTAGAATAGGATTAGAGGGCGATTCACGTCTCAGGCGGAAGCGAGACGTTTCCGCCTGAGACGATCGCGCTCTAACCTTGGCTCAGCACGAACAGCCCGTCGGTGGCCAGGAGATTGGCGCGCGGCCGCCCGGTGATCGACTGCGCCTCTCCGCGCTTGTCCAGGGTCAGGCCGCGCTCGACGGAGATGCCGCAGGCACGGCAGAGCTCCAGAAAGTCCAGCAGCGTGCAGAGGTGGATGTTCGGCGTCTCGAACCAGCGATCCGGCAGAGATTCGGTCACCGGCATGCGGCCGCCGAACAGCAGCCGCAGCCGGACCCGCCAATAGCCGAAGTTGGGAAACGAGACGATGGCGCGACGGCCGATCCGCACCAGCTGCTCCATGACGAAGCGGGGGTCGCGGGTTGCCTGCAGGGTCTGGCTCAGCACGACATAGTCGAAAGCACGGTCGGGGAAGTCGATCAGATCGGTATCGGCGTCGCCCTGGACCACCGAGAGGCCGTTGCTGACCATGGCGTTGACGCCCTCCTGGGAGAGCTCCAGGCCGCGCCCGACCACATGCTTTTCCTCGACCAGATAGTGTAGAAGCTGTCCGTCGCCGCAACCGACGTCGAGCACCCGACTGCTCGTCTCGATCATGTCGGCGATCAGTTGCAGGTCGGCGCGCAGACCGGGACGGCTGTCGCCACGCCTGCCCGCTTTCTTGGCGCGCAGGGCAGGACTGTCGAGCGGGCTCACGTCACGCGCTCCTCGCTCTCCCCGATCTCCGACTCTTCGATCAAGGCAAGCGGCGCGGTCGGAATACCGGTGCGCTCGCACTGCGCGGACAGGAAACCGTGCAGTGTCGCGTGCAGTTCCGGCTCGTTGAGCAGAAAGGCGTCGTGGCCTTTGTCGCTGTCGATTTCGACGAAGCTGACGTCGGCCGCCGCGGCGTTCAGTGCATGCACGACCCGCTTGGCCTCTGGCGTCGGAAACAGCCAATCGGAGGTGAAGGAGGCCACGCAGAAGCGCACGGGCGAGTCTTTGAAGGCGGCTGCCAGCTTGCCGCCATAGTCCTCGGCCAGGTCGAAGTAATCCATGGCCCGCGTGATATAGAGGTAGGAGTTGGCGTCGAAGCGGTCGACGAAGGACTTTCCCTGGTAGCGCAGGTAGCTCTCCACCTGAAAATCCGCATCGAAGCCGAAGGAGAGGCCCTTGCGGTCCTGCAGCCGGCGGCCGAACTTGCGATGCAGCGCCGGTTCGGACAGGTAGGTGACGTGCGCGGTCATGCGCGCGACCGCCAAGCCGCGCCGCGGCTTCTTGCCGGAGCGGAAGTAGGCTCCGCCCTCCCAGTCCGGATCGGCCATGATGGCCTGGCGTCCGATCTCGTGAAAGGCGATGTTCTGAGCCGTGTGGTGGGAGGCGGTGGCGAGCGGAATCGCCGCGCCCACGCGCTCGGGATACTTCGCGGCCCATTCGAGCACCTGCATCCCACCCATGGAGCCGCCGATCACCGCGAGGAGCTTGTCGATTCCCAGGTGATCGAGCAGGAGCCGCTGCGCCTCCACCATGTCAGCGATGGTCACGACCGGGAAGTCGAGGCCCCAGGGTTCGCCGGTCTCGGGATTGAGATCGGCCGGACCGGTTGTGCCCATGCAGCCGCCCAGCACATTGGCGCAGATCACGAAGAAGCGGTCGCTGTCCAGAACGCGGCCCGGCCCCACCATCAGCGACCACCATCCAGCCTTGCGGGTCACGGGATGCGTTTCGGCGGCGAACTGGTCGCCGGTCAAGGCATGGCAAACCAGGACCGCGTTCGACTTGTCGGCGTTGAGCTGGCCATAGGTCTGATAGGCCACCGTGACCGGACTCAGCTCCGCGCCGCTGGTCAGGCGCAGCGGAGCGTCCTCGGCCAGGGGCACCCGGTGGCCCGGCAGGTGCTCGATGCGCTCTTGATGGCTGCTGGCGGCAAGTAGGGACATTCGGGCCTTTCCGGCGGCGGCCTTCGTGCCGGCTGAGGAGGTTACATAGAAAAGCTTGACTCAATAAGGAACCTTGGCGCGATGAAGTCAACGGCACCGGATCGGGAGTCGGGCGCCGGCAGGGTGAGCGAGCCATGCCTTTACTGCATGTCTGTGCGCGGTCTTAGGGCCCTGCGGGAGAGTGGTTGCCAGGCTGCCGCGACGTTGGCTTTGATTTCCGCCCGGTCACCGACTATCACTAGGCGCTCTCTCGATGGGCGCCCGCCCGCTGGCTGGGTCCATCGGGCCTCGCCGATCAAGCCACGTTGAAACCGCGCCCGGCCAGGACGGGTGCTGAACCATCACTGCCTGAGCTGCTTCGATGTCTGCCACCACCGAGAAACTGGATGATCTGCGCCTCGAGATCGACGAGATCGATGCGCAGTTGCACGAGCTTCTGATCCGTCGGACCGAGGTTTCGCAGCAGATCGGGAAGCTCAAGGAACGCAGCCGCCCGCATATCCGGCCAGGGCGGGAGGCGGCGATCATGCGGAATCTCGTCGCCCGCCATCGCGGCAGCTTGCCGAAAGCCGTTCTGCTTCGCCTTTGGCGTGAGATTATCGCCGATTCCGCCCAGCAGCAGGGGCCCTTCAGCCTGTCCGTCTATGCCGGCGAGGAAGCCCCGGAGCTGCGCGATCTGGCGCGCGAAACCTTCGGGGTGCTGACGCCCCTGTCGGAGCAGGGCTCCAATGTTCGCGTGCTCAACGAGGTGGCCAATGGCAAGGCCACGCTCGGCGTTCTGCCGCCGATCCAGAGCGACTCGCGAAATCCCTGGTGGCGTCATCTGGCTCGAGACGGGGCTGATGTGCCCCGAATCGTCTCTCGCCTGCCCTTTGCGCCTTGGCCGCGGGACCGCGGCGGCGACAGCGAAGCGCTGGTGGTGGCGCTGGGCCCGCCCGAACCCAGCGGCGACGACCGCAGTTTCCTCGTTGCCGAGGTCCAGGACCGCATGAGCCGTGCCGCCTTCAAGGATCTGCTCGCCAAAGCCGGCCTGGTGGCGCGCGAAACGGCAACCTGGACCGATGGTGAAGACGCGCCCTACTGCTATTGCCTGGCAGAGGTCGATGGCTATCTGGAGGGGCCGGAGGCACCGCCTTTGTCGGACCTGGTCGAGGCGGCCGGCGAGCGCGTCAGTCGGGTCTGGGTGATCGGCCGCTATCCCGTACCCTTGAGCGATAACGAAATGGCATCCACCGACCGTGGAACCCGGGGGCGGCGATGAGCGCCAAGACCTCGCGCTTTACGCCTCGCCCCGGAATCTACGAGGTCGAACCCTATATCGGTGGCGAAGCGAGGATTCCGGGCGTCGCCGAACCGATCCGGCTGGCCGCCAACGAGAACCCCTTGGGCGCCAGTCGGCAGGCGATCGATGCCTATGCCGGGATCGCCGGCGATCTGCACCGCTATCCAGACGGCGGCTCCACGCTTCTGCGGGACAGCTTGGCGGCACGACACGGCCTGGACCCTGCACGGATCGTCTGCGGCAACGGATCGGACGAGTTGATCTCCCTGCTGGTCCGGGCCTACGCCGGACCGGGCGACGAGGTGCTCTACAGCCGCCACGGTTTTCTGATGTACCCCATCGCGGCCAAGACCGCCGGTGCGACGGCGGTCGCGGCGCCCGAGCGCAATCTGACGGCCGACGTCGATTCCTTGCTGGCCCATGCCAGCGAGAAGACGCGGCTGGTCTTCCTGGCCAATCCGAACAATCCGACCGGTACCTATCTGCCCGATTCGGAAATCCGGCGGCTGCTTGCGGGTTTGCCGGACCAGGCGCTGCTGGTGCTCGACACGGCCTATGTGGAGTACGTGCAGGCGTCCGACTACAGCGATGGACTCAAGCTGGTCGAGGAGACGGGGCGCGTGGTGGTAACCCGTACCTTCTCCAAGATCTACGGCTTGGCGGCCCTGCGCATCGGCTGGGCTTACGGCCCTGCCGAGGTGGCGGATGTCCTCAACCGTCTGCGCGGTCCTTTCAACGTGACCCGTCCGGCCCAGGTGGCCGCCGTTGCGGCCCTGGAAGATCAGACACACCTGCAGCATTCGGTGGAGCATAACGCCACCTGGCGCGCCTGGTTCGCCGAGCAGCTGGCCCGCCTCAACATTCGCGTGGAACCGAGCGAAGGCAACTTCGTGCTGGTGCCCTTTGCCGATGCTCCGGCTGCGGCCGATTTTCTGAAGAGTCGCGGTATCATCGTGCGCGCGATGGCGGCCTACGGCTTGCCCGGATATCTGCGCGTTACCATCGGCACCGAGACCGAGATGCGCGCGGTCGTGGCGGCGCTCGAGGACTATCCGCAATGACCGCCGCTCCCGCGGGGCAACCCTTTCGCCAAGTGGCGCTGATCGGTGTCGGGCTGATCGGTTCCTCCATGGCGCTGGCGATTCGACGGTTCGGCCTGGCGGAGCGCGTGGTCGGCTGCGCGCGGTCCGCCGAGACGCGCGCCAAGGCGCTGGAGCTCGGACTCTGCGACGAGATGTTCGAGGATCCTGCGGCGGCTGTCTCCGAGTGCGATCTGGTGGTCTTGGCAACTCCGGTCGGCGCCTACGCGGCCGTGGCCGAGGCCATGCAGCGAAGTCTGGCAGCCGGCGCCATCGTGACCGATGTCGGCTCGGTCAAGCAGGCGGCGATCCGCGACGTCGGACCCTTCGTGCCGGAAGGCGTGCATTTCGTGCCCGGACACCCGATTGCGGGAACGGAACAGTCCGGCCCCGAGGCCGGTTTTGCGGAGCTGTTCGAGCAGCGCTACTGCCTCCTGACCCCGCCGCCGGGAACCGATGCCGAGGCCGTCGAGCGCGTCGCCTGGCTGTGGCGCTCCATGGGCTCGACGGTCGACGTTCTGGAGCCCGGTCATCACGATCAGGTTTTGGCTATCACCAGCCACCTTCCGCACCTGATCGCCTACACCATCGTGCACACGGCCATGGGGCTCGAGGAGTCGACCAAGCAGGAGGCGATCAAGTACTCCGCCGGCGGCTTTCGCGACTTCACCCGCATCGCCGCTTCAGACCCGGTGATGTGGCGCGACGTCTTCCTGAACAACCGCGAATCGGTTCTGGAGATGCTGCAACGTTTCTCCGAGGACCTGACGGCGCTGCAGCGCGCCATCCGCTGGGGCGAAGGCGAGGTTCTGGAGGATCTCTTCAGCCGCACGCGTGAAGCGCGCCGTGGCGTGATCGAGCAGCATCAGGCCGGCAGCTTCGATCCTCGGGAGCCCAAGACCTGAACGGCAGAGGTTGGTGATGCCGGTCTGCGGCCTGTCATCAAAAGACCTCTGACGGCGGTGGCGTTTGAACGGCAACCACCGGCCCCCTACCTTATTTATCAGCCATGACCGACTTGCGACCTGCCCAACCGCCGTCCGCTGCGGCCCTACGGCGGCTCTACGAGGAGCCCGTCCAGCGCGAGCGTCTGGTGCCGCCGGCCGGCGAAGACTTCTGGGTGTTCGGCTACGGCTCCCTGATGTGGAATCCCGGGTTTCCGCATCTGGAAGTTCGTCAGGCTCTGCTCTACGGTTATCACCGTCGTTTCTGCGTCTACTCCCATCGCTATCGCGGCACGCCGGAGCGGCCCGGCCTCGTGCTCGGCCTGGATCGTGGCGGCTGCTGTCACGGCATGGTATTCCGTGTGCCGGCTGCCGAGACCGCGGCGGTCATGGACTACCTGTGGGACCGCGAGATGACGACCGGCGTCTATATCCCGCGCTGGCTCGACTGCCGCACGCCGGAGGGCACGGCCAAGGCAGCGGGCTTCGTCGTGGATCAGGCGCATCCGCAGTACACCGGCAAGCTGCCGATGGCGCAGATCGCCGATTTGATCGTACAGGGCTACGGTCAGAAGGGTCCCTGCAGCGACTATCTGCAGAACACCATCGATCACCTGCACGCCTTGGGTATTCACGACCGGCGGCTGGCGCGTCTGTTGCGCGAGGTACGCCGCCGCTGCGGTCCGTGACGGCTGTCCCCGCCTCTTAGCGGTGGTGGTGCCAAGCCGAGATTAACGCTCTGGTCGCAGCCCATGCGTCGCTATATCGTTTGAACGTCGGCCCTACGGCCAACTCGGCCTGGTCGATTTCGAGCGGACCGATCGTGAGCTATGCCCAAGACCATCCGAGGCTGAAGGCGCTGGAGGACTACTGGTGGTCGGTCAAGCCGGCTCATGGCTTGCCGGGGCGCCAGCACGTCGACCCTCTGGAGATACCGAAGCTTCTCCCTTGGCTCTACCTCATCGACGTCGTGCCAAGCGGTGCGACGACGACCGACCGGCCCCGACATCGCTTCAGGGTGCGACTTTTCGGGACCGGGCTGGTCGAGATGTTCCAACGCGACGTGACGGGCCGCTGGCTGGACGGACTCTATCCAGAACCGCATTGCAGCCAGATGGCTGCGGCTTACGAGCAGGTCATTGACGCTCGGCGACCCTTGCGTGCTGCTTTCACCATGCCGGTCGAGGGGCGGGAGTTTGTTCGCTTTTCCCGCGTCGCTTGCCCATTGGCCGCCGACGGCGAACGCATCGACATGCTGATCGGCGTTCACATCTACCAGCGTTGAGAGGGCAGGCTGTGGCCCGAGCCGACCTGGCGCATCCTCCCGTGAGAGCGGTGACGCGCTCCCGCTGCCCCCGAAACGGCCTTACTCGATCCCCAGCACCCGGGCAACGTCGCCGAAATCCACCAGCAGATAGACGATCAAGGCAACGATGGCGCCGCCGACGATGGGGACATACCAAGGCTTGGGGATGGGGTTGTGCGTGTGGCAGGCCGGACAGATCTCCTGGTCCTCTTCTAGAGGGGCGCGACAATTGCGGCAGAGTCTGGTGGCCATGCTGGCGACGGTCCTGAAGTGGGGGCGCTGGAGGTTACTCGCGCTCTAAAGACAGCGCGAGTAACCGCATAACGTGCAGAGGTCGCAACCTTCCTGGTGCACCAGGCCGAAACCGCCGCACTTCGGGCATTGGTCGACCCGCTCGAGCCGCTCACCCGCTTCGCCGGTTCCGCTCACGTCTTCGGCGTTGACCGCAGGATGGCGCGGTTTCGCCAACTGCACCGGCTCCGGCAGGAAGCCGATCGCGATCATGTGCTCTTCGATCACCTCGCCGATCGCGGCCAACAGAGAGGGAACGTAGCGGCCCTGCATCCAGGCACCGCCGCGCGGGTCGAAGACCGCCTTCAGTTCCTCGACCACGAAGGCCACGTCGCCGCCCCGACGGAACACCGCCGAGATCATGCGCGTCAGCGCCACGGTCCAGGCATAGTGCTCCATGTTCTTCGAGTTGATGAAGATCTCGAAGGGGCGGCGGCGCGCGTCCTGCACCACGTCGTTGAGCGTGATGTAGATGGCGTGATCGCTTTCCGGCCAGGTCAGCTTGTAGGTGCGTCCCGGAAGCGCTGCCGGCCGGTCCAGCGGTTTCGTCATGTAGACCACCGAGGCAGGCTCCGGCTGTGCCGCGACTGCTCTCGATGCCGCCTCCGCACCTTCCGGCGAAGAGACCGCGGCCGCCGGTTCGGGCTTGTCCGCCGCAGGCGTCTCCAGTACGGCGCCGCGCAGCGGGCTTGGCCGGTAGGTCGTGCAGCCCTTGCATCCCAGGTCGTAGGCTTGGCGATAGACATCCTTGAAGGCTTCGAAGCCGATGTCTTCGGGCAGGTTGATGGTCTTGGACACCGAGCTGTCGATGTAGCGCTGGACGGCCGCCTGCATCACCAGGTGTGCGGCGGGTTCCAGGTTCTGGGCATCGACGAAGGCAGGAGGCAGCGGCTGCCCGTCGCCCTTGAGCGTGCGGAAGCGGCGGAGTGCCAAGTCCGTGACCGCCTGGCTGTCGCGGCTGCCGTCGGGCAGTAGCACCTTGCGGCTGTACTCGAAGGCAAAAACCGGCTCCAAACCGCTGGAGACGTTGTCGGCCAGGATCGAAATCGTCCCGGTCGGTGCGACGGAGGTCAGCAGACCGTTGCGCAAGCCGTCTTCCGCGATGGCGCGGCGCACCTCGTCCGGGAGTCTTTGCGCGCCTTCGGTTGCGAGATAGGCATCGGCGTCGAACAGCGGAAAACTGCCCTTTTCCGCCGCCAGCGCGCTGGAAGCCAGATAGGCGGCGCGCTGCAACCGCGCCATCCAGGTTTCCGTCGCGGCAACCGCGTCTCGGCTGCCGTAGGTCAAGCCGAGCATGATCAGCGCATCGGCCAGCCCGGTGACTCCGAGGCCGATCCGCCGTTTGGCCTCGGCCTCTTGTCGCTGCTGCTCCAGCGGAAAGCGCGAGATGTCGATGGCGTTGTCGAGGGCGCGCACGGCCAAAGAAGTCAAGCTGTCGAGCGCTTCGAGATCGAGATCCGCCTGCCGCGTAAAGGGGTTTCGGACCAGTTGCGCCAGATTGATCGAGCCCAGCAGGCAGGCTCCGTAGGGCGGCAGAGGCTGTTCGCCACAGGGGTTGGTGGCGTGGATCTCTTCGCAGTAGGCGAGGGGATTGAGGCGATTGATCCGGTCGATAAAGATGACGCCCGGCTCGCTGGTCTCATAGGTCGCGTGCATGATGCGGTCCCAAAGGGCCCGGGCGCGCAGTGTGCGGTAGGTCTCGCCGGCAAAAGAGAGCGGCCAGTCGGCGTCGGCCTCGACGGCGGTCATGAAGGCGTCGGTGATCAGGACCGAGAGGTTGAAGTTGGTCAGGCGACCCGCTGCCGACTTGGCCTCTACGAAGGCCTCGATATCCGGATGGTCGCAGCGCAGCGTTCCCATCATGGCGCCGCGGCGATGGCCTGCCGACATGATGGTCCGGCACATGGCGTCCCAGACATCCATGAAGCTCAGCGGTCCGGAGGCGTCGGCTCCCACGCCTTCCACCCGGGCGCCGTGCGGCCGCAGTGTCGAGAAGTCGTAGCCGATGCCGCCGCCCTGCTGCAGGGTGAGTGCCGCTTCCTTCAGATGCGCGAAGATCCCGCTCATGGAATCGGGAATCTCGCCCATGACGAAACAGTTGAAGAGAGTCACCGCCCGCGCGGTTCCGGCGCCGGCGATGATCCGGCCGGCCGGCAGGAAGCGGTGGTCCGACATGGCGTCGAAGAAGCGCTGACCCCAAAGCTCCGGCTGCGTCTCTACGGAAGCCAGCGCGTTGGCGACGCGGCGCCAGCTGTCGTCCCGCGTGGCGTCCAGCGGTTGGCCAGACCCGTCCTTCAATCGGTACTTCATGTCCCAGATCTGGGCCGAGAGATCGCTTCCGCTCGTCATCGTCATCCCCAAAGGCCGTATGACCGGGTTGTCGAGTTTAGGGTAAGATCATGACGATGAGGTCTCAAGAACAAGGTGCGAACGGCTAATGGTCCCGGGCCGTCCGCCCTTCGGCCAACAAGCGGGCGCTCGAGGCCTCGATCTCGGCAGACAGGCGGGCGACGAAGTCCTTGCGGTTCAGGCCCGGCGGGATTTCGGGCAGCACCTCTAGAACGACGTGGCCGGGCCGCTTGCCGAGCAGCGGCTTCGGCCAGACCCGTCCGGAGTTCAGCGCGACCGGCACGCAGGGCAGTTCCAAGGACTGGTAAAGCGCCGCGACGCCAGGATGATAGGAGCGGCTTTCGCCCGGCGGCACGCGGGTGCCCTCGGGAAAGATGATCAGCGGCCGGCCCTCGGCCAACCGCGCCCGGGCCGCGGAGAGCAAGGCGCGCAAGGCCTTTGCCCCGCCAGCCCGGTCTATGGCCACCATGCGTTGCTTGCGCAGGTACCAGCCAAACAGAGGGATCCAGGTCAGTTCCTGCTTGAGCACGTAGCAGGGATTGTCGAAGAACAAGCAAAACCCGAAGGTTTCCCAAGCGCTTTGATGCTTGGCCGCCACCAGGACCGGCCGATCGGGGATTGTACCCCGGATTTCGTAGGTAATGCCGAGGCCGATTCGGAACAGCCAGAAGGTGTAGCGCACCATGAAACGGCTGACCGGTCGCGACCAGGAGGGCGGCCCCAGCAGAGTCCAGGACAACAGCGTGCAGATCAGCGTGCAGCTTGCCAACCAGGCCAGCGTGACAATAAGGGACCGTAAGGAGGCCACGATCAGCAGCCCCTATCCACCGAAGGGGCTGCGTGCCAAGGCCACCAGGTACTTGACGTATTCGCTGATCACCAAGCCGGAGCTGCCGGGCCAGACCCACCAGTCGTCGCGGCGAAAGCCCTCCGGAAAGACCGGGTGAGGGACGATTTCGGCCTCGGGCAGGCGGCGGCGAAACTCCAGCAGGCTGCGTGGCATATGGTAGACGGCCGTAACCAGCCGCAGAGAGCTATAGCCTTCTTCCGCCATCCAGGCGGCGGTCTCTGCCGCGTTGCCCCGCGTATCGTCCGCGTCGTAGCCGAGAACGATGCAGCAGGCCAACTCCTGCGGGGCGTTGCGCGCCAGTCGCAGGAGCTCGCCCACTTCGACCCCCTGGTAAACGCCAGAGACGAACAGCTTGTCCGATCGTCCGGCCTCGAGCATTTCCAATCCGGCCGTCAGTCGGCCGCTGCCCCCGGTCAGCACCACGATGGCGTCGGTTCGCCGGTCCGTGTCCTGCAGGTCCGCCGGCATTTCGCCGACGAACCAGACGAACCCGCCGATCAGCGCTGCGAGCAGCAGTCCGAGCGCCAAGGAGCCAAGGGAAAAGAGGCGCCGCCGCCGGCGGCCCGTCCCGGAACCGGTCTCGGAAAGCGGCGCCTCTCTCGTCGCCGTCCGTCGGGAACTCGTCTTCCTCATGGCAGCTTCGCAAGAGTACGCAGCACCGTCCAGCGTGCCGTCAGCATCGCCACCAGCCCCGTCACCAGCGGCAGGATCGCCAGCATCGACCACTGAGCCCAGCCGAATGCAACGCCAGGCAGAACCACCGACTGTTCGCCGCGCAGAAGCCAGCTGATGCCGAGCACCGTCACGGCGGCCGCAACGGCACCGCCTATGCCGCCGGCCAAGCCGAGACGCAGCGCATGCGCTTGAAACTGTTCGGCGACGTAGAGATCGCGGGCACCCATCACGTGCAGCAGTTCGATCACTTGGCGATGGATCGCAAGGCCGGTGCGGGTGACGAAGATCACCGTGGCAACGGCTGCGATGCCAACCAAAGCGACCACCAACAAAGCCAGGGCCTCGATCGACCCGGCCAGGGCGAACAGTCGCGCCAACCAGCGTTGGTGGTCGTCGATGGCGGCACCCGGGACCGCCGTTGCGAGCCGCTCCGGCAGATCTTCGAGCGCTGCCGTTGCGCTGCGCAGCGTGACAGCCACCAGGTCCGGAACCGGCAGTTCAGGCGCCGCTGCGGCTTCGCCCAGCCACGGCTCGAGCAGAGTTGCGGTTTGGGCGCGGGACAGTACTTCGACCTGCGACACGGCAGCCGTATCCAGCAGGACCTGCACGACCCGGTCGAGCCGTTCCTGTCTTGCTGTCTCGTCGCCGGGGTCCGACGGCGGCGGGACTTGAACGGTCAGGCGGCCTTCCAGGTCGCCTTGCCAGCGCGCAGCCATCCTGTCCATGGCAACGGCGGCCAGAAGCGCCAGGCCGGCGAGATAGACCATGAAGGCGATCAGCCACGGCAGGAAGCGCGCGGAGACGTCGCGGGTCAAAGGCACTTCGCCACGGGAGAAAAGAAAGCCGATCCGCATCGGATCTATCCGCCAACCGTCTCTGCCGCGGGCGGTGCGACCTCGGTCGGCTCCTCCCGGACCTGACCTTCGGCCAAGCGCAGGCAGGGTTGCGGCATGCGTGCGGCGAGAGACTCGTTGTGGGTGGCGAGCATAACGGTGGTCCCGGTCCGATTCAGCTCGCGGAACAGATAGAGCAGACGCATGGCGATCCGATCATCGACATTGCCGGTCGGTTCGTCGGCCAACAGGAGGCTCGGCCGGCCGATCACGGCACGGGCGATCGCGACTCGCTGTTGCTGCCCGCCGGAAAGAGTCGGTGGGAGCGCGTCCAGCGCCTCCCTCAACCCGACCCAGTCCATCAGCTCGCGCACCTGACTTCTGATTCGAGCATCCGGTTCTCCCGCGATCCGGAGCGGCAGGGCAACGTTCTCAAACGCGGAGAGGTGGGCGATAAGCCTGAAATCCTGAAAGACCACGCCGATTCGGCGGCGTAGCAGCGCCCTGTCCCGCCGCGTCAGCTGCGCGACATCGCGACCGAACAGCGAGAGACGGCCCTGGCTGGGGGTCTGTGCGAGGTAGAGCAGCTTGAGCAGGGAGGACTTTCCGGCGCCGCTGGCGCCGAGCAGATAGTGGAAGGACCCAGGCTCCAGATGACAACTGACGCGGCGCAGTACCGGCGGCCCTTCGCCGTAGCGCAGCGTGACTTCCTCGAGCCGGATCAAAAACCTGCCCCTGTTCGCGAAAGTGGGAATCGGCCTCCAAGCCGTTTCGACCATGACATGCGCCCTTGCGGGCGTAAAGCCGCGGCGGTCCAGCTCTATGGTGCTTCTGTGCCTGGACCGGAGGGCACGCCGCCCAAGTCCGACGGATTGAACCTTATCCGCTTGAAAAAAGGCACAGACCGCGAAAGTGAGCGCTGCTTGCGCGGCTCTTTGCCACGCGCGTATAAGGTGGCGGACGAAGATGACGGTCCAAAGACAAGGGGCCGGCGAACACCGGGGGCCTGGGAACGCCGGTGTCAGCGAAGTATCGGTACGGGGCGTCGTTTCTATGGAACTGGCTTGTCCGAACTGTGGCACGCGTTTTCGCGTAGCGGACGACGCCGTAGGCTCCGGCGGTCGGCAGGTACGCTGCGGCGCCTGTGGTCACTCCTGGCGCGCGTTTCCCGAGGAGGCCGCAGCCGCCCCGTCCGAGCCCACCGCGCAGCCGCCAGCGGCGTCCGACACCGCAGACACGGTCGAGCCGGAGGCCATTGCCGCCGCCGTCGCGGAGAAGACGGCGGCAGCGCCTGCACCGCCGTTGGAGACCGGACAGGGTGCAGACAGCCTTCCCCAGGATCTGGCAGCGCCGGTGCGCCGCCGCCCGCAGCCGCTGCCTCCGCCCGAGACCGGACCGCGCTGGGGTCTGTTGATCGGCTGGTTGCTGTTCTTTGCGGTTGTTGCAGGTTTGCTTGGAGGCGGTTGGTACTTCCGCGACCAGGTGGTCGCTCAGGTGCCGGAGACGGCGCGGTTGTACGACCTGCTTGGTATCCCCGTCGATCAGGCTGGCCCCGCCTTCGTGCTGGACTGGAGGCGTGCCATCCGCACGGAAGAGACCGGGCCGACGGTGACGCTCAGTGGCCAGGTCATCAACGCAACCGACGCGCCTCTGCCCGCGCCGCAGCTTGCTGTGGTGCTGCTCAATGCCCAAGGCAATCAGATCGACAGTTGGGCCGTGGAGGTCGATGGCGGCCCGATCGCTCCGGGCGAGGCGCGCGACTTTGCCACCAAGGGGCCTTGGCCGGAGTCGGCGAGCGACGTCTCGGTCCGCCTGCTACAGTGATGCCCGAGATGTCGGGTCGTCAAATCTCCGGACCGTCGGATTTGCCGGCCGCATGCTAGAGAGGAGGCGTGTATCGTGCCTCGCATTCTGTTGGCCGAAGACGATCCCGCCGTTCGCAGCTTCGTCGAGAGCGCACTCACCCACCGCGGTCATGAAGTGGCAGCCGTCGAGGACGGCTTGCAGGCGCTGGAGACCCTGGGCAGCCGGCAGGACTTCGACCTGCTGATCACCGACATCGTGATGCCGGGGCTGGACGGGATCGGGCTTGCCCTCCGTGTGGCGCGAGACCTCCCGGATTTGCCGATACTTCTGATGACCGGTTATTCGGCCGAGAAACAGCGGGCGCACAATCTCGACGAACTCATCGCGCGTGTCGTGGTCAAGCCCTTCAGTTTGAAAGAGATTTGCGACGCGGCCGAAGAATCCCTGGTCGGCTGAGGCCACGCGCATACGCTCAAAAAAATGCGGCCCCACAGCAAAGGCATGGGGCCGCACATCCTGTCGACAGACTATGCCGGCGGAAACCGGGGGCGCGCTACTTCCGGCCTTTGGTCTCCTTGGCGACGGCGGTGACCGCGTCGCGAACTTCGTCGATGCTTTCAGACACGCGCCTGTTGATGGTTTCCATCGCCTCGGTGTTGGACTTCGCACCCATCTCCGCAAGCTCTTTCATGTTTGCCAGGGCTGTTTCGAAAGCCTTCTTCACGACCTCTGCCTGCTTGGCCATACGGTCTTCCGGCGTACCGGCCGCCGCCATGTCCTGCATGACCGTCGAGGCTTCCGACATCGACTGGCGCAGGATCTCGCCCTGGCGCTGCATGATCGCCTGCACGCCTTCGAAAGCGACTTTGTTGGCGGAGGTGATCGCTTCGATATTCTTGCGCTGTGCGTCGACCAGCTTTTCCATCTCAATGCCTGGCATCTTGTACTGCTCAAACATCTTCGAGATGTCGGTCATCGCGCTAAAGTCGTACTCAAAGGGGTTGGTGGATTTGGCCATTGCTCTCGGCTCCCAGTCTCGGGTGATCCCATCGCTGACTGCGGCCCGATGACCGTCTCAGTACCGGTCGCCGAACCCTGTTCCCCAACGGACCCTGCCTGACTACCGCTGGACTATGTTGCAGCGCAGCATGCATATGCGCCCAGCGTTCCGACCGGTCAAGAAGATTGTGGAGGATGGAGCCGGCCAGAGCAACCGCTGGCCCGGAGCGTAGCAAGGGTGCCCGCAGCGGAGGCTGCCGTGTCGCGGCCGGTTCTCAGTGCCGCAGGCTGTCTCTGCGACGACCTGTGGCTGTCAGGACCGATGCAGCCACCAGGAGTCTTCGTTGAGGGAATAGATCGGCCGATAGTGGCGGATCTTCTCAGCCGGCATGACGTGATCGATCTGGTTGTCCAGCACCAAGGCCTGACCTTCGTGATAAACGACAAGAACGGCGTGCATAAGTTGCAGATTCAAGTCTTTGAGGACAACGATCCGCATGGAGTCGTTCGACCAGCCGAGTGCGCGGAGCGACATGAACTTGGCGATCGCGTAATCCTCGCAATCCCCGTTCTTTTCCATGAACTGCAGCGGGGTCGCCCAGTAGTCGGGTATGCCCCAGTTCGGGGGATCGAGAACGTAGCGCCGGCGATTCATCTCAGCGTTTACGGCACTGAGTTGAGCCAAGGGCTCCTGACCTTCCTGGCCGGCCAGGAAGGTCTGCCAGTCCTGCAGGAGGCACTGGGTCATCAGGCCGGGCAGGCAGTCTTGCGGCAAGCGCGCTTCTTCGAAATAGCGGTCCAGCGTGCCGCGCCACTTGGGGAACATGGCGATGTTGTTGGAGCGCGCTTCATTGGTGCCGAAGAGCGGTGGATAGCTGAGTGCCTGCGCCGCCGGCGGCGCACTTAACAGACCGGCGAGCATCGCGGCCGAGGCTAGGTGGCGCTTACTGACTGGGCGAAACATTGCAACGTCTCCCGTTCACTCAGGCCTTTGGAGCTCAGCCTGTAGCTGTGCAGACCGCGACGAAGTGGCGTCGTGGGGCTGCGCAACGAAGGGTGACGCTTTTGCGCTTAATACTCCCTTAAGCCGGGCGCCGTTACCTTCGGTGCGAATCGGGGGGCTGTTCTGCCCGCGTAACGAGCTTTCTCTTCGCTGCCTTTCGCGGCTGCCGGACCTGTCGGTCCTTCGGCCGCGCGTTCCACGGGCCTCGTCTTGATCCAGGCTGCTCGGGCCAAGATTGGGGCTTTGCGACACCCACTGCACTGTGACGACTCTGGCACTGTGACAAACGACGCCGACCGATCGACCAACTCAAGCCTGGATCCTGCAGAGGCAGAGGCCGTCTGGTGGAGGAACTGGCGTCTTCCGGCGCTGGCAGGCGGCGTCTTGCTGGCGGGCGCTGTCGGCGTTGCAGCGATCATGGGTCTGGTGGACTCCGAGCGTGAGCGCGATCTGCGCGCTTGGCAGGACCGGCTCGGCCTTGTCGCCGACAGCCGGGCCGCCGATGTCGCCCAGTGGGTCGCCGGCCAGAAACGCGATATTGCCGCGCTGGCCGGGAATGCCAGTGTGCAGCTCTTGCTCACCGAGCTGGCCGTCGTCGGCGGGAATGTCGCCGACATCACCGACGCCGCCGGGCAGGTTCAGTATCTCAGGAACCTGCTGACCCTGACGGCCGAGCGCGCCGGCTTCGAAACGCATAGTCTGGCGGAGGATTTGCGGGCCAACGTCGACCTGCCCGATCAGGTCGGTCTGGCTCTTCTGACCGCCGAGATGCAGCCCATTGTTGCAACGCCCAATTTCGCCCTGCCACCGATCGAGGTCATGCCGGACAGCCCGAGCAGCACGGTCCTGAACCTGCAGGCGCATCCGGAGGCCGGCGTTCTCCTGACCCTTGCAGCCGCCGTTCCGGCATTGCAGCCCGGGGCGGACGACACCATGGTCGGGTTGGTCGTCGGTCGGCGAACCGCTGCGCCCGGCCTCTACGATCAGCTTCGCCAACCCGGCCTGCGCATAGAGGGTCTCGAGATCCTGCTGGTCAGACCGCAAGGCGCGTCGATCGAGTACCTTTCGCCGCTGGCCGACGGAACGCCGGCGCTCGGCCGCAGGCTCGACCGCGGCACAGCAGGCCTCGCAGCGGCGCAGGCCTTGAAGGAACCGGGCGCGTTCCTGAAGAGCGAAGACTACGCCGGAACCTCCGTTCTTGCCACCGGGCGGCCGGTGCCCGGCAC
>JANQPZ010000030.1 GCA_028285215.1 Rhodovibrionaceae bacterium | reverse complement strand
GCAATGGACGTCGTGACCTCTCCGATCTCCTGGATGCGCTTGGCGATCGAGCCGATCGCTTCCGCGGCCGTGTTCGTCGCGGACTGCATGGCGGCAACCTGGTCGGAGATCTCTTCCGTCGCTTTCGACGTTTGTGTCGCGAGGTTCTTGACCTCGCCGGCCACGACAGCGAAGCCCTTGCCGGCTTCGCCAGCCCGTGCCGCCTCGATGGTCGCATTGAGCGCCAGGAGATTGGTCTGTTCGGCGATGTCCTGGATCAGCTTCATGATATCGCCGATCTTGTCGGCGGCCGTCGTCATGCCCTTCACGCGGTCGTCCGTTGCCGCGGCTTCGTCGACGGCCTGGCGCGAGACGTCGTTGGCACGCGTGACCTGCGAAGAGATCTCCGCGATGGAAGCGCTCAGCTCTTCCGCTGCCGTCGCCACGGTCTCGACGTTGCTGCTCGCTTCGTCGCAGGCGCTGACGACTTCCGCGGTTCCGCCGTCGGTCCGCTGGGCGATCGCGCTCATCTCCTGCGCCGTGCGTTCCATATCGTCGACTCCGCTCGCGACCTGCGCGGCGATCTGACCGACCGAGGCTTCGAAGCTGTCAGCCAGGCCGTTGAGAGCCTGTCGCTTTTCCTCCGCAGACCGCACCTCCGTTGCGCGTTGCTCTTCTTCGAGCTGCAACTTCTCAATCGCGCTATCCTTGAACACCTGCACGGCTTGTGCCATCTCGCCCAACTCGTCGCGACGACTACGCCCCTGGATTTCGACAGTGGTATCTCCCGCTGCCAGCTGCCGCATCACGGCCGTGGTCACGGAAATCGGTTTGGCGATCGATCGGTTCATCGCCCAGGCCACGGCCAGCGCTCCAACCAGCACAGCCAAGCCGATCGCCAGGGAAACAAGCTGTCCGGAGCTGAGAGCCGCGTCTATGGCGGAGCGGTCGAAGCCGATGGCCGCGACGCCGATGACACGTCCGCTGAAATCCTCGATAGGCGCCAGCAGCGTTGTGTGCGCGACGCCCTCGACCTGGACGTTCGGCAGGATCGTCGGATGATCCGCACCAGCGGCCGCGCGCAGGATCTCTTCGTCGAGGGTCACGCTCTCCGGAAAGGTCGTCGCGAAAGTCTCCACCGCCTCGTCTCGCAGGACGTAGAGCGCCGCGCGGGCCGACGCCCTTTCTGTAAAGTCGTCGAAGAAGGCCTGGCCGAAGGACAGTCCGAACTCGACGGATCCGATCTGGACGCCGTTGTGCGTGACCGGCACGACACCGCGCATGCCTAGGCCCGCGACGCCGCGCTCCAGACCCGACACCGGGTGGCCGCTGGTGTTCACTTCAACGACCGTGAAGCGGAAGGACGAGAGATCGTCACCGAACTTCTCGGGTTTGTGGACGCGCAGGAAAGAGGTGGCCGGCGCCAAGTGAAACTGGAATTGCCGTGCGCCGTGTTCCTCTTTCATCTTCTGGAACTGCGGGACGAAGGCGGCCGCCAGGCCTTCGCGGTCGCGCGCCGCGAAGGCCTCCTTCACGGTTGTCGTTTCGGCCACCGTCGTTGCCATGGAAAGCGCGCGCGTGGCTTCCGCATCGATAGCGTCGATCAGCTGGGCGCGCAGACTCGAAAGCTTCTGCTCGAGCGCGTCGTCGCTCATGTCCGCTGCGATCCAGAGATTGGCCGTGGTCGTGACACCCACGGCGAGGATCGCGGTCATGGCCAAAGCCGAGGCGAGTTTGAAACCAATCTTGCGGATCTGCAGACTCTTGAGCATAGATCAAATCCCGTGGCAATCATCGATCTCGGTAAAATGTTAGTGAGCCGATATTAATTGAGTATTAAGCTAAGCGGAGCGCTCGGATTGGGATTTTATAAAGTAGCTTCCGTGCATTTGAATCTGGGTTATTTGCGAGAAATACCATAACCCAGAGTTGGGGGTGAGCTTAGGCTGTGAAGTTCCTGCGAATGGACGTTCGTATTCCTTCGTTGCAGAAGGATATCTTGCGTCAGTTGCGCTGGATAGGAACGATCTTGACCGCGCCAGGGCTGCGACCCGGCTGACGCTAGAGCGCGATTTACGTCCTAGAGGTCCAGGCCCATGAGACTCTTGGCGAAGTGATCGGCCGAGAAGGGGCGCAGGTCCTCGGCACCCTCGCCGACGCCGACAGCGTGGACCGGCAGGCCGTGCTGTTCGGCCAGAGCCACCAGAACGCCGCCTTTGGCAGAGCCGTCGAGCTTGGTGACGACCAGACCGGTCACGGCGACCAGTTCCTTGAAGGTGGCGACTTGATTGAGGGCGTTCTGGCCCGTTGTCGCATCCAGCACCAGCAGCACGTCATGAGGAGCGCTCTCGTCCTGCTTGCGCAGCACGCGCTGGATCTTCTGCAGCTCCGCCATCAGTTCGCCCTTGTTGTGCAGCCGGCCGGCGGTGTCGATCAGCAGCAGATCGGCCGCTTCGCGCTTGGCGGTCTCCAGCGCTTCGAAAGCCAGGCCGGCGGCGTCCGCGCCCGGCTGCTTGGCGATTACCGGCACGCGGCTGCGCTCGCCCCAGATCTGAAGCTGTTCGATCGCGGCCGCGCGAAAGGTGTCGCCGGCGGCCAGCATGACCTTGCGGCCCAGTTCGGCCTGCTGCTTGGCCAGCTTGCCGATGGTCGTGGTCTTGCCGGCGCCGTTGACGCCGACGACCAGCACCACGTGGGGTCGGCGTTCTGGCGCGATCTCCAGCGGTGTCGCGACCGGTTCCAGCATTTCGGCCACGTCGGCGGCCAGGGCGCTGCGCACCTCCTCCGGACTGACATCCTTGTTGAAGCGGGTCTTGGCCAGGTTGTTCGCCAGCTTCGCGGAGGTGGCCACGCCCAGGTCGGAGGCGATCAAAAGTTCTTCCAGCTCCTCCAACGCCGCAGCGTCAAGCTTGCGCTTGTTGAAGATGCCGGCGATGCCATCGCCCAGCTTGGAGGAGGAGCGCTTGAGCGCCGCCTTCAGCCGCGTCAGCCAGCCTTCGCTCACGCCACGGACCTCACGCGGTGGCCTCGACCATGGGTTCGCCGCGCAGCTTGTGCTCCGATAGGCTGGTCAGGCGTACGGTCACGATCTCGCCGACCGGCCCTGCGGTGCGCACCGGGGCATAGTGTTCGGAGCGGCCGAGTCCTTCG
>JANQPZ010000160.1 GCA_028285215.1 Rhodovibrionaceae bacterium | reverse complement strand
CGATCAGGCTGGTGTACTTGCCGACCACGCCGATGGTCACCTCGCCGTCCGGATTGCGGATGGCGTTGCAGACCTCGTCCCAGCGCTGCAGGTCGGGGGCCGGCGTCTCCAGGCCGAAGTGATGGCAGACTTCCTGGTCGATGCCTTCCTCGTGGTAGGCGCGCGGCACGGCGTAGATCGTGTCGACGTCCAGCGCCTGGATCACGGCCTGTTCGCGCAGGTTGCAGAAGAGCGCCAGCTTGCGCCGCTCATCGCGGCCGAGCGGCATCTCCGAGCGGCAGACCAGAATGTCCGGCTGGATGCCGAGGGACTGCAGTTCCTTGACCGAGTGCTGGGTCGGCTTGGTCTTCAGCTCGCCGGCCGTCGAGATGTAGGGCACCAGGGTCAGGTGCATGAAGAGGCTGCGGTCGCGGCCCAGTTCGTTGCCCAGTTGGCGGATCGCCTCGAAGAAGGGCAGCCCCTCGATATCGCCGACGGTGCCGCCGATCTCGCAGATGATGAAGTCCTCGTCGGCGATGTCGCCGCGCACGAACTCCTTGATGGCGTCGGTGACGTGGGGAATGACCTGGACCGTGGCGCCGAGGTAGTCGCCGCGGCGTTCCTTGGCGAGGATCTTCGAGTAGATCTGACCGGTGGTCACATTGTCGCTGCGCCGCGAGGCCACCCGCGTGAATCGCTCGTAGTGCCCCAGATCCAGGTCGGTCTCGGCCCCGTCCTCGGTTACGTAGACCTCACCGTGCTGAAAGGGGCTCATGGTGCCCGGATCGACGTTGAGATAGGGGTCGAGCTTGCGCAGGCGGACCTTGAAGCCGCGTGCCTGCAGCAGCGCGCCCAGTGCCGCCGATGCCAAGCCCTTGCCCAGAGAGGAGACCACGCCGCCGGTGATGAAGATGAACCGCGTCATGGACCGCCACTATCCTCGCTGGAGGCAAGCACGGCAAGAGCCGAAGCCGAATTGCTGGACCGGCATGAGAAGCCTGCAGATGTGAACATACGGGGGACCGACGCGTGAAAGGCGCGCCGGTCATCGGAGAGATAGTGGCCGACCCGGAGTCGGGGCCAGCCTGCCGCAACGGACGGAAGCGGAGCGCTCTAGAAACTTAGCCCTATTGCAGCGGCACGCTCGGCTCGGACGAGGGCGCCGTTTCGGCCGGCGGCGCGCCGGACTCGGGCACGACGGGCGGCACGAAGGTGTCGCCGACAGGCTGATCCAGGATCGACGTCGGCTGACTGTGACCGCCGGCCAGAATCGCCAGGCCGATCGAGGTCATCATGAAGCAGGCCGCCAGGATGGCCGTGGTCCGGGTCAGGAAATTCGCGGTCCCGCGGCCGGTCATGAAGCCGCTCATGCCGCCGCCGCCGCCGCCACCGCCGCCACCGCCGATGCCAAGGCCCCCGCCTTCGCTGCGCTGCATCAGCACGACGCCGATCAGCACAACGGCGATCAGCAGGTGAACGAGAAGAAGGATCTGTTCCATGGTCTTAATCCGAACGCCAAAGAGGCCGTGCGGCGGGACCCCGAAGACCACACCGACCGGCCGACAGCTTGTCTCTATGGCCGGCTATGTAGGGGATCGGCGCCGCGATGGCTAGAGCGGATCGCCGTATCGCCCCCGATTGCGCCGCCTCAGGGCGCACAGGCGCCGGCGATGGCCCAGAAATCGTCGGCCTTCAGACTGGCCCCGCCGACCAGCGCCCCGTCCACGTCGGCCAGGGCCAGCAGGTCCGGCGCGTTGTCGGGCTTGACCGAGCCGCCGTAGAGAAGCTGCGTCGCCTCGGCCCGGGCCGGCCCCAACAGCTCGGCGAGCTGGCCGCGCAGGGCCGCGTGCACCTCCTGAACCTGCGCCGGCGTCGCGGTCCGGCCGGTACCGATCGCCCAGACCGGCTCGTAGGCCAGAACCAGACCGGCGTCCACGGCGGAGAGCGCCTCGACCGGAAGCGACCCCT
>JANQPZ010000014.1 GCA_028285215.1 Rhodovibrionaceae bacterium | reverse complement strand
CGGTAGGCGATGTTGCCCAGCACCGTCCACGCGCCGAAGGAAACCAGGCTGCGGGCGAGCGTCCAGCTATAGGCGCCGGCCTGAAGGCGCAGCGCGGGGGCGACTCTCATAGCGGATGCAAACCCGGCATTACCGGAGCTGTGCGTACAATGCACGATGCCCATACAAGCGGCGCAGAAGACGCCGTACAGAATTGGATGACTGAAGGGACCAAAGGCCCGCTCCAGGCCCGGGCGTGGATCCTCGATATCGTAGGGAACCCTTCCAAATGCTGCACCGAACAGATCTCGTATGATCCGTTCGCCGGTCAACGCTTCCAGCGTCGCAAAGGGGATCAACGCAAGAACGACGATGAACCAAACCCTAGCCAAAGTTCTCATCTGCTCGGCCGACCGAATACAACACCGAGCCAACACATACGCGCCGAGTGTTTCAACGACGTATATGCCAGCTGGGTCGATCGCGTCGGTGGAGAACGATTGATGCTGCATGAGAGCGAACGATGCCCACAGGGCGTGCAGAATGATCAGCCAATCAACGCTGTGGACACTACGGTGCAGCCCAAGAACATCGCCTTCCCGACCGACGCGAAACTGACGCACAAGGCGATCGTCCTGCTCGGCCGCGAGGCCAAGAGGCATTGGGTGCCGCTGCGGCGGTCCTATGTCCGGGTCGCCAAGCGGGCGGCGTTGATGGCCGGGCGCTACGCCCACGCCCAGCAGTTCAAGCGCCACCAGCGCAAACGCCAGCTCGGCTGGAAGCTCTGTTCGCTGCACGCGCCGGAGGTCGAGTGCGTCGGCAAGGGCAAGGCCAGGGCGCCCTTCGAGTTCGGCTTGCAAGGTCTCCATCACGACCCCGGTCACCAAGCCCAAGGGCGGCCAGTTCGTGCTGCACGGCAATCCCTATGACGGCCACACCCCTGGCCCTGTCGTCGCTGAGATGGAGGTGCTGACCGGCATCAAGGTCCGGCGCATCCATGTCGACAAGGGCTATCGCGGTGACACCCATCGGAATAAAGTCCGGGTCTGAATCTCCGGCCAGGTGCGCCGCGTCACCGCGACCATCCGGCGCGAAATGCGGCGCGAAATGCGGCGCCGCGCCGCGGTCGAGCCGGTGATCGGCCACGTCAAGGCCGAGCACCGCATGGATCGCAACTATCTCAGGGGCCGCGAGGGCGACCGCGCCAACGCCGTCCTCGCCGCCGCCGGCTACAACTTCGGTCTGCTCCTGAGATGGTTTGAGGCCCTTTGGCGCGCCCTCATCCAGATGCTCCTCAGAACCGCCGCCGCCCCTCAGTCCGCCTTAAAATCCCGTCCGAGAGGATTCTTCACAGACAACTACCTAGAAGACACTCCATGGCGGCGCGGTCAGACAGAAGACCCACATAAGAACCCGTCCTCAATCTTGCCGGCGGCGGTTATCTGGGCACCCGCGGCTCCATCAGGGGCTTTGTCGTTTCCTTGCGTATAAAGGCCACTCTGCCCAGCGGGGTCTGGTGAATGCGAGGCTGGTCAGTGCACGCTGAAAGGTATTCGTGAACAGCCTGGGCACAGCCAGGCCAATAGTAGTAATCGTCTATAATCGCAATTCCACCCTCCATGACCTTCGGCCAAAGCGCTTTCAGGCAGGTCATGGTCGATTCATACCAATCCCCGTCCAGCCTCAAGACTGCGATTGGCGGGACGTCGGCTTCGCTCAACGTGTCTTCGAACCACCCCTTCTTCACAACAACGTTCTCTGCATCAATCGACGTCATCTTAATCGTTTTCATGAAATCTTCTAAAGTGGCCGCGCAGTTGTCATAATAATCGGGGGCCTCAGTGTTCTGTTGCCAGCCAAATGCCTTGGCGCCATCCTTCTGTGTCGGAGTGGGAAGTCCCTCAAACGAGTCGAAGAAATAGTATCTGCGCTCTTTTCCGCACGCTTCAATCAATCCACCGGCCATGCCGCCTCTCCACGTGCCGCATTCGACGATTGCACCACTTGTGAGGCTGTCAATAGCGGAATACACCTTGGCGATTGCGATATTGTCCCCATATGCAGCCCTAGGTATCATGGTCCTTTCTTGGTACTTCTTGTATAGGCGCCGACCCAGAAGATGAGAAAGAAGATAGTCGGAGCGCTTTATTCTTGGTCTTGTGAGACTCTTCATACCTTACTTTCAGCTTGTCGATTTTCCACAGGTTTTTGGCACCCTCGACATCGTCCGAGAATGCTTAACCTTAGGAATAAGGTTCTCCAGATGCGCCTTCCCAGTGGAGAGCAAACGATACCACTGCGGCCAAATCGGGCCAACTCCGTTCCGCATGGCGGGCGATGACGCACAATGATCTCCCCCGCATTGTTTAGCGGACCGATTGCGTGCCATCCAGCCTCAGTTTTCCGCCGTGTAGATGCAACTGCTGCATCTCCCCTTGAAGGGGGATGGCCTGATAGCCATTGGACGCCGATCGGCCCCTGCGTCGCGCACCAAGCGTGACCGAATCCCGGTCCTCCTCGATGCTGGATAGTGCGGGGCCAGACCGCAGCCGCCTTTGTTGACAAGCTCATCTTCGCGCCGCCGAGGTTCACGTTGTGGATAGCTGGT
This sequence comes from Rhodovibrionaceae bacterium, assembly GCA_028285215.1. GTDB lineage: Bacteria > Pseudomonadota > Alphaproteobacteria > Kiloniellales > DSM-21159 > Algihabitans. The sequence goes on along the minus strand of JANQPZ010000014.1, from coordinate 1,810 downwards.
TGTGCGGATGGGACAGCGGTCTGGTCAGCCGAAGCCGGCAGACCAGGACTTGCCGTTGGACTTGCGCTGATCCGACTTATACCAGCCTTGAAGATTGCTGACCTGCATGAGCCCAGTCACGTATGCCGATTGATGTGATGAGGCGGAGTTGTGCGACAAGCTTGGTCCAGGCTTCGCAGCCGGCGTCGAGGATGTCGTCGTAGGTTTCGAAGACACTGTTCGAAAGCCAGTTCTGGCGCAGGTATTGCCAGACGTTCTCAACGGGATTGAGTTCAGGCGCGCGTGACAGCAGCAGGATGATGGTGAGACTCTTCGGAACCTTGAGCTTATCGGTCTTGTGCCATCCGGCGCGGTCCATCTGGACGACGGCGTGGGCGCGGCGGGCGACGGCGTGGCTGATCTCGTTGAGATGCATCTGCCTGGCGTGGGGCAGCATGAGGGCGGCGCCGACGCCGCGCTTCGGGCAGGTCGCGCCGAAGAGGTAGGCGTTCTCGTAGCGCTGGTCGGCCGGCACACGCGGCCGCGTGCCCTTCCTGGCCCAGATGCGGGTGCGGCCGTTCTTCTGGCCGATGCGGGCTTTGTCCTGGAACGACACTTCGATCGGCTTGCCCCTGGGCAGATGGTCGATATGGGCTTCGAGCGTCAGGGGGAAGCTTTTTTGAACGCCGCGATGATCCGTTCGTCCTGCCCTGGGTGCTTCGGCCGTCCGCTGATGTAGGAGAACGACAGCGCCTTCAACAGGTCCGAGACGCCCGCTAGCTGTAGACAACGCCGAAGCGCTCCTCGATGACGCGCTCGAGGTCGACCCGCCGCCAGCGCACCACCCCATCCGCTGCCGGATCGGGCCCGGTCTCCACGATCTCGGCCAGCTCCCGCATCTGCGCTTCGCTCAGCCAGCGCGGCATGTCGGACCGCGGCCGGTCCTTAAGGCCGTCCGGCCCTTCCGCGTTGAAGCGATGCACCCAGTCCGGCAGCGTCTGACGATCCATGTCGCCGACCGCGGCGGCATCCGTCCGGCTCATGCCGTCATAGATCGCAGCTAAGGCCAGCAGGCGGCGCGTCTGGCGATTGTACTGGCTTTGTCGGGCCAGGCGGCGAAGCGCCTCGGCGTCATGGTCTTCCCGCAGCGCGATCCCCGATGGCGGCATGGCGAATCCCCTTCGCCAGCCTTGAGTCAGAACGCGACCCAGTTGGGAATCCCCTACGAGTCGAAAATCGACGCCGTTGGTATAAGAACGCGCGAGCTCTCCACCGACAGCGTCTTCAGTCGACGCCCGCGCCGCGACTGCTGTTGCCCTGACAAGAGGCGACGTCGATCGACGCCAAGCCGGCTCCTCATCCGCGGCTGGGACCGGCTGCGACGGCGCGCACCCGCTCGGCCAGCCGCCCCAGGTCGCCGCGATCCTCGGCCCTCAGCGCGCCGGCGAACAGCGCGGCGGCATAGGCCAACGCGCCCAGCGTGGCGAAACCGGCCAGGGTGACCCAATCGGCCGGTTCGCGCCACGCCAGAAGAGCCACACAGACGACAAGCGAGACCGCGGCGGGCAGCAGTCCGGGAACCAGCGTCTCGCGCAGGAAGCGGCCGAAAGACACGTCCAGGATCTTCAATCCCAACGGCCAGAAGATCAGCAGGTGGGATAGCATGGCCGTGGAGAACGTGCCCAGCGCAGCGCCCATGGCGCCGAGCTCCAGGACGCCGACGAGGTAGATTGTAAGCGCGACGTTTGCCACCTGCGACCCGACCGACGCGAGGAAGAACGCCTTCACCCGTGCGGTCGCCAGCGCGACGCGATAGAGCATCGCGCAGGAA
>JANQPZ010000013.1 GCA_028285215.1 Rhodovibrionaceae bacterium | reverse complement strand
TAGACGCCGTAGCGCGAGCCGCTGAACAGCAGACCGTCGAAGTCGCGCAGCTCCTCCACCGCATCGCCGGCGATCGGCGAGACCGCCTCGAAGGACAGGCGTCCTTCCGCCAGCGGCTGCAGCAGTTCGGCGAAGATCTGCGGGTAGCTGCCGTAGGTCGGCGCCAAGGGCTCCGGCACCGGGCCGCACTCGACGATGGCGACGCGCCTCATGTCTTCAGCTCCTTTCGAAGCCGCGCTGCAGCTCCCAATCGGTGACGCGGCGATCGTACTCCAACTGCTCCCAGCGCGCCGTCACCAGATAGTGGTCGATCACGGCATCGCCAAAGGCTTCGCGCAGCAGGTCGGAGCCGTCCAGCGCCTCGGTCGCCGCCCGCAGGGTCTTGGGGACGTTGCGCAGCTCGGCACCGTGATAGGCATCGCCCTCGAAGGCCGGCGGCAGCTCCAGGCCGCGCTCCATGCCGTCCCGGCCGGCGGCCAGCAGCGCGGCAAAGGCGAGATAGGGGTTCAGGTCGGCCCCGCCGATCCGGCATTCGATGCGCACGTTCTTGGTTTGCTCGCCGACCAGCCGGAACCCCGCCGTGCGGTTGTCCAGGCTCCAGACCGCCTTGGTGGGCGCGAAGGTGCCGACCTGGAAACGCTTGTAGGAGTTGATGAAGGGGGCGAGGAAATAGGTGATCTCGTCCGCGTGGGCGACCTGCCCCGCCACGAAGGACCGCATCAGCGCCGACATGCTGTGGGGCGCGTCGGCGTCGTAGAACAGCGGCTTGACGCCCGAGGTGTCCCAGACGCTGGCATGAATATGGCAGGAGTTGCCGGCCAGCTCGTAGTGCCACTTGGCCATGAAGGTCACGGCCTTGCCGGCCAGATGCGCGATCTCCTTGATGCCGTTCTTCAGGATGACGTGGCGGTCGGCCATCTCCAGCGCATCGGCATAGCGCACGTTGATCTCGGCCTGTCCAGGCCCCCATTCGCCCTTGGAGTTCTCCACCGGGATTCCCGCGCCCTGCAGGCCGTTGCGGATCGCCCGCATCACGGCCTCTTCCTTGGTGGTCTGGAAGACGTGGTAGTCCTCGATGTAGCTGCCGGCCGTCTGCAGATCCTGGAATCGCTTTTCCTGGGCCGAGGCATAGGTCTCGTCGAAGAAGTAGAACTCCAGCTCGCTGGCGCAGAAGGCGCGCCGGTCCTGGGCCGCCAAGCGCTCGACCTGGCGTTTCAGGATGCTGCGCGGGGCGTGCGGAACCGGCTCGCCGTGATGGTCGGTCACGTCGCACAGCACCAGCGCCGTGCCCTCCAGCCAAGGCAGGCGGCGCAGGGTCTTCATATCCGGCTTCAGGACGAAGTCGCCGTAGCCCTTTTCCCAGTTGGTAGCGGCGTAGCCGGGCACCGGCTCCATATCGATGTCGTTGGCCAGCAGATAGTCGCAGGCATGGGTTTCCTCGTAGCCATGCTCAACGAAAAAGGCGGCATGGAAGCGCTTGCCGACCAGCCGGCCGAACTGATCCGGCATCGCCATCACGACCGTGTCGATCTCGCCGGCATCCACGGCCGCCTGTAGCGCCTCAAACGTCATCATACCCGACATCCCCTCGCGGTCCCCTTTGTATCCAGAATCTTCCAACTCTATCCAGAGTCGCCACTAAAGCACAGGCAGCCGTCCCCGCGCCAAATGCCTGGAACGACAAGAACAAGAGCTGCAGGCAGACCCCGTCATGCCTGGACGGCGATTCACGCCTCAGGTGGGATCGCCAAGAGCGATTCCACCTGAGGCGACCCTGCTCTAGACTGCGACCCGCAGTCTGAAGGGACCGGAATCGGGAGGGGTAACGCATGACCGACAGCTGGCGCGAGATCGAGATCCCGGGGCGCGAACGCGATCTGGGCGACGGCTTCGTGGTTCGCCGGGTGCTGCCTTTCGCCAAGCGGCGGCTGGTCGGTCCCTTCGTCTTCTTCGACGAGATGGGGCCCGTGACCTTCGAGCCCGGGCAGGGGCTCGACGTGCGGCCGCATCCGCACATCGGCCTCGCCACCGTCACCTATCTCTTCGAGGGCGAGATTCTGCATCGCGACTCCCTGGGATCGGTGAAGGCGATCCAGCCTGGCGCGGTCAACTGGATGACCGCCGGGCGCGGCATCGTGCATTCGGAGCGGACATCGGAAGAGGCGCGACGCGCGGGTCAGCGGCTGCACGGCATCCAGACCTGGATCGCCTTGCCGCTGGCGCACGAGAAGCACGAGCCGGCCTTCGTGCACCACGCCGCCGACACACTGCCGGAGCTGTCGCAGGAGGGCGTTACGCTTCGCATCATCGCCGGAGAGGCCTTCGGCCGGACGTCGCCGGTCGAAGTCTTCTCGCCAACTCTCTACGTTGCGGTCGAAATGATGCCGGGCGCCACGCTGGAGATTCAACCGGAGCATGCCGAGCGGGGCGTCTATCCGGTCACCGGCGCCCTGGAGATCGAGGGCACCTCCTGTCCGGCCGGGACGCTGCAGGTACTCACGCCAGGCCGAACCGTCACGCTACGCGCCGAGACGGCGGCGACCGCGCTGCTGCTGGGTGGCGCCTCGCTGGAAGGCCAGCGCCACATCTGGTGGAATTTCGTCGCCAGCGATCCCGGCCTGATCGAGCAGGCCAAGGCGGACTGGCGCGAACGGCGTTTCGATCCGGTACCGGGCGAAACGGACTTCATACCTCTCCCGGAGTGAAACGGCGGCCAGCTCAGCCGCTGACACGGCAGGGATCGCAGGAAAACGTCGCCGCTGCCGGCCATCAACGCTAAGGTGGCGAGCCTTGACGTCGTACACCCGTCTACCGGGATCTGGTCTGTGGTGCATACACTTTCGACCACTGCAACCTAGTGTCTATCCGGTCGACAGTCTCTCCGATCTGGCTTTAGTGGATGTCACTCCCCGTCCCCGACCTGCGGCTCGACAGCTTCAAACGCCCGATCTGGGTGTTCGACTTCGATGGCTGGCGCATCGTCGAGGCAAACGAGGCCGCAGCCGCCTTCTGGGGGCGAAGCAGTCGAGAGGAGTTGCTGGCTGTCGATTTCTCGGACTCGTCGCCGGCCACACATCGGCGCCTCGACGGCTATCGGCGCCGCCTCGCCGCCGGCGAGACCATCGAAGAGGAATGGACCTTCTATCCACCGTCGGGTCCTGCCCGGGCGCGTTGCATCGCCTCGGCGATCACGCTGAACAGCGGTCGCCTGGCGATGTTGGTCGAGGCATCGCGCCTCGAGACCACCCCGGTGCAAGAGGTCTCTCGCTCGCTGGAGGCCCTGCGCCACGCCGGTGCGGCGGTTGCGATGTTCGGCGAGGACGGGCAGCTGATCGTCGCCAACCCTGCCGCCGAAACGCTTCTGGCATCGCGGGAGGACAGCAAACTGTCGCTGCAGGACCTCTTCGCCGACCCTGCCTTCGGCCGGCGCGCCATGGCCTGGGCTGCCGGCGGCGCGATCTTCGACGACGAAGTGCTGCTGCACTCCCGCATGGGCGCGCGGTGGTTCGCCCTGCGCCTGCACCCGGCCCACGACCCTATCACCGGCGAACGTGCCTTCGTGGCCTCGGCGACCGACGTGCACCGCCGCCGCATGACGGAAAAACGCCTCGGCGAGAGCGAGCGGGCACGCCTGCAGACGGAGCAGCACGCGCGCGAGCTGGCCATTGCCCAGCGCCGGGCCACGGAAGCGGAGTCGATCCTGCGCGAGGCGATCGACAGCCTGGACGAGGGCTTTCTGCTGCTCGACCGGAACGACCAGATTGTCCTGGCCAACCGGCGCTACGGTGAGCTCTACCCGCCGATCGCGCATCTGCTGCAGCCCCGCGTACCCTTTCACGATCTGGCCCGCGCCTTCGCCGAGCAGGAGGGCGTCAAGCTTGCCGTCGACCCGGAGACCTGGGTGGACTGGCGCGTCCGCCAGGTCCGCGAGCGCAAGATTCACATCTGGGAGCAGCCGCTGAAGGACGGCCGCGTGTTCCTGGTCAGCGAGCAACAGACCGCCAGCGGCAACCTGGTCAGCGTCCGCACGGACATCACCTACCTCAAGAAGATCGAGGCTCAACTGAGCGAGCGCGTGGCCGCCATCGAGGCCGCCAACGACGGCATCGCGGTCACCGACAAGGACGGCTGCTTCGTCTACATGAACCCGGCGCATGCCGAGACCTTCGGAGGCACACCGGACGACTTCGTGGGAAAGCCGTGGCAGATTCACTTCGAGCCGCAGCAGATCGCCTTCTTCACGGAGGAAGTCCTGCCGCAAGTCGAGACCCTGGGCAGCTGGCGCGGCGAAGTCACGGCCCGCACGATGACGGGAACGGTCGCCTTCGTCGAAATCTCCCTGAGCCGGCTTGCCACGGGCGGTTTGCTCGGGGTGACGCGGGACATCGGCGAGCGCAAGGCCGCGGAAGCCGAGCGTACCCGCCTGCAGCAACAGCTCTTCCAATCGCAGAAGATGGAATCCATCGGCCGACTGGCCGGAGGTATCGCCCACGACTTCAATAACATCCTCGCCTCCATGCTGGGCTACGCCGGCTTTCTGGTGGAAGACCTGCCCGCAGGCAGCGAGCAGAGGCAGTTCGCGGAAGCCGTGGTGGGGGCCGGCAAGCGCGCCCAGGATCTGATCGGTCAGATCCTCGCCTTCGGCCGCGCCGGCGAACGCTCCAGCAAGGTTGTGCTTCTGACCGAGGTGATGCTCGAGACCGAGCAGCTGCTGCGCGGCACCTTGCCGGCCGAGGTGGACTTGCAGGTCGATCTCGGTCGCGGCAAGCGGATGGCGGTGCTCGGCGACCGCTCGCAGTTGACCCAGGTGCTGATGAACCTGGCCGTCAACGCGCGCGACGCCATCGGCGACGCAGACGGGAAGATCGCCTTCACCTTGACGCGCGGCAAACCCGAATGGCCCAGCTTCCCCGACACCGTTCCGGCGCAGGACCAGCTGCTGGAACGGGCGTCCGACGGCACCGTGCGGCTATGGCTCGGCCGTCCCTTGGGTGGGCAGGACTTCGTGGAGATCTGCGTCGAAGACACTGGCTGCGGCATCACCCCGAAGGACATGCAGTCGATGTTCGAGCCGTTCTACACCACCAAGAAGCGCGGACGCGGAACCGGCCTGGGTCTTGCCGCCGTACACGGGCTGGTCGCCAGTCACGGGGGCGCCATTGCCGTCGAGAGCCGGCTTGGACGGGGTACGCGCTTTCGGATTCTGCTACCGGCGGCGGTCCGGACCGGCGCTGTGCGGTCGGCGCCTAAATCTCCGAAGCGAAGCGATCGCCATGCCATACTGGTGGTCGACGACGAGGAAGGCGTGCGCTCGATGCTGGCGACGGCACTGGAACGGCGCGGTTTCGAGGCCATCACTGCAGACAGCGGAACGGCCGCCCTCGAGCTGTTGAGCCGCCACCGGATCGATGCGGTCATCAGCGATCAGACCATGCCGCGCATGAGCGGACTCGAACTCATGACCCGCGTCCACCAGCGTCTGCCTGATCTGCCGGTGGTTCTCTGCACGGGCTACAGCGAAACGCTGGACGCCGAAGGCGCAAGGACCGCCGGCGCCGCCGCCTTCCTGCGCAAGCCCATCGCGCCCGACGCCCTGATCGACGCCTTGAACCGGCTGCTGTCGAAGAGCCCCGGCGACAGGTCTCAAAATATTCCGTCTCAAAAACCAAAGGATACGGCGACACTCGGCGGTTCGCCAGCACCGGCGCGGTCACTCAAGAAGGCGAGCGGCAAGAATTCCTAGAGCAGAACATCACCCTGCCCTCATCTGCCGTGCGAGCCGCGCCAATCCCAACAGGGCCGGATCGGGATGAGTCACGAGGCGCAAGGGGACAGCCTCCAGATACTCACGAAAGCGACCTTTCGAGACAAAACGCGGGTACAGGTCGGACTGCCGAAGTTCCGGCACCAAACGCGGCAGAATGCCCCCGGCCAGGTAGACACCACCCCGTGCACCGAAGGTCAGGGCCACATCGCCGGCGACGGTGCCGAGAAACCCGAAGAACAACGCCAGCGCTTTCTCGGCCGCAGGATCCCGATCGCGGGCGGCCGTCGTCACCTCGGATGGGGAACGGGCGTGCCGGCCGCCAACCGCCTGGTAGACTGCGGCAAGACCCTCGCCACTCAGCACCCGCTCCGCCGAGACGTGGCCGTAGCGATGCCGCAGCCCTTCCAGAACCTCGGCCTCATCGCCCGTCACTGCCGGGAGGGTGACATGTCCGCCTTCGCCGACAAGCGGTGTGCCCTGGGCCAGGAGCGCGGCAACCCCCAGGCCGGTTCCCGGTCCCAGGACCGCAAGCGGGGCTGTCGCATCCGCGGCCTCGGCCGGCCCGCCGAGGGGGACCAGATCGTCCGCCGCCAGTTCCGGCAGGGCGAGCGCTTGTGCGGCGAAGTCGTTCAGCAGAACGACCTTTTCGAGCCCGGCCGCCACCGCCAGACGCTCGGCATCGAACTGCCACCTGCCGTTGGTCAACTCCGCTGTCGGGCCGGTGACGGGTCCCGCCACCGCCAGAAGCGCGCCGTCGACCGGCCCGTCCGCTTCGGCCAAGACCGCGGCTATGGCGGTTGCGGGATCCGCGAAGGAGGCCACCGTCAGCCGCTGCAAGCGCTCCGGCCCCGCATCCCGAACCAGGGCGAAGCGGGCGTTGGTGCCGCCGATGTCGCCGATCAGAACGGCCGGCGCCTCACTCATGCAGCCAGTGCCGAGAGATAATCCTCGCGCCAGCGGTCGATATCATGGTTCCGAAGGCGATCGATCATCGTCCGGTAGCGGTCCTTGCGCTCCTCCAGATCGAGCGCCAGCGCCATCTGCATCGCCTCGGCCGTCGCTTCCAGATCGTAGGGATTGACGATCAGCGCCCCATCCAGTTCGCGCGCCGCGCCGGCGAAGCGAGACAGGACGAGAACGCCGGGGTCTTCGGGATTCTGGGACGCGACATATTCCTTGGCGACCAGGTTCATGCCATCGCGCAGCGGAGTCACCAAACCGACCCGCGCCGTGCGGTAGAAACCGGCCAGCATCCGCCGGCTGAACCCCTTGTTCAGATAGCGCACCGGAGTCCAGTCGAACTCCGCGAAAGCACCGTTGAGATGACCGCAGGCAGCTTCCATTTCATGGCGGAGCTGCATGTACTCCGGCACCTCCATGCGGGAAGGCGGGGCGATCTGCAACATCACCACCCGCCCGCGGTTCGCTGGATAGGCCCGGAGCAGATGCTCATAGGCCTGAACGCGGACCAGCAGGCCCTTGGAGTAGTCGAGCCGGTCGACGCCGATGATCAGGTCGCGATTGCGCACGGAGTCCCTGAGGCGATGGATCTGCCGCGAGCCGGCTGCCTCCTCGGCCGCTTCGGCCAGACTTTGCGTATCGATGGAGATCGGGAAGGTGCCGGTACGCACACGGCGGCCAAAGGCCTCCAGCGTTCCCTCCGCATCGACCGTTGCCCCGAGCTCCCTCTGGCAATAGTCGACGAAGGCTCTGCGGTAGTCCTCCGTCTGAAACCCGACGAGGTCGTAGGCGCAGAGGGACTGCACCAGCGCCCGGTGATTGGGCAGCGCCAGAAGCACCTCCAACGCCGGCCAGGGGATGTGCAGGAAGAAGCCCATCGTCTGCCGGCATCCCATGTGGCGGAGCTGGTCCGCCATCGGGATGAGGTGATAGTCGTGGATCCACAAGAGGTCGTCGTCGCGCAGCAGCGGCGCCAGGCGGCGCGCAAAAAGCGCGTTCACCCGCTGATAGCCCGCCAGGTAGCGCCGATTGAAATCGGCCAGATCGAGCCGGTAGTGAAACAGCGGCCAGATCGAACGGTTGGCGAAACCGTTATAGTATTCTTCGTAGTCGCGCCGTGTTAGGTCGACCATTGCATAGGTGGTCTTGCCCGCCTCGAAGAGGCCGGCGGCTTCCGGCTCGCCAACGTCGTGCTCTACGGTCTTTCCGGACCAGCCGAACCACATGCCCCCGCTCTCTTCGAGCGCGGCTTTCACCCCGACGGCAAGGCCGCCTTCGCCTCCGGTGCGGCCATGGCGCGGCACCGCCACGCGGTTCGAAACCACCACCAGCCGGCGCTTGGGCGCGGTGACCGCCGGTTTCGGCGTCGTCCTTTTCCTGTCGGCAGTTCCGGCGACCGTCCCAACGGGGCTCAAAAGGCATCCTCCCACGATCGACTGAGGCGCATTGCCGAGTTGATCAAACCCACCATCGAGTAGGTCTGCGGGAAGTTGCCCCAGAGCTCCTTGGTTTCCGGATCAAGATCCTCCGACAGGAGTCCGGCCGCATTGCGGCACATCAACATTTCTTCGAATAGCGCCCGCGCCTCTTCGCTTCTTCCGACCTGGGCGAGCGCGTCGATGTACCAGAAGGTGCAGATATTGAAGGAGTTGTCCGGCACACCGAACTCGTCCTTGGCATAGCGGAAAAGATGATTGCCGCGGCGCAGCTCCTTCTCCACGAAGGCGAGCGTACCGACGAAACGCGGATCCTCGGCGGAGATGAAGCCGAGCGACGGCAACAGCAGCAGCGACGCATCGGGATCGCTGCCGCCGAAGGACTGCGTGAAGCTGCCCAGCCCCTCGTTCCAGGCCTGGGCGATGATTCCTTCGCGGATGCGCTCGGCCTGCGCGGCCCAGTGTCGGGCGCGGTCCACCTTGCCGAGATGCCGCGCAATCCGCGCCAGGCGGTCGCAGCCGGCCCAGCAGAGAACGCTGGAATAGGTGTGCACCGCCTTGCTGTTGCGCAGCTCCCACAGGCCGGCATCCGGCTGATCCCACAGCGCGACGCCGCGTTCGCCGATACGCTCCAGCCGTTCGAACAGGCTGTCGGTGCCGGGATGGGCGATCCTCTGGTCGAAGAAGGCCTGGGTGGTCGCCAGAATCACGCTCCCGTAGCCGTCGTTCTGAATCTGCGTGTAGGCGTGATTGCCGACACGGACAGGCCCCATGCCGCGATAGCCCGGCAGATGCTCGACCGTGCGCTCGTCGAGGCGCGCTTCCTGAGCGATGCCGAACACCGGCTGCAGGTCGCCGCCGTCCCACCCTGCAACGAGATTGGTGATGTAGAAGAGGTAACTCTCCATGGTGCGGGTCGCGCCCAACCGATTCAGGGCCTGCACCACGTAGTAGGAATCGCGCAGCCAGCAGAAGCGGTAGTCCCAGTTCCGCTCGGTACCGGCCGCTTCCGGGATCGAAGTGGTGACGGCCGCGATGATCGCGCCCGTCTCCTCGTAGGCGGAGAGCTTGAGAGTGATCGCGGCCCGGATGACCGCCTCCTGCCATTCGAAGGGAATCGACAGGCCGCGCACCCAGTCGCGCCAGTAGTTCTCAGTGTTCTCGAGGAACTCGCGGGCAATCCCGGCCACCGACTGGGTCAGGCTTTCGTCCGGGCCCAGGATGAAACTCAGCGGCGTCTCCAGCACGAAGGGCACCTCGTCCGACACGTAGGAGATCGGCGCGTCGGTGGTGAGGCGCAGCGTCAGATCGGGCATCACGAAACGCAGATGATTGCTGCCGCGCGTCGTGGCGGGCTGCGCCGCGCCGTAGTCCTGGGCCGGGCGCAGCCGTACGCGGATGCGCGGCGTTCCCGACAGCGGCCGGATCTGCCGGACCAGTTGGATCGGCCGGTACATCCGGCCGTAGTGTCGAAAGCGCGGCGCGAAATCCACCACTTCGACGGCATTGCCGGCGCCGTCGCGCAACTGCGTGACCAGCACGGCGGTGTTCGGCAGGTAGCGTTGCTCACTCGCGACGAGGCCCTCCAACTCGACGTCCCAGAAGCCGTGTGGCGGTGCACCGTCGCTGTTGCCCAGCAGGCTGCAAAAGACCGGATCGCTGTCGAAGCGTGGCATGCAGCCCCAAACGATGCGCGCACTGCGGTCGACGAGCGCGGCGAAACTGCTGTTGCCGATCAAAGCGAGATCGAGAGAAGACTTCATGAGGCTCGGGCGAGAAGACGACGAAAGGGTCTGGAGAGCGATCGCACTCCAACCCTATGGTGAGACCGGGATCCCCGCATCAGGCGGGACCCCGTTCCCAGACAATAGACCGTGAGGCCCGCCGTCTCCACCGTTTGCCTGGAGAAGCGTAGCGCGAATCGCCAAGTTGTGAGGAATTCCGCTACATAGGGCCGGAACGCGGAGCCCGGTAGGCTTGGTCCGGCCTGTCCTATAGCGCGAAGTCAGCGCGCCTTTTCTACCAAGGCGAGTCAGGAACTCCGGTCAAGCAAAGCGCCCAACATCGCATCTCCGACCTGCAGCACCTTGACGCTGGCTTCGTAGGCGCGCTGCGCCTCGATCTGCCGCACCGCTTCTTCTTCCAGCGACACATTGCTGCGCCGCACCGTACCGTCGGCATCGGCCTGCGGGTGGTCGGAGTCGTGGGCCGGAACATAGGCCGGTGTCAGGAAGCGGGTCTGACCGCGGACACCACCGCCGGCCGCGCTGACCGGATCCACAACGACCGGTCCGGCAAGCTGTTCGGACGCGTCGCTCGGCGCCACCACCGTGGCTGTGGCGACATTATGGGCAGAGGCCGCCAGCCGCTTGCCTTGAACCTGAAGGCCCGAAACCGCATTGGACAAGATCGGAGTCATACCTGCACTCCTCCTTTCCTAGACCGAAAATGCGAAGCGGGTCGAGCGGTGTCAAATATCTGTTTTTGCCGGGTATTTTTTACAAATGCCTCGCGATCCGCACAGTCAGTCCCGAGCCTCCCAGCACCCCTCGAACTATTGTACTGGTGCGATATATAACGGTCCGATATAATAGATCCGAAAGCGAGGTCGCCCTTGGATACCAAGACACTCTGCCTGGCCGTCCTGCAGGCCGCACCCGCCAGCGGCTACGAGATCAAGAAAACCCTTGAGTCGGGGCCGCTCAGCCATTTCCAGGAGATCAGCTTCGGCGCGATCTATCCGGCGCTGGCCCGGCTGGCGGAAGAGGGCCTGATCGTCGGCCGCACCCAGGCTCAGGACAAGCGACCCGACAAGAAGGTCTTCAGCCTGACGGCGTCCGGCCGGGACCGGCTGGTCGAAACTCTGCTGCAGCCGCCTGCGCCGGATCGGGTGCGATCGGACTTCCTGTTGATCCTGTTCCTGTCCGACCTGCTGCCACAAGACCACGTGATCGAGATCATAGATGCCCGGACGGCAGATCTGGAGAAAGAGGCTGCGGGCATGTCTGCCGAAGACCTGAGTGAAGACTCTCCGGCCCACCGTTTCGTGCACGACTTCGGACTTGCCTACTATCGGTTCGCCGCCGACTGGTTCCGCAGGAATCGCGATTACCTGATCCGCTACCCGAAAGCGTCCTCCCCCGAGACGGAGCGAGAGCGGATGATGGGAAAGGGATGAACGCCCGTCGCCGACGAATTATAGCTATGGCGGCTCCAAGGCAAGCAAAGTGAAAGCTCGGCGACCGACCCTGAAAGCGACACGCGAAACGAAAGATCGACAGACCGCATGCGCCTCAACCGCTCTTATCTGATTGCCGCACTGCTCGCCGTCGGCGTAACCGCCTGGGTTGCTTCGGGCAGCCTGGGCGAAGACCGTCGCGAGCCGCAGGTGACCAAACCGCCGGTCGACCTGGACGCCCTGCGCGAAATGACCCGTGTGCGGGTGACCGAAAGCGCTGCAGCTCCGCGCCTGATCGAACTCAGCCTGACGGGCCACACCGAGGCCGTGCGCGCGGTCGACGTCAAGGCCGAAACCTTCGGCCAGATCGAAGACCTGCTGGTCGAGAAGGGCGAACGGGTAGAGGCCGGCCAGGTGATCGCCCGCCTCGGCGCCCGCGACCGGGCGGCGCGCCTGCGCGAGGCGCAAGCCCTTCTGCGCCAGCGTCAGATCGAGTTCGAGGCGGCGCGCAAACTGAACGAACGCGGGTTCCGGGCCGAAACCCAGTTGGCGGAGTCGCGCGCAACCCTCGATGCCGCGGAGGCGGCCGTCGAAGCGGCGCAGATCGCGATCGACGACCTTGAAGTCAGGGCGCCGTTCGAAGGGGTGCTGGACGACCGCATGATGGATCTTGGCGACTATGTCGAGACCGGCGACGCCATCGGACGCGTGGTCGATCTCGACCCGGTCCTGGTGATCGCGCCGGCCAACGAGCGTGACGTCAGCAACCTGCGGGTCGGCGAACCAGGGTCGGCACTCCTGGCCACCGGCGAGGAGATCTGGGGCAGCATTCGGTTCGTCGCCTCCGAGGCCAACGTTCAAACGCGCACCTTCCGGGTCGAACTCGAAGTCGGCAATGCCGACGGACAGGTTCCGGCCGGCATGACCGCGATCCTGCGCCTGCCGGTCGAACGGATCATGACCCACAAGATCACGCCGGCCATTCTAACCCTCAACGACGGCGGCATCCTGGGTTTGCGCACCGTCGAAGAGGACGGCGACGGCGACCCCGCGACAGGCCGGGTGCGCTTCGTCCCGGTCAACATCGTCGAAGATACGGTCGACGGCCTCTTCGTGACCGGACTGCCCGACCGGGCGACGCTGATCACCGTCGGCCAGGAGTTCGTCCAGGACGGCGAACAGGTCATCGCAGTGGCGAGCCCCAGCGAGGACTTGGACCGGTCGGCGGCACCTCTGACCGCGGAACGCGCGGCCGAGCGAGACGCCGGCAGCGCCGCCAAGAGCGTGGACGAGACCGCCGAGGCCGTAGAATGAAGGCCATCATCGACGCCTCGCTCTCTCACGCACGGACGGTCCTGGCCTGCCTCGTCCTGCTGCTGGTCGCCGGCGCCTACGCCTACAATGCGGTGCCGAAGGAGGCCGAGCCGGACGTCAACATTCCGATCATCTACGTGTCGCTGCATCACGAAGGCATCAGCCCGGAGGATGCCGAGCGCCTGCTGATCAAGCCGATGGAACAGGAACTGCAGTCGCTTGAAGGCATCAAGGAGCTGCGCGCCTTTGCCTACGAAGGCGGCGGCAGCGTGGTGATGGAGTTCGACGCCGGCTTCGATCCCGACCTGGCGATGGCCGATGTGCGCGAGAAGGTCGATCTGGCCAAGCCGGAGCTGCCGACCGAGACCGACGAACCGACCGTCCACGAGGTGAATCTCAGCCTGTTCCCGGTGTTGGTCGTCTCCCTGTCCGGCAACGTGCCGGAGCGCACGCTGCTGCGTCTGGCGCGCGAGTTGCAGGACGACATCGAGACCATCCCTGCGGTCCTGGAGGCGGACATCGCCGGCGACCGCGACGAACGGGTCGAACTGATCGTCGATCCGCAGCGGCTGGAGCAGTACGGCCTAGACGCGGCCTATGTCCTGGATCTGGTCAACCGTTCCAACCGACTGGTTGCCGCCGGCTCCATGGACACCGGCGAAGGCCGCTTCGCGGTGAAGGTGCCGGGCCTGTTCGAGACGATCGACGACATCCTCAACATGCCGGTCAAGTCGGACGGCGATTCCGTCGTGACCTTCCGGGACGTCGGCACCATCCGCCCGACCTTCGAGGACAGGCAAGGCTTCGCGCGGATCAACGGGCAGCCGGCCATTGCATTGGAGGTCTCCAAACGCGTCGGCTCCAACATCATCGAAACCATCGAACAGGTGCGCAGCCTGGTCGAGGCCGAGCGCGTCAACTGGCCGGACGAGGTGCAGGTCTTCTATAGCCAGGACAAGTCCTCGAACATCCGCACCATGCTGGCCGACCTGCAGAACAACGTCCTGGCGGCAATCCTGCTGGTCATGGTGGTGGTGGTGGCGGCGCTCGGCCTGCGCTCCGGCGGCCTGGTCGGAATCGCCATTCCCGGCTCCTTCCTCACCGGCCTGCTGGTGATCTACCTGGCCGGGCTGACCGTCAACATCGTGGTGCTGTTCAGCCTGATCCTGGCCGTCGGCATGCTGGTCGACGGCGCCATCGTGGTGACCGAGTACGCGGACCGGAAAAAGTCGGAAGGCCTGGACAAACACCAAGCCTATGGCCTGGCGGCCAAGCGCATGGCCTGGCCGATCATCGCCTCCACGGCGACCACCCTGGCGGCCTTCCTGCCGCTGCTGTTCTGGCCGGGCGTGGTCGGCGAGTTCATGAAGTTCATGCCGCTGACGCTGATCGCGGTGCTCAGCGCCTCGCTCGCCATGGCGCTGATCTTCGTGCCGACGCTCGGCTCCGTGATCGGCGGCAAGAGCGGCAGCGCAGATCCGCAGAAGATGCAGGCTATCGCGGCCGGCGAAGGGAGTGACCTGACTCAGCTCCGCGGCTTTACCGGCGCCTATCTGCGGTTCCTGAAGGCGGCGCTCAAGCATCCCGGCAAGATCGCGCTGCTGGCCGTCGCGCTGCTGATCGGTGTTCAGGTTGCCTACAGCCAGTTCGGCCGAGGCATCGAGTTCTTCCCCAACGTGGAGCCCGAAAACGCCGCCGTCTGGGTCCACGGCCGGGGCAACCTCTCGATCCAGGAGCGCGACCGACTGGTGCGCGAAGTCGAGGCCGAGATCCTGGCGATCCAGCGCGAGACGGGGGCCTTCCACACGGTCTATACCCGGACCGTCGCGTCCTCCGGTCGCGAGGACGACGACGAGCCGGAGGATCTGATCGGCATCATCAATCTCGAGTTCGTGGACTGGTTCAAACGCCCCTCGGCCCGCGAGATCCTGGGCGAAGTGCGCGCGCGCGGCAACGAGATGCCCGGCACCTACGTCGAAACCCGCGAGGAAGAATCCGGCCCGCCGGTCGGAAAGCCGATCCAGCTCCAGATCAGCGCCGACGACCCCGCCAAACTCGACCCGGCTGCGGCGCGTGTCGCGGCACTGCTGCGCAGCACGGACGGGCTGGTCGACATCGAGGACGGCCGCCCGATCCCCGGCATCGAATGGGAAGTCGCGGTCGACCGTGCAGAGGCCGCCAAGTTCGGCGCCGACGTGACCCTGATCGGCAACTACGTGCGCATGGTCACCAACGGCATGAAGCTGGCGGAGTACCGGCCCGACACCTCCGACGAAGAGGTCGATATCGTGCTGCGCCTGCCCGAGCGCTACCGCACCATCGACCAGTTGGAGCGCATCCGGGTGCAGACGGACCGCGGTCTGGTGCCGATCGCCAACTTCGTGAACAAGACGGCCGCGCCCAAGGTGTCGCTGCTGAACCGCGTCGACGGCCGGCGGGTCATGACGGTCAAGGCCGATGTCGGCGTCGACGCCGCGACGGGGGAGCCGATCCTGGCCGACGACAAGGTGCAGGTCATCCGGGCTTGGCTGGCGGAGAATGAAAGCGAGCTGCCGCCGGGGGTCGACATCACTTTCAAGGGCGAAGACCAGGAACAGCAGGAGAGCCAGGCCTTCCTGACCAAGGCCTTTGCCGTCGCCCTCTTCATGATGGCGATCATCCTGGTCACGCAGTTCAACTCCTTCTACTCCGCCTTCCTGATCCTCTCCGCGGTGGTGATGTCGACCATCGGAGTCTTCATCGGCCTGATGGTGACCGATCAGCCCTTCGGCATCGTCATGAGCGGGATCGGGGTGATCGCCCTGGCGGGAATCGTGGTGAACAACAACATCGTCCTGATCGACACCTACGACCGCCTGAAGGCGGAGGGCGGCGATCCCCTGGAGACGATCCTGCGAACCGGCGCCCAACGCCTGAGGCCGGTGCTGCTGACCACCATTACGACGATACTGGGCCTGATGCCCATGGTGCTGGGCGCCAACATCGACCTGATCCAGCGCGTGGTGCAGGTCGGCGCCCCCTCGACCCAGTGGTGGAGTCAGCTCGCGACCGCCATCGTCTTCGGGCTGGGCTTCGCCACCCTGCTGACGCTGGTCTTCACGCCCTGCATGCTGATGCTGCGCGCGAACCTGCGGAGCTGGCTCCAGGCCCGCAAGGCGGCGAAACGGCCGGAACGCGTCGAACCGGCGGCCCTAGACCTGGCGCCCAAGGCCGCCGAATAGCCGCAGAAAAGGCGGCGTTTACCGGGCCTTAAGGGCGGCTCATCTACCTTGCGCGATGTCCTGCCCAACCTTGGAGTCGCAGCGCATGGCCGCCGACGCTTCGGAGACCTCGTCACCCCCCGCCGACGCGGCAAGCCCGACCGTCGATCAGGAGGTGCTGGACGAGACCGTTCGCATCGCCTCGGAGACCAAGCTTCCCATCGAGCTCGGCAGTATCGAGATCACCGAGGATGGGCGCGTCGCCGCCACACCGGCCGGACGGCCGCTGACCTTCAGCTTCCTGTATCGCGACCTGACCTTCGCCGGCGAAGTCGGCCCGGAAGCCGGAGATCGCATGCGGCTGGTCGGGGAGTTCGGCAAACTGCCCTACACGGCCGAACTGCCGAAGGGACGTCACGCCATCCGGCAGCTGGTCGCGGCAAGCCGGCGCAACAAGCATACCCACTTCTTCATCACCCCGACCCAGGACATCCGACTGGCGATGGAGATCGTGCCCGCGCAGCCCAAGACGCCCGTCAGCATCGTTGCCGCCGTGACGGCACTGCTGCTGGAAGCCCTGCCGGCCGTCGAGCTGATGCTGCACACGCTCTCGGGCGGGGCCCGAAGCCTGCCCGAGGACACCAGCGCCGTCCGCAGCGCGCCCAAGCACAGCCGCACAGCCGACCGCCCGCCCAAGGGCAAGAGCCAAGCAGCGTAAACAGCAAGATCGCCGCAGGCGGGCGAGCGCCCCGCTCTCGTCGGATCAGCCGGAACTCTCGACGTCGGGAAGCACGAAGATCTGTCCGGGATAGATCAGGTCCGGGTCGCGGATCTGGTCCGCATTGGCATCGAAGATGACCGTATAGCGGGGGCCCAGACCATAGGTGCGCCGCGCGATGGTCCAGAGGTTGTTGCCGGGCTGAATCACCACGAAGCGCTCCTCGGCGGGAAGGTCGGCCGTCTCGAAGGCGGCGCGTGCGAAGGGCGATTCGGCGCGCGCCGTCACCGCCCCCTCCCGATTCACCTGGTCGATCCGCAGCG
>JANQPZ010000003.1 GCA_028285215.1 Rhodovibrionaceae bacterium | reverse complement strand
TTTGATCGTTTGCCATGGTCCGGACGACCCGCTCCGGAATGCCCTTCACCCGCGCGCAGGCGAAAGCTGCGATATGCCGGTCGACGGGCACCTCGTCCGGCGGTCCGGCCGCGGCCACGCGCTCGAGTGCGGGCAGCAACTCCACACCCTCCGATACCCAATCGCGTTCCAGAATGGGCGATAGGCAGGGCCAGTGATCGTTCGACTCGTAGAGACACCGCTCGATGCCGTAACCCGCTTCGGTTCGCACGATGAAATGATGCATGACCTCGAACGACTTACGCAGAATCGCATGATCGGGTCGACTGAGCGGCTGCGACTCCAGCCAAGTCTGCGGCAGCTTGGCTTGTATCAACTCACCGAAGGCCTGACGCTGCTCCGGATCGCCGTAGTGCACGGCCAGGGCCTGCCCGACGGCGTCGATGCCGCTGGCAAAACCGCGCAGTTGCAGAGGCGCCGCCGGATCCAGGGCCATGATCAACCGCGACAGCAGACGATCCCGCAGACCGCCGCCGGCGGACGAGGAACCGGCACCGGGCCCGCCAGCACTCGCCACCCGATCCGACAGCTCCTCGTCCGAGAGTGCACGGCGGACCCAGGTCGCGACATCGTTACGTTGCAGCGCCGCAATACCTTCCTGCCAGTTCGTACTGAAGGCGGCGGCGACTGCGCGGACCGACCAGTAGCTTGTCCCCTTGATCGTGTAGGCGCGCTGTCCGCGGATCGGAAGGCTCGGCTGCTTCGGGCTCAGACGGCGGCCGGCAAGCCAAAGATCCATGTCGTGCAGCGTCCATCGCTCCGCCCTGTGATCGCAGAGCAGGCCGCGCAAGACCTCCATCATCGGCAGCGACAGGCGGGTCCGCCCGATCAAGGTGGCATAGGATCCGCGGTGGATCTTGGACTGCACCAGCGCATCGCTTTCCAGGCCCTGGGCCGGATCGCCGCCGGCCAGCAGGACGGCGATAGTGACGCCGAAGGCGTAGAGATCGTCAGCGGTGTAGCCAAGGCCGCGCCCACCTGGCGAAGCCAGCATCCCCTCGATCGGCTCGTAGAGCACCGGTTGGTCCATGCCAGGGGGGGCCATGACGCACTCCCCCAGCAGGCAGGCGTTATCCGAAGCGCCATCGAAGAAAAGGTTGTCCGCCCTGATTGCGCGATGTGTGATGCCGCGCGCTTCGAGATCTCTCAGGACCGGCAGAAGCGGCTCGATGAACTTCCGAAGGATATCGTCTTCGCGCCAGGGCTCGAACCGTTCGCCGGGCTGCGTCTGAACACGGCGACCGCCGGGGCGGCGGAACGCGGCAATCATGCGGCGTCCGCCAGCGGGCGGCCAATCCACGACGTTCCAGGCCAACGCCGAAAGCATGGGCAGGCGCTCCTGCCGCAGCAGATGCAACATGATCTCGCGGCGCGGCCCCAGATCCGGCCGAGCCACCAGGGCGAACATCGGATTGCCGGTTTGCCGCTCGCGCGCAGCGTAGGCTTCCGCCTGCGGCGAGTCGAACGCGGGCAGCCGCTCGTTCGGCAACAACTCGAAGGACTGGTCGAGTGCGATCACTTCGCCGCTGGGGCGCGCAGAGCTCATGCCATCTGGCCTCAGGCCCAAAGGATAGAGTGGCACCGCCCAAACGACGGCACCTCACCCGATCTACCCGACGTATGGCAAAGGCGAAGTTAACGGACGCCACTTCTAAACAGGATTGCGGAGCGTCTTTGCAGAGCCGACCTTCCGACCCGCGGCCGACCCGGGAGACTCAGGACCTTCACCCTGTTGGTGCAGCACTCCGACCCGATGGGCGGCGGCGACGGCGCGACTCCACCCCTTGCGATCCCGCTCTACGGGGTGAAGGGATCCCGCACGAGAATCGTGTCCTCGCGCTCCGGCGAGGTCGAAAGCAAGGCGACCGGAGCCTCGATCAACTCCTCGATGCGGCGGATGTACTTCACGGCCGTCGCCGGCAGGTCGGCCCAGGAACGCGCCCCCTGCGTCGAATCCGACCAGCCCTCGAAGCGTTCGTAAACGGGTTTGGCCCGAGCTTGCAGTGCCGGTTGGGCGGGCAGATGGTCCAGCCGCTCGCCATCGACATCGTAGCCGGTACAAACCTGCAGTGCCTCGAAACCGTCGAGCACGTCGAGCTTGGTCAGCGCGATGCCGTCGATACCGCCGATCTTGATCGCCTGGCGGACCATGACGGCATCGAACCAGCCGCAACGTCTGGCACGCCCGGTGACGGTACCGAACTCGTGCCCCCGTTCGCCGAGACGTTGACCGATCTCATCGTCCAGTTCCGTCGGAAAAGGACCGCTGCCGACACGGGTCGTGTAGGCCTTGGTGATACCGAGCACCATGCCAAGCACGCCCGGCGCAATCCCGGATCCGGCCGCCGCCTGACCGCTGACGGTGTTCGATGAGGTCACGAAGGGATAGGTGCCGTGATCGACGTCGAGCATGGCCCCTTGCGCGCCCTCGAAGAGGATACGCTTGCCCTGGCGCCGCGCATCGTCCAGGCGCTGCCAGACTCTGTCTGCAAAGGGCAGAATCTTGGGTGCGATCGCGCGCAACTGTTCGATCAGCTCTTCGGCCGCCACCTCGGGCAGATCCAGGCCGCGAAACAGGGCGTTGTGATGCACCAGCAGAGAGTTCACGCGCTTGGCCAGCAGGTCGGGATCGGCAAGATCGCAGAGCCGGATGGCGCGCCGCCCGACCTTGTCCTCGTAGGCCGGGCCGATGCCGCGCCCGGTGGTGCCGATCCTGTCGTCGCCGCGCCGTGCCTCGCGCGCACGATCGACGGCACCGTGCAGCGGCAAGATCAGTGCAGCGTTCTCTGCGATCTTCAGGGTTTCGGGCGTCACCGCCACGCCCTGTGCCGTCAGCCGCTCGACTTCCTCGATCAAGGCCCAGGGATCGACCACCACGCCGTTGCCGATAATCGAAAGCTTGCCGGAACGCACCACACCCGAGGGCAGCAGCGAAAGCTTGTAGGTCTTGTTCCCGACCACCAGCGTGTGCCCGGCATTGTGGCCGCCCTGAAAGCGCACCACGACGTCCGCGCGCTCCGAGAGCCAATCCACGATCTTGCCCTTGCCTTCGTCACCCCACTGGGAGCCGACGACGACCACGTTCCCCATGCCATGTCCTCTTTTTTACCTGCGGTTCTGCGTCCCCTCGACGCCACCTGCCCAGTCGTGGGCGATGTCCTAGAGCGCGATCGTCTCAAGCGGAGGCGTTTCGCTTTCGCCCGAGACGTGAATCACCCTCCAGATCTATCACGAGAGTAGGTTTCACGCCTTGGGTGGGACCGTCGGAGCGGTCCCACCCAAGGCGATCCTGCTCTAGACTGTTTTCCGGCCAGTTGGAACCGCTTGATCTTCCGAAACCGGAATTCGAAGCGATGCCTCGACCGTTGCCATAGCAGGAAACGGCCTAGCGCAGCAGCCGTACCACCGTGCCGTCCGCCAAGACGTAACCCACGTCGTCCTGACCATTGCCGTCGAAGTCCTCACGAACGAAATCGCTGACGATGGCCGCCGTGTGTTCCAGCCGCCCCTTGGCGACCCAGACGTCGTCGCGAAGGTCGAGCGCCACGAGGCTGCGCCACCCCATTTCCGGGATCAGCAGTTCGTCATCTCCGTCGCCGTCAAGATCGAGAACCGCCGACAGGCCAAGCGCGCGGCTGCCAATCGCGTGGTTCGACACGCCGGAAAACGCGGGTCCAGGCGCCAGATCGCCATCGCGCCAGCTCCAGAGACGCAGGAGTCCGCCGATGTGCGGCGTCTGAACCTCAACGACGTCAAGCCGACCGTCGCCATCGAAATCGCCGACGCCGGCCGGGTTCCGCCAGCGGTTCGGCGTGCCGATCGCGGGCGTTTCGGCGATCTGGTGCAGTTCCTCCTCCACGACCCCATAAAGCGCCAGCGCCGCTCCTCTGTCCTGATAGGCCTTGATCACCAGAACCTCGTCGCTGCCGTCGCCGGTCAGGTCCAACAGGCGGGGCCGAAGGTCCTCGAAAACGGCCTCGGGCGGCAGCAGAACCTCCAAGACCAGTCCACCGGCGGTGATCACCCTCAGACCGCCGGCCTCGATCCCGTCGCCCAGAACGGCATGACCGTAGCGGTCGGTCGGCGCCACCAAGAGCGCCTTGACGATTCCGGCGGTGCCGACAGCCGCCAGGGAGTCGGACAAGGCTTCTTCCGGCAAAGCGACGAAAGGTCTTTGCGGCAGTGGCGGTCCGCCCGTCTCGATCCGGAGACCGAGATCCGCAGAACCGGTCGCCCAGCTCTGCGTCGACGCAGCGAACAGAAACGAGAGCGCGAGCAATAGGCCGGCAAGACCGCGCATAGCGGAGGGTCCTCCATGAGGGCGGCGCAAAAGCGACGTTCTCCCCTAACAGAGCTTGATGTCGATCAGAACTGCAGCAGTTCCGCACGCGTGATGGAGGGCAGCTCGCGTACCTTGTTCACGGTCTCGCCGTTCATCGGCTCGTCAAGCTCGATCAGGGCGATGGCATCGCCGCCCGGCGCGTTGCGACCGAGGTGGAAGCTCGCAATGTTGATCCGCTCCTCTGCCAAGAGGCCGGTGAGCGCGCCGATCACGCCGGGTTTGTCGTCGTTTGTGGTGTAGAGCATGTGCGGCGAGAGCTGCGCCTCGATCTGGATGCCTTTGATCTCGACGATTCGCGGCTTGTCGCCGCTGAACAGCGTACCCGAGACGGCGCGCTCCTGCCGATCGGTCTTGACCGTCAGGCGGATCAACGTCTGATAGTCGCCCGGCGTCTCGTCCTTGATCTCGCGCAGCTCGATGTCCCGCTGACGTGCCAGGACCGGCGCGTTGACCATATTCACCGAATCCAGCATCGGCCGCAGCAAGCCTGTCAGGGCCGCCTGGGTCAGCGGCCGTGTGTTGAGCTCGGCAACATGCCCCTCGTACTCGATGGTGACCGCCTGCAGCCCCGTGCGCGTCAGCTGGCCGGCAAAGGACCCGAGCTGCTCGGCCAGCTTCATGTAGGGACCCAGACGCTTGGCATCCTCGGCCGTCAGCGACGGCATATTGATCGCGTTGGTCACAGCGCCGCTCAACAGGTAGTCGCTCATCTGTTCGGCGATCTGTACCGCGACATTCTCCTGCGCCTCGTTGGTCGAGGCGCCGAGATGCGGCGTACACACCAGATTGGGCAATCCGAACAGCGCGTTCTCCTTGGCCGGCTCGATCTCGAAAACATCGAGCGCGGCCCCCGCCACCTGTCCGGATTCAAGCGCCGCCTTCAGATCCGCCTCGACCACCAGACCGCCGCGCGCGCAGTTGATGATCCGCACGCCCTTCTTGCACTTGGCCAGGGCGGCAGCATCGATGATGCCACGAGTCTGATCGTTCATCGGAACGTGAAGGGTGATGATGTCGGCCCGGCCCAGCAGCTCGTCCAGTTCGACCTTCTCCACCCCCAGGTCGACGGCCCGGTCGTTCGACAGGAAGGGATCGTAGGCAGCGACCTTCATGCGCAGGCCAAGCGCGCGTTCGGCTACGATGGAGCCAATGTTGCCGCAACCGATCAGGCCGAGCGTCTTGCCGGTAAGCTCCATACCCATGAAGCGCGACTTCTCCCACTTGCCCGCCTGCGTGGAGGTATCGGCAGCGGGGATCTGTCGGGCCAAAGCGAACATCAGCGCGACGGTGTGTTCGGCCGTCGTGGTCGCGTTGCCGTAGGGCGTATTCATCACCACGACGCCGTGGCCGGTCGCCGCCTCCACGTCGATGTTGTCGACGCCGATCCCGGCCCGGCCGGTCACCTTCAACTCTCCGGCAGCCCCCGCTTCCAGGATCTCAGCCGTCAGCTTGGTGGCCGAGCGCACGGCGATGCCGTCGTAACCGCCAGCACGCGCTTTCAGTTCCTCCGGGCTCAGGCCGACTTCGAAGTCCACGTCGAGGCCCCGCCGCTGAAAGACTTCGACGGCAAGCGGGCTGAGTTTATCGGCAATCAGGACCTTGGGCATGGATCTCTACGTCTCGTTTCGGGAAACTTTGCAGGAGATTGGACTGTGCCGCCGATTCAGACTGGAGCAGTCTGTGGGGCAGCCTGTTCGGATTTGACGCAGGCATAGGCCCAGTCAAGCCACGGCAACAGCGCCTCCATATCGGCGGTCTCTACGGTGGCGCCACCCCAGAGTCGCAAACCGGGCGGCGCGTCACGGTAGGCGCCGATGTCATAAGCCACGGCTTCTTCGTCCAACAGAGCCACCATGCGCTTGGCAACGGCAGCCTGCCGTTCGGCAGTCAGCCCGACGAACCACCCGTCGACGATCTTCAGGCAGATGGACGTACAGGACCGCGTGGCCGGATCACCGGCCAGGAAGTCGACCCAGTCGCGCGCCTCGACCCAAGCGGAGACCGCACTCAAGTTGGCCTCCGCACGGGCCACCAGCTGCGGCAGTCCGCCGATCGACTCCGCCCAAGCCAATCCGTCCAGCGCATCTTCGACACAGAGCAGCGACGGCGTGTTGATCGTTTCACCCTTGAAGACGCCTTCGATCAGCTTGCCGCCCTTGGTCAGGCGGAAAATCTTCGGCAGCGGCCAGGGCGGGCTGTAGCTCTCGAGGCGCTCCACCGCACGGGGCGAGAGCGCCAGCATGCCATGGGCCGCCTCGCCTCCCAGGGCCTTCTGCCAGGACCAGGTAACGACATCCAGCTTGTCGTATGGCAACGGCATGGCGAAAGCAGCCGAGGTGGCATCGCAGATCGCCAAGCCCTCGCGCCCGGCCGCGATCCAGTTGCCGTCGGGCACGCGCACGCCGGAGGTCGTGCCGTTCCAGGTGAAGACCGTGTCGCGACTCCAATCGACCTGCGACAGATCCGGCAGCTCACCGTAGGCCGCCTCGAGGGTGCGCACGTCGCTCAGCTTCAGCTGCTTCACCGCATCGGTCGCCCAGCCCGCTCCGAAAGACTCCCAGACCAACAGATCTACACCCCGCTGACCCAGCAACGACCACATGGCCATCTCCACCGCACCGGTATCGGAGGCCGGGACGATGCCCAGCCGCCAGTCCGCAGGCAGACCCAACACGCGCTTCGAGCGCTCGATCACCTCGGCCAACTTCGCCTTGCCACCCTTGGCGCGATGGGAGCGGCCGAGGAACGCGCCCTGTAACGCCGGCAGCGACCAGCCAGGGCGCTTGGCGCAAGGGCCGCTGGAGAAGTTCGGGTTGGCGGGCTTGTCGGTTGGAGGTGTTGGCCTGGCGAGCGGGCTCATGACAGGTCGCTCCTTAGCGGTTAAGGGTCGCCAAAAGAACAGGAATGGCGCGGACATTAGGCGGCATGTTGCAGTGCGTCAACGCGCCAAACGAACAGACTGCTACGCGGCTGGCGAATGTCTCCGCAGGCGTATAAAAGCTCGGGACTGGCGCGGGACGGACGGGGGAGATTAGAATAAGGCAAAGATCCGGCCCGTCGGTTGTCCGGATCAGAGTGCCGCACGGCCTCGAACGTGACCGCACCGCCCGCATTTCGTCCGCTGCGAAGCTGCAACCACCCGACAAGCCAGAGCAAAGCCTAGGGGCCCGCAGGAGGGGCCGGACACCGGATGCCCACACCCGACCAGCTTCTGCTGTTCGCCATCTTGGCCGGCGCGCTCGGGCTGTTCGCCTGGGGACGGCTTCGATTCGATCTGGTGGCCCTGCTCGCCCTCTTGGCCGCAGTGATCGGCGGTTTGGTACCGATGGAGGGTGCCTTCAACGGCTTCGGCCATCCGGCCGTGATTACCGTTGCCGCCATCCTGGTACTGACCCGCGCGCTGCGGACCTCCGCACTCTTGGGAGTGATCTCGCGCCTGCTGGGTCGGCTGACGACACGACCGACGCTGCAGATGCTCGCCCTTACGGCCACCTGCGGCGTCTGCTCAGCCTTCATGAACAATGTCGGGGCTCTGGCGCTCTTGCTACCGGTCGCCCTGGAACTGGCACGCACCAGCGGGCGCAGCCCGAGCCAACTGCTGATGCCCTTGTCCTTCGCCTCCCTGCTGGGTGGCCTGATCACCCTGGTCGGCACGCCGCCCAACATCGTTATCGCCAATCTCCGCGCCGAGGCGACGGGCACGTCCTTCGGGATGTTCGACTTTGCTCCGGTCGGTCTGACGGTTGCCGCCGTCGGCATCGGCTTCGTCGCCCTGGCAGGTTGGCGGCTGCTTCCTGAACGTTTGGCGGCTCAGCCCTCCGACCGCGAGCGTCCACTGGTCGAGATCGAGGGCTACATCACCGAAGCACGGGTGCCGAGCAAGTCGGCCTTCGTCGGCCGTCGTCTGCTCGACCTCTTTGCCGTCAGCCAAGGGGATATCTCGGTCGTCGCGCTGGTGCGCCGCAAAGACCGCATTCTTGCGCCCTCGGGCTTCCTTCGGTTGCAGTCCGGCGACATTCTGATTCTGGAAGCCGACCCGCAGGCGCTCCGCCGTCTTGTGGAAACCGCGGGGGTGGAGCTGGTCGGCGCCGGCGGCATTCGGGCCGAGACCCTGCGTTCCGAACGGGTCGGACTGATCGAAGCCGTGATCACCCCGAGTTCGCGCCTGGAGGGGCGCACCGCGCGTTCCCTGCGTCTGCACACCCGCTATGGCGTCAACCTGTTGGCAGTCTCGCGGCAGGGCGAGCGCATCTACGAGCGGCTGGGACAGGTTCGCTTCCAGCCGGGCGACGTGCTGCTATTGCAAGGTGAACGCGAGGTCATGCCGGAAGCCTTCCAGAACCTCGGCGTGCTGCCGCTAGCGGAGCGCGGGCTGGAGATCGGTCGGCGCAGCGACAACTGGCGGGGCCTCGGGATCTTCGCCGTCGCCGTCGGGTTGGTGGTCTTGGGTCTGCTGCCGCCGCACATCGCCTTCACCGGCGCGGCCGTCGCGGTGGTGCTGGCCGGCGAGCTACAGCTCCGCGATATCTATGAATCGATCGACTGGCCGATCGTGGTGCTGCTCGGCGCGATGATCCCGGTCGGCCAAGCCCTGGAAACCAGCGGCGGGTCGATGGTGATCGCGCAGCCGATCCTCGATCTCGGCGAAAGCGCGCCGGTCTGGTTGATCCTTGCTCTGCTGATGGCCGTCACCATGCTGCTGAGCGATGTAATGAACAACGCCGCCACGGCGGTGCTGATGGCACCGATCGGAATCGAGATCGCCAACGGCCTGGGCTACTCCCTGGACCCGTTCCTGATGGCGGTCGCGGTCGGAGCCTCCTCAACCTACTTGACGCCCATCGGGCACCAGTCGAACCTTCTGGTCATGGGCCCGGGCGGCTATCGTTTCGGCGACTACGCCCGCATGGGCCTGCCGCTCGATCTGCTCATCCTGCTGCTCGCCGTGCCGGCGATACTGCTGGTTTGGCCGGTGTAAATCGAAACCCGCGGGCCAGCGCTGTCGTTCTGTGTTCGAGCGCGATTCACGCCCGAGGTGCGATCGCCAGAGCGATCTCACCCGGAGGGATCCTGCTCTGAGGGTCGACGGCGGAAGATATGCGTGGACAGCATGTCGGCGACCACCTCGTCTTTCTGATTGAGCACGTCGTAGCGAATCTTGACGAAACCGCGGTCGGGCTTGGAGCGGCTTTCCCGCGCCTCCAGCACCTCACCATGGCACCGAAGAGTGTCACCGGGACGCACGGGCAGCAACCACCGCAGCGCCTCGATGCCGGGCGACCCCAGGGAGCAGTGGGTCCAGACATTCTCCTGAAACACCAACCGGAAGGCGACCAGAAGGGTCTGAAAGCCGCTGGCGATCAAACCGCCGTACCCCCAGTCAGCGGCCGCTTCCACGTCGATATGAAAGGGCTGTGGGTCCCATTCCCAAGCAAAGGCAAGAATCTGCGCCTCGCTGAGCGTGGCACCGCGCGTCGTGAAACTGCGGCCGACCGGAAAGTCCTCGAAATAGCTTTCACCCCGTAAAGCGCTCACCGCCACCCCCTGCTCCGTCTTACACGAGTCCAGTACAGAGCAAGCTAGAGCGCGATCGTCTCCGGCGGAAGCGCTTCGCTTCCGCCGGAGACGTGAATCGCCCTCTAAACCTATGATGAGAGTAGGATTCACGCCTTAGGTGGGATCGCCAGAGCGATCTCCCCTAAGGCGATCCTGCTCTAGCGCGATCGTCTCAGGCGGAAGCGCTTCGCTTCCGCCTGAGACGTGAATCCCACCATAGACCGATGATGAAAGCAGGACGGTATCGCAAGGCCGGAATGCGGCAACAGACAGAGACTACTGGCGGATTCCGTGCGTATAGCTGCGCAGCAGCTCGCTGCGGCTGAGACCGATGTCACGCAGCATCCGCTCGTCCAAGTCGAGAATCCGTTCACGTTCCTCGGCGCGGCGCTGCAGCTCCATAACCGCACGCAAGACCGTCAGAATGAGACTGCGGCGTGGACCGCGGGTACGGGCGCGCAAGACCGGGGCAGTGCCGGAGATGCGCAGGGGCTGATCGATACTGGACATGTAAATCATTCCTCTCTCCGCTGCGGTCCTTGCGATGGCTGGAACCGCATGGTGTCACGCCTGCTTCACCTGTCTGTGAGTTCCCTCACAAACCCGTTCAAGCGATGCGGAG
The DNA here is from genome assembly GCA_028285215.1 of Rhodovibrionaceae bacterium. Taxonomy (GTDB): domain Bacteria; phylum Pseudomonadota; class Alphaproteobacteria; order Kiloniellales; family DSM-21159; genus Algihabitans. Next base: position 23,763 of record JANQPZ010000003.1, on the reverse strand, counting down.
AAGTCTGCCTGGCAGAGAAGGGGGTCTCTATCCGCTCCTTGCCTCCGAATTTCACACGCCTTGCGCCTCCTGGAGGTCGAGGCCGAAATAGAGAACGCCTTCCTGCGGATTATCGTCGTATGGCGCGATCTCGACAAAGCCCAGGTCGCGGTAGAGGCCAACCGCCGTTTCCAGCCGCGGCAAACTGTCGAGCAAGATACGCCGGTACCCCGCGGCACGCGCTCGTGCGATCGCGGCTTCCGTCAGCCGCCGCCCCCAACCGCCGCCCCTGGCTTCGGCTTCGACCCACAGCCGCTTCAGTTCGCAGGCGCCTTCACCCATGGGTCTCAACCCGATGCATCCGACGGCTGCCCCCGTCGCACCGCGCAGGAGCAGGACGTCGCCCTGCGGCGGCGCATAGAAGCCTGGCAAACCGGCCAGCTCGGCGTCGAAATTCTGATAGCAGAGGTCTTCCTGCAGCCAGTCCGCGTAGCGGCGAAACAGCCGTCGTACGGTTCCTGCATCGGCGGGCCAGACCGCCGCCTCGATCGCGAATTCACCCAGGCAAGGCAATGCGTCCCTCCAGGTAATAGGCCACTCGCCCCTGCAGCTCCACGCGATCGCCCTTCAACGCACAGGTCAGCTTGCCCAAACGCGCCGAGACCTGTCGCGCGGTCAGCCGGTCGCGCCCGAGCCTGGCGGCCCAATAGGGCTGCAGTACGCAGTGCGCCGAACCGGTCACGGGATCCTCCGGGATGCCGGCATGAGGTGCAAAGTAGCGCGAGACGTAGTCGCAGGTCTCGCCCCCGTCCGGCCCAGGTGCTGTGACGATCAGGCCATCGCCCTCCAGCCTTCCAACCTTGGCAAGGTCCGGCTGGACGGCCCGGACAGCGGCCGCATCGATCAGCACCGCGAGGTTCTTGTCGGCCCGCAACACCTCCAGGGGCCGAACGCCGAGCGCCTCGGCAATCGCGCCGCCGTTATCCACAGGCTCCGGCGGCCGCGCCGGCAGGTCCATGGCGAACCCCTCATCGGCACGGCGCACCTCGAGCCAACCGCTCAGACTGTGGAAGCGCACGGCCTCCAGCTCCGGCGCCAGGCGGTCGAGCAGCAGCGCACCACTGGCCAAAGTGGCATGGCCGCAGAGATTCACCTCGATGGCCGGCGTGAACCACCGCAGGTCGTAGGCTCCCGGCTCATCGTGCCGTGGAACGAAGAAGGCGGTCTCCGACAGATTGTTCTCCAGCGCGATCGCCTTGAGCGTCGCATCCGGAAGCCAATCCTGCAGTGGAACGACCGCGGCAGGGTTGCCACCGAACACGCGGTCGGTGAAGGCATCGAGCTGATAGATCGTCAGTGCCATGACCACAGAGTTCCCCGCCTCAGGCTTGCCAGAAGGGCTTGCGCGCCTCACGCGCGGCCGCAATGCGATCGAGCCCGATGTCGCGCAACAAGCGATCGTCGAGATCGGCCAGGGCATAGCGTTCTTCCGCCCGCTCCTGCCAGCGCATCAGCAGTCCGATGACGGCCAGCAGAAGCGACCGGGGCCGAGGGCGCTCATGGCCCCGCCGGAAACCGGAGAAGCTGCCGGACAGCAACGGCAGCCGTGAGGGAATTGTCGCCATCTTAGCGCTCCGCATACTGATATTGTCATCTTTGTCGTTATGATCGCACTTTGACCTTGCGAACAATCGAGCTCAATGTCTTTATTGTCCCTATGACAAGTTGGACTCCGGACCTCCGCCCCGACAGCCCGCGCTACATCGCGATAGCCGACGCTCTGGCCGACGACATGGGCGCCGGCCGTCTGGCGCCAGGCGTGAAACTGCCGACACACCGCGATCTGGCGTGGCGGCTTGGCGTGACGGTCGGCACGGTGACACGCGCCTACGCCGAGGCGGAGCGACGCGGCCTGGTGATCGGAGAGGTCGGACGCGGCACCTTCGTCCGCGCACAGACGCCGGACCGGCCGCCGAGTGCGGATCGCCAGGACGGAACCTCGCGGGACGACGGCCAGATCCTCGATCTCTCGATGAACCTACCCGCGCTTCCGAGCGAACCGGAGGCGGTGCCCGGCGCGGTCGCCGAGGTCAGCGGCGATCCGGAGGCGCGTCGCTGCTTCGACTACACGACCAGCCTCGGCCTGCCCGAACATCGCCGAGCCGGCGCCGACTGGTTGGCCCGGCACGGACTGGAGAGTCCGCCTGAGCGAATCGTGCCGACCTACGGCGCCCAGCACGCCATGTTCCTGGCCTGCGCCGCCCTGGCGGAGGCCGGCGACACGGTTTTGGTGGAGGAAGCCACCTTTTACGGCATGAAGTCCGTCGCCAAAACGCTCGGCCTGCGCCTGACCGGCGTTCCAACGGACAGCCAGGGCCTGGATCCCGCCGGACTGGACGCGGCCGCCCGCTCTACGGGCGCCAAGCTGCTCTACTGCATCCCGAACTTTCAGAATCCGACCTGCAGCGTGATGACCGCGCAACGGCGGGATGAAGTCGCCGAGGTCTGCCGGCGTCACGGGATCGCGGTAATCGAGGATGACATCTACGCCTTCCTGCTGAACGACACAGAAGGCGCCGCTCTTCGCCCGCTTTCCTGCCGTCTGCCGGAGCAAGGCTTCTACATCGGCTCCCTCTCGAAAAGCGTTTCGCCGGCGCTGCGAGTCGGCTGGCTGGCCGCACCCGCGGCTTGGATCGACCGGATCGCAGTCGCTCAGCGCGCCACGGTGATCATGCCCAACCCGCTGCTGCAGGAGGCCGCACGGCGGCTGATCGCAAGCGGAGCGGCCGACCGGCTGGCTGCAGGGCAGCGCCGCGAGGCCATCGCCCGGCAGCGGCTGGCAGGCGAGATACTGGGTCGCCCGAACTCCGGCGCCCGGATCGTGACCCACCCCAACTCGTTTCACATCTGGCTGCAGCTCCCGCCGATCTGGCGGACGGAGGCCTTCGTCTCGGCGGCCCGGCGGCGCGGCGTGGCGGTGACCGCCGGCGAGGTCTTCTTCGTCGGCCGCGTACCCGGCCCGGATGCGGTGCGAATCTGCCTTTCGGCTGCGCCCAACCGCAAGGCGCTCGAACGCGGGCTGCGGACTCTCGCGGGTCTGCTGTCGGAAGACCCGACGCTGGAGATGCCGCTGGTTTAGCTACACCATGAAGGGGCGCAGCGTATGGGCATGGTTGACCGGGCCGTGGCCCTTGCCAAGCCCCGGCGCCGTTCGCAGCGCCGTGTAAAGGTAGGCGCGCGCACGCTCGACCGACTCCTCGAGGCCCAACCCGTAGGCTAGGCTCGCCGCGATTGCAGAAGCCAGGGTGCATCCGGTGCCGTGGGTGCTGGTGGTCTCGACACGAGGGCCTTCGAACACCCGCGTGCCGGAGCCGGAGGCCAGAACATCGCGCATGACCTCGCCGCCCTCCAGATGTCCGCCTTTCACAACGACGGCTTGCGGGCCCGTCGTACGCAGCATCTCGGCCGCGTGCACCATGCTGTCCAAGTCTGTGATCTGCAGGCCGGTCAGCTTTTCCGCCTCCCTGACATTGGGCGTCATCACGGTCGCCACCAGCGACATGCGCCGCGTCAGGGTCTGTACCGCGGCTGGCTCCAGAAGATCGTGGCCGCTGGTCGAAACCATCACGGGATCGACCACGATCGGCAGGTCGGAGCAACGCGCCTCCAGCACGTCGGCCACGGCATCGATGACTTCGGCCGAGTGCAGCATGCCGGTCTTGACCGCATCACTGCCGATATCGTCCAGCACGCTTTCCATCTGCCGGGCGATGAAGGCCGGGTCGACGGGAAACACGCCCTGCACGCCCAGAGTGTTCTGCGCCGTCAAGGCGGTGATCGCCGTCGTGCCGTAGGCCCCCAGCGCCATCACGCTCTTGAGATCGGCCTGGATTCCCGCGCCGCCGCCGGAATCCGATCCGGCCACGATCAGCACACGGCCCGGCTGTATCCCCATATCGCCCCCGCCCTAGTTCGCCGTGGCGGCGCTGATGCTGGCCGCCACTGTCTCCACCGCTTCTTGTACCAGAGCCTCGTCCTCGGCCTCCGCCATGACGCGGATCAGCGGCTCCGTCCCCGACTTGCGAATCACCAGACGCCCACGGCCGTTCAGCTTGGCCTCGACTTCCGCAATCGTCTCCTTCACCGACGCCTCTTCCAAGGGATATCCGCCGTGGAAGCGAACATTGTGCAGAAGCTGCGGCAGCGGGTCGAAGCAATGGGTTACCGAACTGGCAGGCTTACCGGAGACCACCAAGGCCGCCAGGACCTGCAAGGCCGCAATCAAGCCGTCGCCCGTGGTGGTGAAGTCTGAGAGCACAATGTGTCCGGACTGTTCGCCGCCGACGTTGTAGCCGTCGCGCCGCATGCGCTCGACCACATAGCGGTCGCCGACGGGCGTGCGCTCCAGCCCGATGCCGAGCGTGTTGACGAAGCGCTCCAAGCCCAGGTTGGACATTACCGTCGTGACCAGCCCACCGCCTGCCAGGCGCCCCTCCTGCAGCCAGGACCGCGCGATCAGCGCCATCAGTTGATCGCCGTCGATCACCTGGCCGGTCTCATCGGCGAGGATCGCTCGATCGGCGTCGCCGTCGAGCGCGATGCCAAGGGCCGCCCCCTGCTCCACCACTGCCCGGCACATGGCCTCCGGTGCCGTTGCGCCGCAGTCACGGTTGATGTTGAGGCCGTTGGGCTCGACGCCGAGGGCGACGACCTCCGCGCCGAGTTCGTAGAGCACGGTCGGCGCGACGCGGTAGGCCGCGCCGTTCGCACAGTCGACCACAACCTTCAGGCCTTCGAGGCTGAGACCGCGAGGGAAGGAGGCCTTGACGAACTCGATGTAGCGCCCGAGCGCGTCGTCCAGGCGGCGTGCCCGGCCAAGCTGCTGCGGTTGCGCCCGCGCATCACTTAGGCCGTTGTCGATCCGCTTTTCGATTTCCAGCTCGACCTCATCGGAGAGCTTGAACCCGTCCGGGCCGAACAGCTTGATCCCGTTGTCCTGGAAGGGATTGTGCGAGGCCGAGATCATCACGCCCAGATCGGCACGCAGCGAGCGGGTCAGCATCCCGACGGCCGGGGTCGGCAGCGGGCCCAGCAACACCACGTCCATGCCGACGGAGATGAAGCCGGCGGTCAGGGCCGGCTCCAAGAGATAGCCGGACAAACGGGTATCCTTGCCGATCACCACCTTGTGGCGGTGCGCGCCGCAGGTGAACTGCGCCCCGGCAGCCATTGCGAGTTTCAGGGCTGTCTCGGCCGTAATCGGTTCGCTGTTGGCGGTACCGCGCACCCCGTCGGTACCGAAGAGCTTACGGGTCATGATGTGCTCAAGGGGCTCCGATTCTACCTTTTCGCACTGGCTTATAGCAAAGTCGGCACACTCAGGGGAAACTCTGGATTTCAATCCTGGAGATTGCCTCCCACACCGCCACGGCCTGGCAGGTCTCCGCCACGTCGTGCACGCGCAAGATCTGAACGCCCCGCTGCAGGCCGGCAAGCGCCGCGGCGAGGCTGCCGGGCAAGCGCTGCTTGGGCGGCAGATCCTGCTCCTGCGTCAGCCTGGCAATGAAGGACTTTCGCGACACACCTAACATCACCGCGCAGCCGAGACCGTGAAACAGTGCCAGACGGTCGAGCAGCTGGAGGTTGTGCGCCAGCGTCTTGCCGAAGCCGATCCCGGGATCGACGGCGATGTGGCGGCGCGGAATGCCGGCGGCGAGGCAGGCCGCAACCCGCGCCTCGAGATTGTCGAAAACATCCAGCGCCACGTCGCAATAGGTCGGGTCGGCCTGCATGCTGCGCGGCTCCCCCTGCATATGCATCAGCACCACCGGCAGACCCAGCTCCGCGGCGGTTTCGAGGCTGCCAGGATCGCCCGTCAGCGCTGTCACATCGTTGAGAATGCGCGCTCCAGCCGAGGCGGCCGCCCGCATGACCTCCGGCCGACGTGTGTCGACCGACACGAGCAGGCCCTGCGCGGCCAGGGCTTCGATCACCGGCAGCACGCGGCGGAGCTCTTCATCAGTCGGAACGGGCTCCGCGCCTGGCCGGGTCGATTCGCCGCCAACGTCCAGGATCGCCGCGCCGGCCCGGGCCATGGCCAGGCCCTCCGCAATGGCCCGCTCGGCGTCCAGCCGGTCGCCGCCGTCAGAGAAACTGTCCGGGGTGACGTTGATCACCCCCATGACGAGAGGCTTGTCCAACGACAGACCCGCGAAGGCCTCCCGTGGCGCGGAAATCAACGCAGCCCGCTCCGCAAAGCTCTGCGAAAGCGCTGCTGCGGGCACCACATCGTCAGGCCGGTCGCGATGCAGCAGCGTCACCGCGGCCGCGCGCAGCGCTCCGGCAACCGGCAGCGCAGCGGGCAGAGGCCTTCGCGTGAGGGCAGTGGGGAGGAGATAAGTCTCGGAATTCATCTGACAGCGCGCATGCTTCAGCGTCGGCCCCGAGCTTATGGAAGTTCGACACGGAAAAGGCAACGCCCCCGCCAGTCTGGCGGGGGCGTTGCGTTGTCGAAAACCTCTCTGCCGCTAGAGCGGTTCGACCCAGAGCGATCCTGCTCTAGCCGGCCGGCTCGGGCTCCGGCCCGATGCCGCTGTCCTTTGGACGCCCGCTGGAGGGCACCGACGAGCGGCGCCCGCCACTTGGCTGCTGCGGCTTGTCGCTGGGATCGCTGCGGTCGATGGCCTCGCCGCGCAGTACGCGCTGCACCTCCTCGGCCCCGAGCGTTTCGTATTCCAGCAGGCCCTTGGCCAGCAAATGCAGGTCGTCCATGTGCTCGTTGAGAATCTCGTGCGCCTTCCGCTCGGCCTCGTCGATGATACGACGCACTTCCTCGTCGATCACGCGAGCGGTTGCTTCGGAGATGTTCTGCTGACGCGCGACGGAGTGGCCCAGGAAGACCTCGTCCTGGTTCTCATTGTAGCGCAACGGCCCGAGCTTCTCGGACATGCCCCACTCGGTCACCATACGGCGGGCCAGATTGGTCGCCTGCTGGATGTCGTTGCCGGCGCCGGTGGTGACATTGTCCTTGCCGTAGATGATCTCCTCGGCCGCCCGGCCGCCGAACATCATCGCCAGCTTGGCCGTGATTTCAGACACCTTGTAGCCGTAGCGATCCTTCTCCGGCAGGTTCATGGTCACGCCCAGAGCCCGACCGCGCGGGATGATGGTGACCTTGTGCAAGGGATCATTACCCGGCACGAAGAGACCGACCAGCGCGTGCCCGGCCTCATGGTAAGCCGTCAGCTCCTTCTCCTCCTCGGTCATCACCATGGAACGGCGCTCGGCGCCCATCAGCACCTTGTCCTTGGCATTCTCGAAGTCGTTCTGCGTCACCACACGCTTGCCGGCCCGTGCCGCGATCAAGGCTGCCTCGTTGACCAGATTGGCCAGATCGGCACCGGAGAAGCCCGGCGTACCGCGCGCCACGACCTTCGCATCGACATCCGGCGCCAGAGGCACCTTGCGCATGTGAACGCGCAGAATACGCTCGCGGCCCAGCACGTCCGGGTTTGGCACGACGACCTGGCGATCGAAACGGCCGGGGCGCAGCAGCGCCGGGTCCAGGACATCCGGGCGGTTGGTCGCGGCGATCAGGATGACGCCTTCATTCGCCTCGAAGCCGTCCATCTCGACCAGAAGCTGGTTCAGGGTCTGCTCGCGTTCGTCGTTTCCACCGCCCAGGCCGGCACCACGATGGCGGCCGACGGCGTCGATCTCATCGATGAAGATGATGCAGGGCGCGTTCTTCTTACCCTGCTCGAACATGTCGCGGACCCGGCTGGCGCCAACGCCGACGAACATTTCGACGAAGTCCGATCCCGAAATCGTGAAGAAGGGAACGTTGGCTTCGCCCGCGATGGCGCGTGCCAGCAAGGTCTTACCGGTACCCGGCGGGCCGACCAGCAACATGCCCTTGGGGATCTTGCCGCCGAGACGCTGGAACTTCTGCGGATCGCGCAGGAAGTCGACGACCTCCTCCAGCTCCGACTTGGCCTCGTCGATGCCGGCGACATCGTCGAAGGTCACCCGCCCCTGCTTTTCCGTCAGCAGCTTGGCCTTCGATTTGCCGAAGCCCATGGCCTTGCCGCCGCCGCCCTGCATCTGCCGCATGAAGAAGATCCACACGGCAATCAGCAGCAGCATCGGGAACCAGGAGATCAGAATCTGCAGCAGCGGCGAAGCCGATTCCTGCGGCGCCGCATTGATCTGAACGCCGTTGTTGCGCAGCCCCTCGACCATGCCCGGGTCCTCGGGGGCATAGGTGGAAAAGCGCGTTCCGTCGTTATAGGTGCCCTCGATCTGGCGCCCCTGGATGGTGACGTCACGGACGTTGCCGTCCTCGACACGGTCCAGGAAGGTCGAATAGGCGACCTGCGAGCTGCTGTTCGGTCCGGGCGAGCCCTGGAACAGGCTGAACAGAGCGAACAACAGAAGGATTATGATAATCCAGAGAGCGGCATTGCGGCTGAAATTCACGTCGCGTTCCCTTCGTCGACAGGGTCGGCGCGTGTTCAGTGCCGGGACCCGTCAGTGCTACATAATGTGCCGCGAGCGCTAAGCAACTGTAAAGCTCGCCCCGGAGCTTACGTCCAGACGACCTCGAGCTGCCGTCTGCGCCCGGCAGAAACCTACGGCCGTCAAGGATCGCCGGGGGCGGAATCGGCAGGAAAACAGGCGGGAATCCCAGTCTGAATCGGCAAAATCGAGCTGTGGGACGGCGAGCGGTGCCGGGCGGCCGGATCTTCTCGGGTCGGATGCCGGGCTGCCGAACAGGGTGGGCAGAGTGACGCGGGCCGCCGGCGGCAGGGCAGCGGCCTTCAGACCCGGCTCCGACGCCACCAGGGCCTGCCAACCAGCCTCACCGAGCGGCCCGACAGACAGCCCAGGCGGCGCATCTTCCCGCAGCATCACCAGGAAACGGCCGTCCCACAGATGACGATCGCCCGGCGCGAGCGGTTGAACCACCGCCGTCGACTCGCGGACCGCAAGCCATCCGGAACGCTGCGGCAGCAGACGACAACCGCCCAGCGTCACCGCTTGTTGCGGCCGCTCTCGGAGAGTCAGCAGTGCACGCTGGCTGCGCAGGGTCCGCGGCGGCCAGGTCCGGCCACCGATACAGGCCAATAGCTGCGCCAGGGACCGCAGGGCCAGGGCATCCGGCGCGGCAGCCAAGGCTGGCGCCACCCGTGCGTAGCCTGCGGGATGTAGCACAACCGTCTCCGCAAGCAGCGCGGCGACCCGCTGTTCCAGTTCGGCGCGCAAGCGCCCGGCGGTGGTTGCTAAGCTGAACAGCGGCTCGGGAGCCAGCCCGGCCAAGGCGAACTCGACCGCCTGTGCGCGAAGGCGACTGCGAGCGAAGCGGGCATCGCGATTGCTTGGATCCTCGACGAACGGCAAACCGGCAGCCAGACAAGTCGCCGCCAAGCGGGCCTTCGGCACGGTCAGCAGAGGCCGTATAAGCCGGACATCGGGCAGTTCCGCGACAGAGGGCATTGCGGCAAGCCCATCCGGGCCGCTGCCGGAGTTCGCCCGCTGCAGCAGGGTTTCGACCTGATCGTCGCGATGATGGCCCAGGGCCAGGTGCAGGACTCCGGCTGACCTACAGGCCTCGATCAAGAGGCTGTAGCGCGCATCGCGCGCCGCCGCCTGAACGCCGGCGGAGACCTCGGCGGCGCCTTCCCACACCAAAATACGGCTGTCGATTCCCAAGGTCGCCAAGCGAGCCGACACATCGGCGGCTTCCTCCGCAGACCCCGGCCGCAGACGGTGATCGACGATTAGCGCGTGCAGCCGCCCCCCCTGTCCTGCGAGCCAACGCTGCAGCAACCATGCCAGAGCAAGAGAATCGGCGCCGCCGGACACCGCCACGGCAACCTGCGGACGCGGCTCGAAGGGACCGCAGTCGGCAAACAGCCGGGCAGCCTCCCCCGGACCGATCGCGACGGCGTCGACGGTGGCTTCAGCCGCAGCCGAGGCGCTGGGCCTCGCGCTGCGCGCGCTGGAGAACGGTGGGCGCGGCATTGGGATAGCGGCGCTGCAGCTCCGTAAAGGTTGCGCAAGCGTCCTGAGTGGCCCCCAGATTGGACAGCGACATACCCAGCTTTAGCAAATTGTCCGGCGCCTTGCCGCTGTTCGGATAGGTTTGGTAGCCCTCGGCGAAAACCACGGCGGCCGTCTCATAGTCGCCGCGCACGTAGTGAGTTTCCCCGAGCCAGTACTTGGCGTTTCCGGCCAAGTCGCTCTCCGGAAAGAGCTCGATGTACTGGCCGAAGGCGGCCTCCGCCGCCGGGTAATCCATCTGCCGCAGCAGATCGAAGGCCGAGTTGTACGCGGCCTGAGGATCGTCGCTCGGCAAGGATACGAGCGCCTGCTGCTGACCGGGGGCAGGAGCGGCCGGAGCTTGGGAGGGGCTTACCCCAGCGGTCCCGGCCTGACCGCCCTGGCGAATACCCGCCAAGTCCTGGTCGCTGATCGTACCGAGTGTGCGCGGCTCCAGCGGTCCCGGCTGGGCCTGCCCGGGCTGGCCGCCGGCAGTCTGGCCGGAGGCAGGATCGCTGCTCCCCACCACCGTAGGCCCGGATCCGTCGAGCGGCGTGAAGGTTGCCGAAGGGACCTCGGCCTCCAGGGGGCGCTGCCCCTGTTCGAGGCGCAGCAAACGCGCCTTGGTCTCGGATTCGAAGCGGTCCATACGCTGTCCGAGCTGGCGAATGCCGAAATCGAGATCTTCCAGGCGCCCGGTCATGCGCCGCAGTTCGCTTTCCAGGCCGGAGAGTCTGCGCTCGAACTGCGCCGCCTGAGCAGCATTCAGGCCGGAAGACTGGGCGAGCTGCAGCGTCAAGGCGCGATGCTCGGCGGCAGTTTCCGTGGCGGCGGCGTGCAAGTCCACGAGCGCCCCGGACAGAGCAGACTGGCTGCCCGCGAAATCCTGAACAGCGCTCTCCGCCGGCGCCGAACCTGCGATCGCCACGACCGCAACCAGTGCAGGCAGGCAATGGATCTTGAGGGAGCGAGCAAAAAGCATGGCGATACGGCTTTCCAGGGTTTGCGTTCCAAGCGGCCGTCTTCTTCGGCGAAAGTTTGCGGGGATCGGCCGGCCATCGCACGGCGACGACTCGGGCAATCCAGTCCAAGCCGCGCAGTCTTCTATCAATTCCCGGTCACTTTGGCCAAATTGCGGCGGCCACGCTGAAGTCAGGAACCAAGATACGAGGACACGAGCATCCAGCTCGCCACCTCCCGGGCCTGTGTTCTAGAGCGCTGCAGTTGCCATGGAGACCTGCCTTGGCAGGCAAGAAAAAGCGCCCGTCGCCAGTAGCTGGCGGCGGGCGCTTCTGCGTGCTTCTGCTTGACGGACCCGCGTTCAGCCCGTCCCGCGCATCAGCTCGGTACGAAAACGCCGCGGCGGTTCTGCGCCCAAGCGGCTTCGTTGGAGCCCAGCACCGCCGGACGTTCCTTGCCGAAGCTGATGGTACCGACCCGGGTCGGTGCCACCCCCAGTGCGATCAGATACTGACGCACGGCACTGGCACGGCGCTCGCCCAGAGCGAGGTTGTACTCACGGGTACCGCGCTCGTCGGCATGGCCTTCGACCGTCACCGTCACGTTGGGATTCTGCTGCATCCAGGCGGCGAGGCGATCCACGGTGCCCCGCGCGTCGGAGCTGAGCTCCGCCGAATCGAAAGCGAAGAACACGCGGTCGCCGACCTGCTGCACGAGGTCTTCACGAGACCCTGCCACGACCTGATCGGTCGGAGCCCCTACGGTCGAGGCACCGTTCGCGCCCCCGGTGGCCGGACCGGCCTGCTCCTCGGGCGCGCTTTCGCAGGCGGCGAGCAACAGGGTCGCTGCTGCGACCAGAACATACTTCAGCTTCATGATTGCGAGAGTCCCCTTATGTGATGTTCGGGTTGTTAAGGATAGTACCCCGAACGACTCGTTCTCTGCCGATCACCCACAGGCAGCACCGGGGCCGCCTTCGGCTAGATTATGCCCCCCGACTGCGGAGTCGCACGATTCCGCCGCAATATATCGAGGGCGCTTTCACGGAATCAAGGGCGACCATGCCGGGTCGGAGGCGTCGAGCGGCGTAATAACCTCGCGTTCGTTAAACCCGGTCAGATCGATTGTATAGAGCCGGCTGCGCTGCTGGCCCTGCGACGTCGCGCGCTCGGTACGGTAGAAGGACAGCACCCGCCCATTCGGGGCCCAGGTCGGACTTTCGACCAGGAAACCGCTGGCCAGCATCCGCTCTCCCTCTCCGTCGGGTTTCATCACGCCGATATAGAACGTGCCTTGGTGCATGCGGGTAAAGGCGATCAAGTCCCCGCGCGGCGACCAAACCGGCGTGGCATAGCGTCCCTGGCCGAAGGATATCCGGCGCACATCCGATCCGTCGGCGTTCATCACGTAGAGTTGTTGCGCCCCGCCCCGGTCGGAGTTGAAGACCAGGCGGGAGCCGTCTGGCGCGAAGGACGGAGAGGTGTCGATCGCCGGACTCGTGGTCAGCCGCCGCACCTGCCGGGTCCGCAGATCCATGGTGTAGATGTCGCTGTTGCCGGCCTCGGCCATCGACATGACCACCTTGTTGCCATCGAAGGAAAACCGAGGTGCGAAAGTCATGCCGGGAAAGTCTCCCAAGACCTCCCGCCGCCCGGTCTGCAAATCGAGCAAATACACCCGCGGCCTGTTGTTCTCGTAAGACAAGTAGGTGATTTCCTGGGTCGTCGGCGAGAACCGCGGCGTCAGAACCAGATTCTGTCCTTCGGTCAGGAACTGATGGTTAGCACCATCCTGATCCATGATCGCCAAACGCTTGACGCGGCGATCCTGCGGCCCGCTCTCGGCGACATAGACGAGGCGCGTATCGAAGTAGCCGTCCTCACCTGTCATGCGCTTGTAGATGGCGTCGGAGATGATGTGGGCGATGCGCCGCCAGTTCGACTGGGTGGTCGTGTAACCCAGCCCGGTCATTTCCTGCTCCGCCAAGACGTCCCAGAGGCGGTAGAAAACCCGCAGCCGTCCGTCGGGGGTTATCTCGACACCGCCGCTGACCAGGGCTTTGGCATTGATCAGCCGCCAATCCGCGAATCTCGGTCCGTTCTGGACGCTGGCCGTATCCTGGATGAAGGCACGCTGATCGATCGGCTGAAACAACCCGGACCGCGCCAAGTTGTCGGAAATGACCTTGGAGATGTCGGCGCCGATCTGCGCCTGCTCAGCTGTGTCTGAATGGAAGTCGGTGATCGCGATCGGCAGCGGCTCGGCAAAACCGCGTACGATATCGACCGTGAGCTGGGCCCGAACCGGCGCGGCGACGAAGGCGAAAGCGATGATGATGCCGAGCAGTGTCGCGGCGGTTCTCAGCGGCAAGGGGGCAAAGGGGGTCATCAACGAGGGACGGCGGGCAAGGGTCACAGAGCTATCCTCCCAACATCTGCCGCGGGTCGAATCGGAGGCGGATTGACCTCCAGACATCGTACTGGGACTGGGGCAATTCGGTGTAAGGCTGGCAGTCCAGAACGGCGCGCCGCGCATTCTCGGCCGCAGCACGGTAGAAACGGTCACTGTTGATCCGGCCTGGGTCGGCGAAGCGCGGTTCGCCGAGAACGAAGCCCTCGCGAGTCAGCTCGATGTCCATGACCACGAACAGCTCGTCGGCGTTGCGCGCGCCCGGGTCGATCCGCCAGCAGTAAGCCATCTTGCTCTGGATGATCTGGCCCAGCTGATTGACCACGGCGCTGGAGGGCAGAGCATTGCCGGGTCCCGGGCGCGCGGCCTGCTGGGTCCGGCGGGGCTGAGGCTCCTCGCGATTCTGCAGCACGTTGCGCAACACCGACTGCAAGCGGTCCTGCGGTTCCTCCTGAGGCTCGGGCTCGGGCTCGGGCTCAGGCTCAGGTTCGGGCCGTTCGGCGACCTGCGGTCGGCGCTGAGGCAACGGTGGCGTGATGTCGGACATCAAGGCCGGCTCGGCCGGTTGCGCCTCGGCTTCCTGAGCCTCCGCTTCCAAGGCTTCCGCGACCTGGGCCTCGGGCGCTGGGGCGGGCTCGGGCTCCGGAGCCACTTGGGGCGGAGGCGCAGAGTCCGGCGGCGGCGGGGCCTCTGCAGCCTGCGGCGGAACGGGTTCGGGTGTCGCTGCAGGCTCGGGCGTCGGCTCAGGCGGCGTGTCGGCGACCGGGGGTTCGGTCGGGGCAGCCTCCGGTATCGGCGGGACCTCCGCCGTCTCGGCAGGGCTCTCCGCCAACTCCGCCTCAGGGGCCTCGGGGACGCCGGCGAACTCGGCCTCGGTCTGAGCCGCGGCCTCCGCCAACTGGTCGACGGTCACCAGATCGACCGAAACCACGGGGGCGATCGGCTGACGCTCCTCCAGGCTGGGCAGGCCCACCATAGCCAGGACCACGACGGCAACATGCAACGCCACCGAGCCAGTCAGCGCGGCGGTCATGCTGTTGCCGTTCTGGGCGGTCGAGGCCGCTAAGGTCACGATACAGGAAACTCCCTGTCCTACTGCGAAGCCACCCTCACTCCATCACCGGCTCGGGTGGCGGCAGTTCGGCGATCAGCGCCACGCGGTTGAAGCCGGCGGCATTGATCGTGCTCATGACTTGCATCACACGACCGTACTGAAGGTTACGGTCGCCGCGAATGTAGATCCGGGTGTCGGGATTGCTCTCGGTGATCGCCACCAGCCGCGGCACCAGCACGCCGAGCTCGACAGGGGTTTCCTGGACATAGACGTCGCCTCTGGCATCGACGGTCACCACCAGCGGCTCCACGGGTTCGGAGATGTTCTGGGCCTGCGTCTGGGGGAGATCGACCGGCACTCCGACCGTCAGCAGCGGCGCGGTCACCATGAAGACGATCAGCAAGACTAGCATCACATCGACGAAGGGGGTCACGTTGATTTCGCTCATCGGCGACCAGCGATTGCGCCGGCGACGATGGCTGGCGCCCTGCTGCTCGCGCTTCATCAGCGTCGCGGCCATGGCCTAGGCTGCCTCTTCGATCTGCCGCGAAAGGATCGCGGAGAACTCGCCGGCAAAGGACTCGAGACGCTGTCCGTAGCGCGTCAGGTCGCTGTTCAGCTTGTTGAAGCCGATCGTCGCCGGGATGGCCGCCACGAGGCCGAGCGCAGTCGCGAAGAGGGCCTCGGCAATCCCCGGCGCCACGACGGCCAGAGAGGTGTTCGCCTCGGCCGCAATGGAGGTGAAGGCATTCATGATGCCCCAGACGGTGCCGAAGAGACCGATGAAGGGGGCTGAGGAGCCGACCGATGCCAGAAAGGTCATCTGCTTTTCCAGCCGCTCCATCTCGCGGCCGATGGTCAGGTCCATCACCCGCTCGATGCGGTCGCGCACCGCCATGCCTTGGTCGCCGTCGATCCGCGTGCCCCGCGCACTCGAACGGCGCCACTCTCGCATCGCTGCCATGAAGACCGACGACTGCGGATCACTCGCGCTGTCGCCCATGCGATCGTAGAGCTGATCCAGCGATCCGCCCGACCAGAAAGTGTCTTCGAACTGGTCGGCACGGCGGCGGAGCTTCCGCAACCGCACGGTCTTGTCGAAAATGATCGCCCAGGTCCATATCGAGGCGACGACGAGCATCAGCATCACGAGTTTGACGACGATGTCGGCCATGAGGAAAAGCCCCCACGGCGACAAGTCGTGCGCGCCTGCGGCCGCGCCGACGACCTGAACCGCTTCGTTCTCCATATCCCGGGACGCTCCTAGGTTTCCGGTTGACAAAATGGCGCTAGGGTTTGGCGGATCTGTGGCGGAATTCGGCCGGGTTTGCCATCGCCCAAGCGGAGGCAGGCCACCCAAACCTTGATATCCGCCAGCAGCGTACCGTCGCGCTCGACCTTCTGGCGCGCCGCCAAGGTGGCGCCTCCAAGCTCGACAAGGCGGGAACGCACGTACAGCAGATCCTCCAATCGTGCGGGGCTCACGTAGTCGACGCTGGCCCGACGCACTGCAAAAGCGAGTCCGTCGCGGTCGCGCAAAGCGACTTGATCGATTCCCAGCAGGCGCAACAGCTCGCTGCGCGCACGCTCGGCAAACTTGAGGTAGTTGGCGTAATACACAATGCCGGCCGCGTCTGTATCCTCGTAGTACACACGCAAGGGCAGAAGGTGATCGCGGTCGTCGAAGCAACCCGACGTCGGACCTGGGCCAGGCAACGCGCTCAAGCTCGCTCCTCCCCGCTCGGCGGATCGACGTCCTCGGCAGCGTCCTGCCCTGACTGGGGTCCGCCGGTCAAGAGATCGAGCTGTTCGACAAGACTGCGCGGTGCCTCCAGGCCCAGGTAGTCGAAACCGCTGCGCGTCAGCATCCGCCCGCGCGGCGTGCGTTGCAGCAGCCCCTGCTGCAGCAGGTAGGGCTCGATCACCTCTTCGATCACGTCGCGCTGTTCTGACAGCGCCGCCGCCAACGTCTCGGCCCCGACCGGTCCTCCACCATAGTTGTGGGCCAGGCAACCGAGATATCGGCGGTCCATGGCATCGAGCCCGCGGGCATCGACCTCCAGCCTCTGCAGAGCGCCATCGGCGACGGCGGCATCCACCTTGCCGGCACCTTCGACGGCAGCGAAATCGCGAACCCGGCGCAGCAGTCGGCCGGCAACGCGCGGCGTACCGCGGGATCGGCCGGCGATCTCCCCCGCCCCTTCGTCGGTCAGCGGCATGTTCAGAAGGCGCGCCCCGCGGCCGACGATCAACTGCAACTCCTCCGGCGTGTAGAACTGCAAACGCAGGGGAATTCCGAAGCGCTCGCGCAGCGGTCGCGTAATCAAACCCGAGCGCGTCGTGGCACCGATCAGCGTGAAAGGCGGCAAGTCGATGCGCACAGACCGAGCCGCCGGTCCTTCGCCAATGATGATGTCGAGCTCGAAGTCCTCCATGGCGGGGTAGAGGATTTCTTCGACAGCCGGCGCCAGACGATGGATCTCGTCAATGAACAGCACATCACGCGGCTGCAGGTTGGTGAGGATCGCGGCCAGGTCGCCCGCGCGCGCAATCACCGGCCCGCTGGTGGCGCGGAACCCGACGCCCAGTTCGCGCGCCACGATCTGCGCCAAAGTGGTCTTCCCGAGACCCGGCGGCCCGAAGAACAGCACATGGTCCAGGGCCTCGCCGCGCGCCTTGGCGGCCTCGATGAAAACACGCAGGTTGGCGCGGAGCTGGGCCTGGCCGACGAAGTCTTCCAGGGCCTGCGGGCGGAGAGACAGCTCGCCTGCCGCATCCTGCTCGCCGGAGTACTCGGCACTGACCATGCGTGCGTCGTTCACAGCGCCAGCTCCCGAAGGCCGGCCTTGATCAAGGCGTCCAGGCTCACCTCATCGCCCAGCTCACGGCTGGCCGAGGCAACGGCCGTGAAGGCTTCGCTCCGCTTGTAGCCGAGATTGACCAAGGCGGAGACCGCGTCCTCGGCCCGCTGCGCCAAGGCGTCTCCGGCAGGTGCCGCCGCACCGTTCGCCAGGACGGCAGGAGCGCCGCCGTGGAAAACCAACGCACCGGCCTTGTCCTTCAATTCCGAGACGACACGACCGGCCAGCTTCGGGCCGACACCATTGGCGCGTGCGACGGCAGCCTTGTCCTGCGCAGCCACCGCAGTTGCAAGCTGATCCGGAGGCAACACGGACAGAATTGCCAATGCGACCCGCGCCCCCACTCCCTGGACGGTCGAGAGCAAACGGAACCACTCCCGCTCGCCCCGCTCGGCAAAGCCGAAAAGATGGATATGATCCTCGCGGACGTGCGTCTCGATCAGCAGCGCCGCACTCTGGCCGGGCTGCAACCGCCCCAACGTCAGAGCCGAGGCAAAGACCAGATAGCCGACGCCGCCGACGTCGAGGAGGCAGCGGTCTTCTTCGACCGTATCGACCAGACCGGTGAGCTTGCCGATCATGGCGCAGCCCGCCGCACGGTCGGCCGGGCTGCCGGCCGCGTCGCCGACCGTCGCGCCAGCGGATCGGTCCGGCCCCGGCTCCAGGCCGCACCGGTCGCTGCGACGTGGGCATGGCAGATGGCGACAGCCAGCGCGTCCGCAGCGTCCGGCGCCGCGATCGCGCAACCGGGCAGCAAGCGGGCCACCATCATCTCCACCTGATCCTTCTTGGCGTGGCCGGTGCCGACCACCGACTTCTTGACGATCATCGGCAGATACTCTGCCACCGGGATGTCAGCGAGCGCCGGCACCAACAGCGCGACGCCCCGGGCCATGCCGAGCTTGAGCGTCGAGCCGGGGTTCTGATTGGCCAGGGTCTCCTCGACCGCCGCCTGCTCCGGCAGGAACTCCGCAAAGACGGCCTCGATACCCCGCTTCAACTGAACCAGACGCCCGGCAAGATCGAGCGTCGCGTCGGAGCGCACCACACCGTTGGCAACATGTCCGAGGCGGCTGCCGTCCGCCTCGATCACGCCCCAACCGGTTTGGCGCAAGCCGGGATCGAGCCCGATCACGCGCATACTGATCCCCTCCGCTTGCCGTCCGTCCGGGCCTCTGAGAAGCTCAAGCGGTCAGACGCTCCAGAACCTCGTCGGCAATCTCGAAATTAGCCGCCACCTGCTGCACGTCGTCGTTGTCGTCCAGCACGCCGAGCAGGCGCACCAGCTTGCCGGCCTGCTCCTCGTCCTGAATCGGCGTCGTGCTCGCCGGCTTCCATGTCAGTCCCGCCTCCCGCGGATGCCCGAAGCGCTCGCTCAAGGACTCACGAACCTCGGCGAAGGCTTCGACCTGACACAGAATCTCGTGAGTCTCCTCGCTGCTGACCACGTCCTCGGCACCGGCCTCCACGGCCGCCTCGAAGACGTCGTCGGCGCTTCCGACATCAAACGGGAAGATCAGCTGGCCGACCTGGTTGAACATGAAGGAGACCGAATTGGTTTCGCCAAGGTTCCCGCCATGCTTCGAAAAGGCCGCACGCACTTCGGAGGCCGTGCGGTTGCGGTTGTCGGTCAAGGCCTCGACGATCACCGCCACGCCACCGGGACCGTACCCTTCGTAGCGTACTTCCGTAAGATCGCTCCCGTCGTCGCCGCCGGTCGCCTTGGCGATCGCCCGCTCGATATTGTCCTTCGGCATGTTGGCACCGCGTGCCGCCTGGATGGCCGCACGCAGACGGGGGTTCTTGTCGGGCTCCGGCAAACCGGACTTGGCGGCAATGGTGATTTCGCGGCTGAGCCGCGCGAACTCCTTGGCGCGCTTCTTGTCCTGCGCGCCTTTCCGGAACATGATGTTTTTAAACTGTGAATGACCTGCCATGACTCTCTTAGGTCCTACATCCTGATGGATGATTCTTGCGGGTATACCATATATTGCGACTCGGAAGCAGACGACAAAGCATGCCGGGATAACAGCCTGGTGATCGCGTCGCCTGGACGACCTTTCGTGGTACCGATTGCGCTTCTAGCAGGCTGCGAGGCCCGATAGAAGGCCTAGGCCCGGGCCTTCGCATCCTGTTGCGTTAAGCGCCCGTTAAGCCAACTGAGCGCACTCTGCTCTCAGCGTGTTGCCGAAAGCATCCACCAGGCACGCTGTAAGTTCTGTGAGGCGAGAGATGGCGTTACCGACTCAGATCCTGCCGGCCGACCTGGCCGAAGACCTTGCCAGCGGCAATGTCGATCGCGCCGCGCAGCTGGTGCAAGACTTCGCGCAGCAGTCGGACTTGGCCGCGCTGGATGCCGTCATCGGTGCCGCAACGCAACCCGACACGGCTGCAGCCGCCCGCAATGCCAGCGCCGCAGCCGCCGAGCAAGCCAGTCGGAACGACCTGCTGAGCGAAGAAATCTCCCGCTACCTCAGCGTTGCCGGAAAGATCTAGCCTCAAAAGCCCTGACCCGGCGGCCCCGACCCGGCAGCCCAGGTCCGGCGCAGAGGCCATTCCCACACGGCATCCCGATTCAGTCTTCCGCACGCACGAGCCCTACTCGGCTGCCAGTGCAGTCTCCGGCAAGGCCTGTTTCAGCTTACCGCCGACGCGGAGCGGTTCGATCCGACGCGCCAAACCCGTCCGATCGTCGGTTTCCACAAAGACGCCGCAGAGCGTGGCGGGACCGTCGGCCGGCTGCATGCGTTCGGTTGGCAGCTTCTTCGTAAAGCGAAGGATCGAACCGGCCTTCTGCACACCGATAACCGAATCGTAGTCGCCGCACATGCCGGCGTCGGTTTGATAGGCCGTGCCTCCCTCCAGGATCATGGCATCGGCTGTCGGGACGTGGGTGTGTGTTCCCACCACCAGGGAAACCCGACCGTCCAGCACATGGGACATGGCCATCTTCTCGCTGCTGGCCTCCGCATGGACGTCGACCAGGATGAAGTCCGCAGTCGCCCCCAGCGTGTGACGCGAGAGCTCCCGCTCGACCGCCGCGAAGGGGTCGTCCAACGGGTCCATGAACAGCCGGCCCATGACGTTGATCAGCAGGATCTTGCGTCCCCGCCGGGCCTCGAAGACTGCGGCTCCGCGTCCAGGCGTGCCGGCAGGGTAGTTCACCGGCCGCAACAACCTGGGTTCGCGTTCGATGAAGGACAGCGCCTCGCGTTGATCCCAGGAGTGGTTGCCGCCGCTGACCGCATCCACGCCGGCCGCGAAGAGATCCCGGCAGATGCTCTCCGTGATCCCGAAGCCGCCCGCTGCGTTCTCGCCGTTGACCACCACGAAGTCGAGATCGAGTTGCCGGCGGAGCCCGGGGAGCTGCTCCGTCACCGCCTTGCGGCCGGCACGCCCTACGATGTCACCCAGGAACGCAACGCGCATATCGCTTCTTCTCCTTCAGGCCGCGCACTCACGTGAATGCCAGCAGGTATCTCTCGGTCACCAGCGCATCCAGCCGCTGGTCGGTCGCCTCGATCGGCACGGCGGCCACCTCCTGCCCGGCATAGGCCACTCCGACGGCCGACACCCGCCGGTCGCCGCGCAAAGCCGCGAGCGTGCGATCGTAGAAGCCGCCGCCGTACCCGAGACGGTAGCCCTGTCGGTCGAAGGCCAACAGCGGCACCAGCAGCACCTCCGGTACCAGCACTTCCGCCGACTGGATCGGAACGTGGGTGCCGAAGCGGGCCTCGACCAGGGGGTCTCCGGGCGCCCACGCGCGAAACGACAGAGGCCGCTCCGCGCCGACGACGGCCGGCAGGCACAGCCGTGCGCCTCTGGCGACCAGGGCAAGCATCAAGGGCCGCGGGTCCATTTCCTCGCGCAGGGGCCAGTAGGCGGACACGACCGCTCCTTCCGGGATGGTCAGTCCCGCCAGGGCCCGCTCGCGGACGGCCTCGGCGGCGGCCGGCGCAGCGGCGGCGGCCCGCCGCCGTACCATCGCCATTTCGCTCCGCAGGGCCGCCTTGTCGACCTTTGTCGCCTCAGTCATGCCGGCTTGGGGGCAGGTGGGGGTGCCGCGAAAGCCGTTGGTCGCTAATCATCCTCTGTGGCCTGCTTCAAGCAGGTGGGCGCCGTAGTGCCGAGGCCAGGACCCCGACAGGGACAGCTCCCGAGAGACTGACATTGGCCCCAGGGATCTAATGACCTGACGCACTTCGCAGCGTAGCCCCCTCCGCGGAGTCCGCGGACCCAAAGAATAGGTGGAGATCAGCCGGCTTCCAAGCGGGCAGCCAGCGAATCCAGGTGTCGCGCCGCACGCTCCAGTCGCTCCGCGGTCGCAGCCTCCGCTTCGATCGCACTGCCGCCGCTCGCCGCAGTCTGCAAATCCTGAACGCGGCCGCTCGCCTCTGCCAGTTCGTCCGCGATCAAAAGGCTGACCATGACCAGCAGCCGCGCCTCGCCGACCTGGCCAACAGAGGCCGAGAGTTCACGCACCCGAGCGTCGACGTAGTTCGCCAGGCCAAGCAGATGCTGCTCCTGACCGTCTTCGCAGCCGATCTGATAGCTCCGCCCATTGATCGTAACGGCAAGCTGCGCCATGCCTCTCTAGCCTTCCAACACCTGGTCGAGACGCGCGATGGCCGCATCCAGGCGCCGCGACACATCGCCCGACAATTGCCGCAGACGTTTGGACTCCTGCTGCGCTTCGGCCAGGGCTGCTGCCACCTCGCTCTGCGCCGCATCCGGCCGGACATCGCCCTCCAGTCGCGTGGCAACCGCCCGGTCGAGGCGGGTCAGGGCCGCTTCCAGGCGGCGGTTGGCTTCGTCGAGATCCGTCATGGCAGCGGCCAAGCTACGCAGAGCGACGGTCCAGGGTCAACGTTCCTGCATACAGTTCGACAGACGTTCGCAAAGATACAACTCTTTCGCGGCGTTGCGCGGTTGACCGGCACAAACGCCCTGGGCATTGTGCGCCGCATTCCGGAGGAGGCCGGTCGCAGCCCAACTGCACCCCTGTTGCCGGGAAGCACTGCGGCCCGACGGCGCCCCCTACCCCCAACTCTGCCCGGCGTTTCCAAGCGCCTGCGACCGGCGGAGGATCGCCCGGCAACGACCTGGCCGCGGACCGAAGTCTTGATACACCACGCCCGCTGCAGCGCGTCCCACGGCGCAGTTGCGCGAAGCAACCAGGAGGACACAGTGGCCGAGACGCGCCACGATTTCGACCCAACTGCCCACGGCACCGACCTGACCGCTATGGCCAACGCCATCCGGGCCCTGTCTATGGACGCCGTTCAGAAAGCCAACAGCGGACATCCCGGCATGCCGATGGGCATGGCCGACGTTGCGACCGTCCTCTTCAGCCAGTTCCTGCGATTCGATCCCCAGCGCCCGGACTGGGCCGACCGGGATCGCTTCGTGCTCTCGGCCGGCCATGGTTCGATGCTGCTCTACAGCCTGCTGCATCTCACCGGCTACGAGGACATGCCGATCGAGGAACTGGCGAACTTCCGCCAGCTCGGAAGCCGCACCGCGGGCCACCCGGAGTACGGCCATGCGGCGGGCGTGGAAACCACGACCGGTCCGCTCGGTCAGGGTTTGGGCAATGCCGTCGGCATGGCGCTGGCCGAGCGCATGCTGGCGGCACGCTTCGGCAAAGAGCTCGTCGACCACTACACCTACTGCCTGGTCGGCGACGGCTGCCTGATGGAGGGCATCAGCCACGAGGCGATCAGCCTCGCCGGACATCTCAGGCTCGACAAGCTGATCGTGTTGTTCGACGACAACGCGATCTCCATCGACGGCGGGACCGATCTGTCCTGTTCCGACGATCAGATCGCGCGCTTTCGAGCCTGCGGATGGGAGACGCAGCAGGTCGACGGTCACGACCCGGCCGCGGTGGCGGCCGCGATCGCCGCGGCGCAGACGAGCGACAAGCCCTCGCTGATCGCCTGCAAGACCGTGATCGGCTTCGGCGCCCCGAACAAGCAGGGCACGGCCGCGACCCACGGCGCGCCCCTCGGCGACGCGGAGATTGCAGCCGCGCGCAGCGAGCTGGGCTGGGAGGCCGCGCCCTTCGTCGTACCAGACGCCATTCTGGCGGCCTGGCGCGCCGTCGGCGCAAAGGGGGCCGGTCTGTCCGCAGCCTGGGATGCCCGCCTCGCCGCCGCTCCGGCCGCCGATCAATCCGAACTGAAACGCCGCCTTTCGGGCGAGCTGCCGGAAGACCTCGAGCAGATTATCGCTGCGTTCAAGCAGGAGATCGTCGCCGAAGCTCCCTCGGTCGCCACCCGCGTCGCCTCGCAGAAGGTTCTGAACGCATTGGCCGGGGCCCTGCCCGAGCTGGTCGGCGGCTCGGCCGACCTGACCGGCTCGAACGGGACGAAGGCCGCCGGCATGCAGGTGGTCACCCGCGACGACTTCGTCGGCAGCTACATCCACTACGGCGTGCGCGAGCACGGCATGGCTGCC
>JANQPZ010000345.1 GCA_028285215.1 Rhodovibrionaceae bacterium | reverse complement strand
AGGTTCCGGACCGCCGCACCGCCGCGGGCCGCCTGGTCGAGCAGACGGCGCGAGATGACGACCTCGATCGGCAAGCGCTTGGGGTCGAGCCGGATGTCGCCGAACTCGAACGTTCCGGGCTCCGGTGCCTCGTTCTCGGTCAGCCACGAACCGTCCGGCGCGCTGTCTTCACGCGGCAGAATCAGCGCTCCGGGGACGTTGAGTACCTGCGGCTCCATGCGGCGCACGACCGTCATGTTTTCCAGGCCTTCGATGATCGTCTCGGCGAAGTCCGGGAGGCTCAGAGCGCCGCCGGTGGCGTAGTCGGTGAGCTGGTGGGTCGCCTTGATCATGCCGGCGACCTCTTCGCCGTAGGCCAGCTCGAGCCAAGTGTCGGCCTTCAAGACCCCCTTGGTGTGGGTCTCGATCATGTCGGCCATCATGCGACGCACCGGCACCAGCTTGCGCATCTCTTCGGACACGCTGGCGCGCGCCCGCGGCTGTACGCTCGCCGTGCTGCCTTCCGGTACGTCCCGCGGAGTGGCCGACGCTGCCATCTTGGCTTCGGCATCTTCGAGCCGCTTGATCTTGGCCTCGATGTCGTCGACTTCGGCCTTGGCCTCATCGAACGCCTTCACCGCAGCGTCGTACTGATCGCCGCCGTCTTCGGCCTTGGCCTGCATGTCTTCGGCCAGAGCCTTGAGCTTGTCCTCCGCGTCGCCCTTGGCCTGGCGGAGTTCATCAATTCGTGCCATGTCGGTTCTCCTGTTTCACGGCATGAAAAAGGCCGCCCGGATGGACGGCCCCGAGCCCCCCGCCAAACGGGAGGGATGGTTTGCCGGACTAGGCCAGGCCGGCGATCTTCAGTCGCGCCTCGACTTGGCGCTTGCGGACCTCAGCGGCCTGCGCGTTATCCTCGGCTGCGGTCTCGGCTTTCTGCCGCCCCGCCTCTGTGTTGGCCTTCGCCAGTTCGATCTGCTGCTCTGCCGTCAACTGTCCCGGCTGGTCGGGGTTCTCCGGCGTGAAGCTGAACGTCTTGCCCGTATCGTTCGCGACGCTCCGCAAGGCCTTGAGGTCGGCCTTGTTGATCCAGACGCCACCGTCCGTCTCGTAGTGCCCGTCAAGCAACCGCTCGGCCCAATCGACCAGCGGCCGGACATCAATGCCCTGCGACTTGGCCATCTGAACGGCGTTGGCGTTGGCCGGCACGTTGACCAGCGAGCACTCGAGGAGTTCCTGCCGCTTGAAGTCGATGCCGAACGGGCGGCCATCGTCTTCAACCCAGGACCACTCCAGCGGAATGAAGCCAACCGAGCAGGTTTTGATGATGCCGGCGACCGAGAGGTTCCACAGCATATCGGACAACGGGTCGATGCCGGCACGGGTGAAGCTCAGATCGCCCTCGAGCTGACCGTCGGTGGTCATGTTGATCCAGCGACCGATCGCCGGTGTCTTGTGATCGTGATACCAGAGCGCCGGAGCGTCTTCGGGCAGCTCCCAGCCATCCTGGGCAATCGTGTCATGGTGGCGGTCGATATCGGCCGTCGACATCACGAACCGGATGGTACGCGCCTCCTCATCGACAGCCTTCTGAACGCCGAAGGCCTTGCACGTTCCGGCCCGCTCGGGCAGATCGTCGGCCTTCGCGCGGCGCTTGAAGTCCTCTTCTGTCAGCCAGCTCGGCGCCTCAGGCATCGTCGTCGCTCCCTTCTTCGTCATCCTCGCCAGGCTGATCGGTGTCCGGTTCGGCCGCGGGGTCGTTGCCACCGGCGGGCGTCACGTAGACGACGGCGCCGTCTTGATCGACGTAGGCCGTGTTGAGCGCGCGGGCGAAGACATCGCCGGCCGGCGTCGGGTTGTAGCCCTCTTCCTTGCGCCACTCGTTCGGCATCAGGGCGCCCGACTGATACATCGTCCGATGACCCTCCTGTCGGGTCTTGAAGTCAGCCCGGAGGAGACGCTTGACGTCGAACTCGACGTAGAGGTCGTCAGGGAGATCGAACGCCGTATCGAACTCCGCCTCGAAGCCTTCGATCATCGGCATGAGGGTCTGGTCGTAGTAGGCTCGGCGCCCGGCTTCCTGGCTGTTGTTGCCTGCCGACTTCTCCATGCGCCCGATCATGTGCAGCGGCACCCGGAATCCGCTGGCGATCTCCTCGATGGTCAGCTTGCGCTGCTCGACGAACTGCAGGTCGACCGACGTCATGCCGATGGGCGCATACTCCATCCCTTCCTCCAGGATGGCCGTCTTGCCCGCATTGCCGGCGCCGACATACCGGTCGTTCCAACTCTGCCTCAGCCGCTTGGCCGCTTCCTCGCCCAGCCGCCCTGGATGCTTCAGCACCCCGCCTGGATTGGCACCGTTACCCATCTGGGCGCCGCTGAGTTGCTCCGACGCCAGAGAAATGCCGATGGCTTCGCGCAACTGGGCGAGCGGCGACAGGCCGACGATGCCGTCAAACGTCAGTCCCCGGACGTGCATGATGTCGCGATCCGGCACCATGATCGGCACGTCGCGAAGGATAGCGTTCTCTAGCGTGGTCCGTCGGCTGATCGCATAGAACAGCGTGCCGTCTTCGGCCTCGTAGAGCGTCACCGAGCCCGGATGCACCGGCCAAAGACCTGTCGGCCGACCGCGATCATCCCGGAGGATCACCGCAATGGCATTGCCTCGGAACCCCCAGGCCGACCCCAGGGCCAGTAGGAGCTGCACGATGTTCATGTGACGGTTGGGCCGCCTCAGAATGGCATGCAGCGGATGGTCGGTCGCTTCTTCCCGACCGCCGTTCGTCAACTTCCGCCAGAGTTTCGGCCGCAGCTTCGCCAGATCCTCAGCAATCACTCGGACGCAGGCATAGACCGCAGCAACCCGCATGGCGGAGGCATCCGACACCTGGACACCGGCCGCGGTCTGCGGTCCGCCGAACAGTGAAACCAGCCCGCTACTCGGGTTGGCCGTATCGCCCAGATTGCCTTTGCCTTGATCGCCCCGGAGTGCCGCGGCCAGTCGCCCCATCAGACCCACGGCCACACCCTCCTCAGACTAAGACGAGTCCGCGCTCCTCGTAGACAGAGTTCGGATTTCGCGGCTGCGGGTTCATCCCCATCAGCGCCACTGCGTTGAACGTGGCGATCAAGGGGTCGATCTTCGCCGTCCCGGATGTCTGCTTAGTGATCGTCACGGCGTTTCCTCGAGGCTCGACTTTGGCGTTCGAGACGCACCAAGCCGTCATGGCCTGGCCGCCGTGCCGGAGCTCTCCACCCGCCAACATCCGCTCGGTCGTCTTGATCGCGCCGTTCAGCTTCCATCCTTGAGGGATACCGACGATCCGCTCGAACTCGACATCTCGCGCTTGCAGCTCGTCGACGATCGAACCGATTCCCACGGGATCGACACCAATCCGATCCAGCTTTCCCGAAGCGTCTACCTGCTCGAAGATATCGGCCACCTGCTCGACATCCTGGCCGACCCGTTCGACCACGATGAGGTCGCCGTCGCGCTCGAACTGCCGGTAACGCTCGATCTCCGACTTCCGCCGCTCCAGCGCTATCGGATGGGCCCAGGCGCGCATCCACAACAACCATGCCCGCGTCACTGCACAGCGGCCCAAGACCGCGAGGCCCAACAGGTCGTCCAGGCCGCCGCCGTCACAGCCCATCGTGATGACTTCGGAGCGCTCGATCAGCGACTCCAGCGTCAGATCGGCCTCGGACTGCTGGCCCCAATAGTCCACCCCCGACCAGCGGTCGGAGCGCAACGCCAAGCCGATCTCGACGTTGAGATGCTTGGCCAGGAAGGTTTGCAGCGATTCGCCATCGCCTCGTTCGGCCTCAGCCAGCTTGTCGGCGATGAAGTCCCGGTCGACTGAGCGATCGAGATTCGGGTTGGTGATGTACCAGTTGGCCGGGTCGAGATACGCCTTGGCTTCGATCATGTGGCGCGGAAACTCGTACAGAACACCGAGGCTCCTGCGGTCATCGACCACACCGTCGCGAACGTCGCGGAAGTACTGGAGCTTTTGCCTAAACACCCCGGCCGGTGGCGCGTCGGCATGCGTCGTCAGGTAGATGACGAAGCCCTCAGGGCGTGAGACGAGCCCGCCGGTCGCTTCCTGCAGCATTGCGCCAGCGTTGGGCCGCTTGCCAAATACCCAGAGTTCATCGACCAGGACGAAGGAGGCCTTCTTACCTCCTACGGTGTCGCTGTCGGCCGCCACGACCTTGAGCACCGCGCGGGTGACCCGGTGGGTGATCTGCCGGAAGTTCTCTTGGACATGAAGAAGAGCGTCCAGCTCCTCATCGGCCCGGACCATGTCGCGCGCCGGCACGAACGAGTTGTTCGCCACCTCGATGGTCGGCGCCAGAATCAACAGTTCTGCCGAATGGCGCCAGTTGCGAACCAGCGCCGTTACCATGATGCCCGCAGCGATCGAGGACTTGCCGTTCTTCTTCGAGATCAGCAAGAAGAACTCGCGGATCAGCCGCCGTCCGCTCTCCGCGTCGTAGGCGCCGAAGATCGCCCGCACGAACTCAAACACCCACTCTTCGCAGGCTTGGCCGAAGGTCGGCTGGCCAGGAACGTCGACCATCCGAAGAGACTTGAATACCCCGAGCGCCGCCTCCGCCTCATCGGGGAAGAGTGGATCGCAGGGGATCAGCGAGCGGCCCTGGACAATCCTGGCCTCCCAATCGGGAAGCGCCGTCGTCCAGTTCATTGATTGTCGACGATCAACTTCGGCGGCGCCGGCGCGGCCAGTCTGCCGCCCACCCGCTCCGCTGCCCGCTGCTGTTCTTCCTTCTTGCCCGGCTTAGGCGCCTTGGTTTCGCGCCGGCTCACCGCCTCGGCAGCACCGGCCGCCCGGCCCATCTCCTCCAGCTTCTTCTGAGCCGAGACGTTGCCGGAGCGAGCCGAGGAGAACAGAAGCCCGATGACTTCCTTACGCCGCTGAGCGTGGCCGTCGGCCAGCTCGTCGGGGAAGTGCTTGCGCAACGTGTCGGGGTCGATTCCCAGCGCGCGAGCAATCGTGTTGTCCGATTCTCCGCAGAACTTCATCTCCTCGACCGTCTGCCGCGCCTCGATGGTCGGCTTGTAGGGCGGACGGCCGCGAGGACGCGACGACTTCGCCGGCTTGCGTTTCTCGGTCATATCTCCCTACCCAGCCGAAAATCCGAAGCGGCAGAAAAAAATTGTGCGAATGACATCCCGGGCGGTCTTGGGCCTCTTGGCCCCGAAGTTCCGGACCCCCCTTACCCTTGCGGCTCCGGTCCGTAGCGGTGCGCCGGTGTCTCGCCTCTACGGGTGCCGTAGGCGCGCGGCGCTGTGTATCTCGAATCAGCTCGGGTGCCGGTCCTGCCGTTCGGCGCGCTTCTGGTTGGTCTTGCGGGTGTGGCAGGGGTCGCAGATCGTGGCCAGGTTGGCGGGGTCGAGATCGGCGCCGCCGTCTCGGCGCTCAACGATGTGGTCGACCAAAGCCCGTGGCTTGTCCGTCTCTTCCGGATGCCGGCGCACGGCGATTCCGCAGGTCTGGCAGGTGTAGTTGTCTCGCTTCAACACCAGGGCGCGGACCTTGAGCCATTCCCGCGATTGATAGAACGGGTCGACGCGCTTGGGTTCTGGCTTCGCTGTTCGGAGATCGACCACGGCCACCCGTGGCTTGGCCATCGTGAGGCGGGGCATCGCGAGTGTGGCTAACGCTCGTCGATAGACGCCGTAAGGCCAAGCTCATCGAGGATTTCCTGATACAGCTTCGCCGGTTGTCGATCGTGCTCGGCCACCAAGTCGGCCACCTCTTCGCCGTACATGAAGCGCGGGAACTCTACCGGTATTGGGCGCGGCCACTCGAAGTACATCAGTGTCTCCCCAGCCGAATGCGCAAAGAGAAACCCGCCTCGGTCGATCCGGGCGGGCTGGCGGCGGGCTCCGAACCCGCGTGTTCCACAATGCGCGCTTATAGACACAAGTCCGCCCTTTCGTCAACGGGTGGTATGAAAACGACGAACTCGGCACATCATCTGGATCAGCGACGAGCGGCAGCTTTTTTCCAGCGATGTGTCAGAAAGCGCTTGTGCATTAGGGCCAATGGTCCTATATCTAGGTCATCGCAAGGGCAGTTGGTGCCCGCCTTAGAAAAGGAGACAGCGATGCGTAAAGAACCCCGCTCCCTTGAACAGATGCAGTTTCGCCGCACGGCGTACGAAGTCGTGGCGGTGCTGCCAGATGGCGCGCGTGAGCGCTTGTGCTTCACCGAGCGCCGCACCAAGCGCGCTCTTCTGAGCGCCGCACAGTCGAGCGCCGACATGATCTTGCCGCATGTGCAAGGTGATCCGCTCGCCTCTTACAGCAAGGCGACAGGCTGGCAGTTCGGCGATGTGAGAGTCTGCTTTTCCGGTGCGACGGAACGCGACTGCGCCAACGCCGAGACGCGGGAGGCCTGAGATGCAACTCGACACACTCGCCTATGTTCGCACCCTGCAGGCCGCAGGGATTGACCGCGCCCAAGCGGAGGCGCACGCTGATGCGATGAGGGATCACGTTCTTCCGCAGATCGCCACGAAGACCGACCTTCTCGAACTGCGCCAAGACCTCACATGGCGGTTCGTCGGGATCGTGGTTGCCGCTAACGGCATCCTCTTCGCAGCTCTCCGCTTCGCTTGAGCGCTTACCAGGGCGGCGCCGCGTGCGCCGTCCGAGCGAGCGCTTAGGCTCGACCTTGGGCAATGATGCCCGCCTACATGGAGGAGAGACCATGCAAGCTACGTTCGAAAACGACATCCTCACAGTTCGCGCCGCTTCCTTCGAAAAGACCATCGCGGTCAAGGA
Organism: Rhodovibrionaceae bacterium; assembly: GCA_028285215.1. Classification (GTDB taxonomy): domain Bacteria; phylum Pseudomonadota; class Alphaproteobacteria; order Kiloniellales; family DSM-21159; genus Algihabitans. Next base: position 5,616 of record JANQPZ010000345.1, on the reverse strand, counting down.
GATCGAGCGAAACTGGGATGCGCTGTCCCACCACCCAGACCGACGCGCGCGGTTGGAGCTGGGATCGGTTGCCACGACCCTGAGCGACTTCAGCGACTACCTGCAGGCCGTCGTCGCCAAAGGCGGCAATATCGATGTCGAAGTTGAGGGCGAGCGCTTCGCGTCGAAGCATATCCAGCTTGTCTCTGCCTACTGGCACGCCGAGGGCAACTGTGCGTCCTGGTTCATCGTCGGGCCTGCTCGCTTCCCGACAGAGAGAAACCGCAAGCGACTGGATACCGCTGATCGTCGTGCCGCAGAGGCACGCGAACACGTCGGCAAGGCCAAGAAGGCCGTTGAGCGTCGAGCGTGGCCTCACGGCGCGCCCGGTGGCGCGATCCGTGCCAGCAACCCCGACGCTCCCGAGCTGCTACGGAAGAAGATCGCGCGAAAGCGAGAGAACCAAGAGTTTATGAAGGCCTGCAACGCGATCATCCGCAAGCGCAAGTCGGATGACGTTGATGCCATCGCACAGGCGTTGGTCGACGGCACGGGCTGCAGCCACGCCGTGGCGTTCAAGATCCTGACGCCGAACTATCTCGGTCAGCGCGGGTTTGAGTCATTCTCGCTGCAGAACAACAGCGCGGAGATCCGGCGTTTGGAAATGCGTCTCCGCTCCATCGAGAGCAAGCGGGAGCGCGGCGACCAAGAGGCCAGTTATCCCACGGAACTCGGGTGGGTTGAGGTTCGCCAGAACGTCGAAGCGGACCGCGTTCAGCTCGTCTTTCCCGCCAAGCCGGATGAGGAAACGCGCAGACTATTGAAGTCTGAGGGTTTCCGCTGGTCCCCGCGTTGGGGCGCTTGGCAGCGGCACCTGAACAACGCTGGGCTCGCGGCTGCCGACAAGGTGCTGCATGCGCTTCACCCAGCCCAAACGGCTTGACGAAACCGGGGGGCGGGCCGATGGTCCGCCCTCTCTATCTCTCACGGAGTCGCAGATGACCGCCGACGAACTGAAAGCCGCGATAGCAGAGCTGGAGGAGAGGGACGGCGTGAAGATCTCCGACAATACCTTTGCCAAGGCAGTTGCCGCATCGGACGGCCGCACGGTGCGGCGCTGGAAGGGGGGAGAGCGCGACGTTCCGGGCCCTGTGACGGTCCTACTGGGGATCTGGCAGCATCCCCAGTGCCCCAAGTGGGCAAAGCCCTGGCTCAACCCGTAGGCCGGCCCAGCCACCCCCTTTGGCGTGCCCTTACATCAAGGCATGCCCTGAACTGATCGCGCGCCCAGCTTTGCTTGCGCTTGCCGTACTGCCGATTGACACCGGAAAACGACATCCCCTGCTGCACGACGAGGCGGGCCACTTCCGGGTTGACCCGCTCGGCCCGACAGGCCCGCTCCCACTCCGCGACCCGCTGGATGGCGTCGAGCTTCCCCTCCGGCCCGGCCGAACCACCCCCGTCCACTCGGTCAAGATCGGCCAAGGTCGAAGACTGCCCGCGGCAGACAACGGCCAACAGGTCGCCCAGCTCCTCCAGGGCGAAGCGCTGCGGTTCCGTCAGGCTCTCGACCAGCCGGCGATCGAGATCGCGTCTCCAGCCCTGCTGCAGGGTGCGCCGCACGTCCTTCAGCCCGCCCTTTCCATCGGGAACCGTGGTGCGGCTGACCTCGACCATCACCGGTGCCACGGGCGAGTGGGTCTGCTGGGTCTCCAGCGGTCCCTTGGCGGCCGCCTTGCGGATCTCGCGCTGGCGTTGCCCGCGGCCATATAGGGTCTCCAGGTTGGTCGCGCGCGGCCGGCCGCCGAGCTCGTGGGTCTGCTCGGCTGTCAGCAATCGGGGCCAGCCGTCGGGAGCCTTGAGCATGAACTGCTCGAGCCTCTGGTCGCCGCACTCGCACTGCCAGGCGAAGACGAAGACATCTCCGGCCGCGATGGCCCGCGGCTTATCGCCGGTCTCGGAAAGCGGCAGCATGACCGCGACGGCCGCACCGCTGGGCGATGTCAGCCCCTCGCCCCAAGCGGCCCGCACGGCGAGCCCTCGCAACGGCAAGTCGTCGACCTTGCCGCCGCCAACAGACGTCGGCGCTGGGCCTGTACGGCCGATCAGCGCCCCGCGCCGCGCCTCCCGCTCGCCTGCGGTCAGCGGTGCCTTGCCGGTCAAATCAGTGCATGGCGTCATGGGATTGGTCCTCTGCAGGTCGTGTCTCCGATCTTCGATAGTCTCGCGGCTCCGGCGCCGGCCCCTTGCTCCCGCCGTTCTCCCACTCCCTGACGGCCCGATCGAAGGCCCGTTGGTCGAATGGGTCTTGGTCGACAGACGGGTCGGATAGCTCCTCGTCTCTCCAACGCTGGCCGTTCAGCCATGTGGCCGGGTGGGCGATGTAGTGCGGTTCGGTCTCTTTTGCTCGGCACAGCGCTGCGTAGGCATGCGCTCCGGCCAGCAGCGTCTCTGCCGAAGCGATCCGTCTGGCTTTTCGGTAAGCCTTCTCGGCTTGACCACGACCGACACGCCGGGGGTAGGAGGCGTAGAAGCTGTCGAACTCCGCTGGCGTTGGCTTGATCGCCGATGGTGGTGGTTGGCTGGCAGGCTCCGGTGGTTCGTCCTGTCCCGATTTGCAGAACAGATCGCTTTCGCCGTCCTTCCCCCCTGGGGGGAAAGAGGGGGGTATTGGTTCTGGAGTAGGAGTAGGTTCAGGAGTAGGAGTATTGTTTCCGAAGGGTTCCGAAAGGGTTTCGGAAGGGTTTTCCGATGGTTGTGGTAGCGCGTCCAACAGCTTGTCGCTGAAAACTCCGTCGGAGCGCATGGTCGACAAGAAATCGTTGTAGAAACAGACGCTTCGCGGCACTTGGCCGACTACCTTGATCGCAGCCTTCTGCACGTTTGGGTTTTCGAAGCTGTTCCAGAAGACGTAGCGGCAGACCCATATCCACTCGGTCTGTTGATCGAAGCGGCAAAACCCGGCTTTTTCGAGCTTCCGCAACCCTTCGCGAACCTTTTCGGAAGGGTTTCGCGTGTCCGCCACGATGTAGTCGATCGGAAGGTAATAGCAGCCGACCAGATTGGCGTGCGGGGACGTCAGCAGGTAGAGGGCCAGCAGCTTCGCACCTTCGTCTAGCTGCTTGATGTCCGGACTCTGCCAGAAGCGGCTTTGGACGCGTCCGTAGTCACGCATTGTCGCGCTCCCCTACAAAAAGCCGTCTGGGTTGTCGGGAACCGGCTGTAAGTCGACCGGTTTGTCGTTGAGCGGGAAGAACCGGGCCGTCGGCGCATGGACGCCCACCGTGGCGGTCTGCCCGGCTTGGCCACCCCGGTACTTGGCGATGATGATGTCGAGCCTGCCCTCCGCTGCCTCGACATCGGCCGCCCACTCAGCCCAACGGTTGTTGAACTTCTCTTGAGCCTCGTTCGGCCGCCTGACAGGCATGTCCTGTTTCAGCCAGTGGTGTTCGTTGTGGTTGAAGAGCACAACGTCGGCGTATTGCTCGACCGCGCCGGAATTGTGAACCGCGATCCCGTTGGCCACGAAGCTGTTGAGGCCGGGCACAGAGAGATCCCAGACCATCTCCTCGCCGCAAGGTTCGATCGAGCGGATTCCGTCCCATATCACGTCGCTCTCGACATGCGCCTTGAGCAGAGGGTCTTTGGTCTCGGCTGCCAGTTGGGCGCACACGAATCGACTGATGCTCTTGCCCTGATCTCGAAAATGCCCGACCGATGCGGCGTGTGCCGATACCTCCGGAGGCAGACGGAAAACGCTATAACCAGACTTGTCCGCGCCGAGCGATCTGGCCACAGCGAGCAACTTACGCCCTCGTACACCGACCGGCCGTACCGCTTGGCAGAACGCTCGCAGGTTGGAGGCTGTGCTTGAGATCCCGATCCGGTAGATCGGCCGCGTCGCTTTGGCTGCGACGTAGCCAGGGCTGATTGATGCGGCAACGCCCAAGCGGGCTAGAAGATGCGCAACACCTTGCGCCAGATCCATACTTGTTGTGTCGAACCTGACGTTTGGACGGACGGTTTCTCGAGTGACGCAGCCATCTGTGGCCAAGTATCCCGACAGAAACTCCGCCGCGCCGACCGCGCCGGCCCGAAACACCAAGTCAGGAACGATCTTCTGGCAGTCTCTTCTGCCGAACACCCCTAAAGAGCGCAGCCATTCGCGCAGTGGATTTCCGTAGGGCTTGCCATAGCCGTTCTGATAGGTGCGGGTGACAGTGGCATCGTTGTAGCGCTGGTTTTTCATCCTGATCGTCACATCGGGCCAGTGGCGCCGGATGATCGCGCACGCGTCGTCGAATGCTTCCTGGTCGGGTATGATCAGGCCGACTTCACGATGCTGAAGGAACGTGCCATTGCCCGCCAGATAGCCGAGAAGGCGGCACTGGTCGGGGGTGATGTGTTCCGGCATGCGTTCGTTCTGCTGGGGCAGCCGGAATGCCACCGCCAACAGATCTGCGGCTTTAAGGTCACCGAGAGCGACCCAGCCTCGGCCGGTCAGGAATGGATGATTCGAAGTCGCACGGATCGTTCGGCCGGATGCGGTCGTGAGCCGGAAGATGGGCTTTACGCCTGTCGACCAGACGTCCTTCACTGGCGCAGCGGCGACCTTGAAGGACTTCGTCACCCCCATGACTCGCTGCCCCGACCGAAGGGCATCGACCCTCACTCTGGCGCCGGTATCGGCGTCGGTCACCAATGTGTCTCCTGTGACGCACTCTCGCAGGTCGGAGAGCATTGGCCGCTTGTTTTCACGCTGGAAAAACTGTCGAGACAGTTGGGCCATCGCGAGCACCGGAACGTGCAACTCCATCGCAAGCTCTTTGAGGAGCGCGGCAACCTCCGCCACCTCGCGCTCTCGCGACCTGCTGTCCGATCCTCTGATCTGCTGGATGTAGTCGACCACGACGAGCCGCAGCCCGCGCTGCCGGTAAAGGCGTCGAACGATCCTGGACAGCTCCTTGATGTGCAGATGGGGCTTGTCGGCAAAGATCAGCGGGCGTTCGCGCCAGGCGGCAGCCGCATCGGCCACAAGGGCGGCCTGCTGACGGTCTACGGCGCCATTGGACTGGTCCTCGTAGGGAACCGCCGTCGCCTGGGCGAGCATTCTCCCGGTCTGCTCTGGAGCGTCCATTTCGCCGCTCCAGACGAATGTCCAAGGCGCCGTGCGGCAAGCCTCCTCGAGAGATGCACCTTGATCCATCAACTCCCGAATGGCCGACAGGGTTGCTTGCCGGGCCGTCCAGATGCCGAGGCTGGACTTGAACTGCGATGTCGCGGCGCCGAGGATGATGAGCTTGCCCGGGCGAAGACCGGCGAGCCGATCATCCATCGGCTTCAGGCCCATCGGAACGCCGATGACGCGCCCTGAATCTCGGGCTCGGATGGCAGGCTGTACGACCGTGCCGATCCAGGCTTCGGCAGCCGCGCCGGCGTCCAGGAGATGACCGACGTCCTTTGCGTCGTCGATCCGGTCCAGCTCGACTGTTATGCCCGTGACGAGATCGCTGCTTGAACGATCGGCAGCGCTTTCCCGGATCTCCCGAATGGTTCCCTGACAAAGCGCCAAGAGCTGGCGAAGGCGCCAAAGTTCCGTGATCAGCCCGGCGTAGTCGCGCGCGCGCCCCATCGGAA
>JANQPZ010000344.1 GCA_028285215.1 Rhodovibrionaceae bacterium | reverse complement strand
ACCCACGTTCTCATTGAGAGCCGGTGAGCCGACCACCCAAGCAACGCGCTTACCCCGCAGGTCGGCAAGCGTCTCGATACCGGCGTCGGCAGCCACGCCGATGGAGAGGTTACCCCTGCCGTTCGATGCCAAGAGCACCCGCACAGGCTGGGGACCCCAGTCGCGCGCGCCGAACTCGAACATCCCTTCCTGCGCCATGAAGCTCGCGCCGACACCGGTTGCAGAGAACTGCACTCGTCCGGCGCGCAGCGGCACTTGGCGCGCGATGTCGTTCTTGCCTGGCAGGACGCGCAAATCGACGCCGTGAACCCGTTTCAGGGCGCCGCCGATCGCCACCGCCTGGTTGTAGCCGCCGGAGCCGGTGCCGTAGGCGGTCCAGGCGATCTGGTTTGGCAGGTCCTGGGCCGCAAGCTGCTGCTCGGTCGCGCCGATGCCGAAGCCTGCAATCAACGCCGCTCCAAATGCGGCAACCTTCATGAATGTTCTTCGCCTTTGGATCATCGGGGTTCCTCCTTGTTCGCGCCAGTCGGGTATTCCGATCTTCTGTCGTAGTCCGTTCCTGTCCGGCCAATGCGAGATCGGATGCAGGCCGGGAAAGCGGGTCCGACTTTAGTTGCGGAATCATATCTCGCATAGGAAAATAACAAATCGTCAGCGCTGCCGTCGGTCGCTTGCGTCGATGGATTCGATCGTATCTCGGCGGGGTGGTGTCCTGACGCGCGCAAGTCAACCTCGGGCTGGTGTGACGGGTGCGGCACCGAACAAAATCTAAAAAAGAGGCGTCTCATGCAGAGCGACATTTTCGTCCTTACCCAAGAACAGGTCTGCGAGGCGATTGCAGACGGTCTGGAGTGCTCCGGATGACCCGTCGCGCTGCCGATTTGCTGGTCGACTGCTTGGCCGCGCAGGGGGTCGAGCGCCTCTTCTGCGTACCGGGCGAAAGCTACTTGAGCGTACTCGACTCTCTCCATGACCGCGCGGAGATCGATGTCGTCGCCTGTCGCCACGAGGGTGGCGCGGGTTTCATGGCGCTTGCCGACGCCAAGATCACCGGGCAGCCGGGGGTCTGTTTCGTCAGCCGGGGGCCCGGCGCAGCCAATGCGACGATTGCCCTGCACAGTGCCGAGCAGGATGCGGTTCCGCTCGTGCTTTTCATCGGCCATGTGCCGCGCCGCGAACTGGGCCGCGGCGCGTTTCAGGAGGTCGACTATGCCAAGACCTTTGCGGATATGGCCAAAGGTGTTTGGACGGTTCACGATCCTGTGACGCTGCCGGAGATCGTCGCCCGGGCCTTTGTTGTGGCATCGCAGCCGACACCGGGCCCGGTGGTGGTCGTGCTGCCGGAAGACATGTTGGATCAGCCGGCGACTGCCGAGCCCATCCGCAGGGTTCCGCCGGCCGCAGTCGGCAGTGGTGGCGAGCGGGTTGGCGAGATCTTTAAGCAGCTCGACCGTGCCGAGCGTCCGCTGTTGATCGCCGGGGGTGAGCTCCTGGAACCAGAGGGTCGGGCTGCGCTTCTGGCTGCGGCCGAGGCGCTCGATCTGCCGGTCGCAAGCACCTTCAAGCGCGAGGACGTTTTTCCCAAGCGTCACCCGCGCTACGCAGGGCATCTCGGGTTCAAGATTCCTGCCGCTCAGCTTGACCGCTACCGGAAGGCCGACCTGATTCTGGCCGTCGGAACCCGCCTGGGCGAGGTTCCGACCCAGGGGTATTGCTTCCCGACTGCACCGCGGCCCGAGCAGACTCTGATTCATGTGCACCGCGATCCGGGGCAGCTCAATCGCGTCTTCTCCGCCGAGTTCGCCTTGGCTGCCGATCCTGTGGCCTTTCTGAAGGCCTTGACGGTCGAGGTGGCGCGGGCCGAAGCCGATCGCAAAGCTGTCGATCGCCGAGACTGGGTCGCCGAACTGCATGCGCCGATCGAAGCCGCGCTGGACTGGCAGCCGGATGGAAGCGACCTGTTGGATCTCGGTCCGCTGGTGGCGTCGTTGGCGCAGCGGCTGCCGGAGGATGCGGTGGTGATTACCGACGCCGGCAACTTCTCGAGCTGGGTGCACCGCCACTTTCCTTTTTCGGGCCGACATCTGCTGATTGGGGCAGTCGGTGGTGCAATGGGACTGGCGATGCCGGCGGCCGTCGCCACGGCACTGCGTCTGCCAGAGCGACAGGCCGTCACCTTCGTGGGAGACGGCGGGTTCCTGATGACCGGCAACGAGCTCGCTGTCGCCGTCCAGCGGCGTTTGCCGATCAGAGTCTTCGTGGCCGACAACGGGAGCTACGGCACCATCCGCATGCACCAGGAACGGGACTACCCGCACCGGAACTTCGCGACCGACCTGCACAATCCAGACTTTGCCCGCTTGGCTGAAGCTTTCGGCGCCCTCGGTCTCAGCATCACGCAGGTGGATCAGGTTCCAGCCGTTGTAGAGCGAGCCCTGGGTCACGACGGTCCGGTCGTCGTCAGCCTGCGCACCAACCTCGACCGCATCTCGGCCTTCACGACCCTTGACCAGGTCAGATGCCGGTAGGGCCGAGAGCAGGATCGCCGTAGGTCGAATCCTACTCTCATCATAGCTCTAGAGGGCGATTCACGTCTCAGGCGGAAGCGAAACGCTTCCGCCTGAGACGATCGCGCTCTAGGTTCGTTCCTCGCCTGCCTGTGCGGCGTAGATAGAGCTGTAGCCGCGCGACCAGTCCGGTGGGATCTGACAAGGTCGGGGGTCGTGGTGTGCCCAGCGCGCCGCCTGGCCGCGTAGAACTGCACGGTCGTGCTTGGAGCGTGAGGGGTTTGCCGTGTAGGGCAGCGCGTCGGCCGATGCGTAGGCATTGAGCAGCAGGGGGCGCGCCTTCGGCGCGCGCGATGGCTCCGAGGCGTGGACGGTTCGGCAGTTGTGTATCGTGATCGAGCCGGCCGGGCCCTCCAGAACTCTCGCCTTGGAAACGTCGAGGCACGCGGCATCGGCGTCGCTCAGGCTACCCGTCCAGGTCCCGGCGCTGTCGTACTGGTCATACAGCGGGCCATTGTGACTGGCCGGCAGGACGGTAAGCGGGCCATCCTCGGCACGCGTGTCCGTCAGGTAGGTCCCGATGGTCAGGGGGCTGTAGTTAGTGTGGGGGTAGAACTGGATGTCCTGGTGCCAGCGTACGGCATTGGCTGCAGCGTCCGGGTCGGCCCACTTGAAGTTCAGCTTGGAGTGATGGAAGACCAAGTCGGGCCCGACCAGATCGGCGGCGACGTCGGCGATCACGCCGCGGGCGAAATCCCAGTAGAGGGAGTGCTGGGCGTCCGGGGTCTTGAGTCGGCGCACCAGCGGTCGCTCGGCGGTGTGGCCCGGTGCAAGGTCGTGGACTTCATCGCTCTCGGTCTTGCTGCGACTGAGTTCGACGAACTCTGCCGTCACACTGTTGAGGCGCGCCAGCGTCTCGGCGTCGATCAGGTTTTCGACCAGCAGATAGCCGTTCTCGAAATAGAAGGCTCGTTGCACTTGCGTCAGCACGCGAGGGGTTTGGGCGAGAATCGCTTCGGTCAGCATCGCTAGTCTCCCAGAGAGCGGGTTACGGCAGTCGCATTCGTCAATCCGCGGCGGACCGCTTCCGAGCGATCCCAGATGTTGGGTATGTCGGAATTGGCATACCCCGACACGAACGGCTTGCGCGCACCCGTCTCCGGATCGAAGACGCTGCGTGCGACGGCGCCGATGTTGGCGCCGTAGACATGGACCGAAATCGACGTGCGGTCGGAGTGTGCATTCGCGACCGCATGCAGATCGCCGTGCCGGGGCGAGAGAGACAGCACCTGCCCCGCTCTCAGCAAGTGGCTTCCGACCGGTGCCAGACTCCCTTCACGCCAGACGTAGTTATGGCAGCTCTCGGCGCCGCGAAGCATGCCGACCAGGCCCCAGACGCCGTGGTCGTGTATCGGAGTGGCCTGACCGGGCCCCCAGACGAAGCTGACCACCGAGAAGCGTTCCAGTGGATCGCAGTGTAGCAGGTGTTGCTGATAGTGCTGAGAGTCGGGCGTCGCAGCCGTGGCCGGTAGCCAGTCGTCCCGCGCAACGAGAGCGGCCAGAAGCGGCTTTCCTTCCCGCAGCAGGCAGTCCTCGTCTTCTGTCCGGCCCACCAGTTCGGTCATGGCCGCCAAGAAGATACGCAGGCAGTCCGTGCCTTCCGCCTCTGCGATTCTGGATGCCGTCATCAGTTGAACCCCAGAAGCTGATCGGGAAGCCAGGTCGCCGTTTCGGGAAACAGGATCACAATGGTCAGCGCGACGACTTGGAGGCCGATGAACGGCAAGACACCGCGGTACATCTGCGGCAGTGTGATCTCCGGCGGCGAGATTCCCCGCAGATAGAAGATAGCCGGTGCCATCGGCGGCGTCAGATAGCTGGTCTGGATCATCACCAGGATCAGCATGCAGAACCACAGCGGATCGAAGCCGGCACCGATCACGAAGGGCATGAACAGCGGCACGAAGATCAGCAGGATCGAGATCCACTCCAGGAAGAAGCCGGCCAGGAAGACGATCCCCAGGAACAGGAACAGCAAACCCCAGGGCCCCAGGTTCACGGCGTCCAAGAGATCTCGCATGACGCTCATGCCGCCGGTTGCGGCGAATACTCCGGTGAACAGACTGCCGCCCAGCAGGATCAGCATGATCATCGCCGTGACGGTCAGCGTCTTGATCAAGGCCTCGCCAAAGGCGGCGAGCGTAAAGCGCCGATAGACCACAGTCAGCAGGATCGCACCCAACGCTCCCAGAGCTGCGGCCTCGGTCGGCGCGGCAATGCCGAACATGATCGAGCCGAGCACCGCAACGATCATGAAGATCGGCGGCAGAAGAGCTTTGACCGTGATCACCAGCTTCGTCTTCAAATCCGGGTCGTCGTCCGACGGCGGTACGACCGGCCCCGCATCGCGGTCGACTGTGCAGAGGATCAGGATGTAGACGATATAGAGGCTGGAAAGGATCAGACCGGGGAAGATCATTCCAACCATGAGGTCGCCGATCGAGACGTTGGCGATCGGCCCCAGAACGACCACTACAACGGACGGCGGGATGATCGTACCCAGCGAGCCGCCGGCACAGATCGTGCCGCTGATCAGACTGTGCTTGTAGCGATAGCGCATCATAGCCGGAATGGCGAGCAGCCCGACGACTGTTTCGGTGGCACCGATCACGCCCGTCGAAGCCGCGAAGATGATGCACATCACGACCGTCCCCACGGCCAGGCCGCCGGGCAGGCGCCGGGTCCAGAGGTGCACGGCTTCGAACAGCGACTCCGCGATACCCGAGCGCTCCAGCATAGCGCCCATGAAGACGAACAGCGGCACCGCAGCCAGGACGAAGTTGGTCGCTACGCCTTCGACTTTCTGGGTGAATTGGAAGAAGGCGGCCATCTCGAAGGTCATGACCCCGAACACGAAGGCGACCGACATCAGCGCGAAGGCCACTGGAAAACCCAGAAAGATCAGCAGGAAGAGTGCGGGGAACATGAGCAGCGCTTCCATGCCTCAGATCTCCCGCGTGCCGGAGGCGGTTGGGGCCGGGATGTCGAGGGGGCGCCCGGTCACGATCGCAGCGCACTTGATGATTTCCGCCAGGACCTGCAGCGTCAGCAGTATGAAGCCTGCAGCAATGATGGTGCGCAGCGGCCAGATCGGCGGATTCCAGGCGGACTGGCCGGTTCGTTCGCCGCTCTCGATGGCTTTGAGCGCGTAGTCGCTCAGAGCGTCGCAGAGAAGGAGCAGAAACGGCAGATAGAGCAGCAGATAGAACGTCAGATCTATCGCTGCCCGGGCCCGTTTCGGCAGACGCGCATAGATCAGGTCGATGCGCACATGGGCGCCGCGTTTCAGGGTAATCGCAGCACCCAGCAGAAAGTGAGCCCCGGTCATCGAGTAGCCCAGTTCGAAGGCCCAGATCGTGGGCTCGTTCAGAACGTAGCGCGCGAAGACGTCGTACGCGGTGGCGAGCGCGAGCGGCACGACGATGATCGCCGCCAGGTAGCCGGCACTGGAGGTGACGCGCTCGAGCGCATCGACAAGAGAACGCATGGAGGAGTGAACCCTGCACCGGAAGGAGGCCGGATGAGACGGTCCGACGAGACGAGGCACGACGCTGACAGGCGAGACTTGGTGGGGAGCGCTCTAGCGCTTCGCGCTTCGAGGCGAATGGCTGACCGCTCCCCGCCCAGGGAGACCCCTTTAGAGCCGTACTAGTCGGCCCTCGTCAGGACGTTGCGATAGCGGTTGGCGTCTCCCCAGAGCTCCGCGAAGGCGCTCTGAGCTTCGAGAACGCGTGCGAACCAGGGATTATCCTCCGCCTGTTCCGTCGCCCACGCCTGGCCCAATTCGTGGGCGCGGTATTGAACCTCCGGCGACAGCTCGATGATCTCATTGCCTTCGCTGCGGAAGAAGTCGAGCGCCTTGGCGTCCTCTTGCCCGATTGTCAGCCAGGAATTGATCGTTGTGATGAAGGCGGCTTCGCGAATGATCCTCTGGTCTTCGTCCGACAACTCATCCCAGACGCCCGGGTTGATGACCAGTTCGAACGGCGCGGTCGGCTGGTGGACACCGGGAATGATCACGTACTTGGTCACGCGGTGGAGGCCGGGAGAAATGTTCTCCCACAGGGTGCCCCATTCGGTGGCATCGATCGTGCCGCGCTCCAGGGCCGTGTAGACCTCGCCGCCCGGCATGGTGATCGAGGCTGCGCCCATCTGCTGCGAGATCCCGAGCCAGGCACCGGCGGTGCGCAGTTTCAGGCCCTCCAGGTCTTCCAGGGTTTGGACCGGCTTTCGGGAATGCAGGAAAACCTCGGCCGTGCGGATGAACAATGGCATGCCGATCAGTTGAAACTCTTCCCGGCGCCAGTCCTCCCACAACTCGACGCCGCCGTCGCGATACAGCCAGTGCAGCATGCGTTCGCTGTCGAAGCTGCCGGCGTAGCCACCGAAGAGTACGGCGGTTGGATCCGCGCCCCAGTCGTAGCCGGACCAGGTGTGACCCAGGTCGGCGACGCCTTGCTGAACCGTCTCGGATACCTTGAGGGCCGGGCCTAGGGTGCCGCCGGGGAAGACCTCGATTTCCAGGCGGCCGCCGGAGAGCCTGGCGACGTTGTCCGCGAAGGCCTGGGCGCCGACTTCCATCAGCGGGCCGCCGCTCCAGGCCGTGGCCATACGGAAGCTTCGTTCGGATGCGGAGGCCTGGGTTGCGGTGCCGGCGAGCGGCAGGGTCGTGGCGACTGCCAGGGTCACGGCGATTCCCGTGTCGCGCAGTCTCTTCTTGAAATCCATGATCGTTTCCTTCCCTAGTCTTTTTTGTTTTCCGAGTCCGGTGAGCAGGCTGCCCGTCGGAGCCCGTCTTTATCGATCGGTGGCCTTCAGCGCCCCGACCGCATCGCATCGAGCGCCGTGTCGATATCCGCGCTCGTCATCTCCCATTCGTTTCCGAAGTTCGCCACAACGCGGACCATGAACTCCGCATGTTCGGCCTTGGCGCGCGTGTCGTCGTGGTGATGGTCGGCCAATATGGCGAGAGCCAGCTGCGCGGCTTCGGGGCCCTCATAGCCCCATTCGAAGCCGTTTCGAGACAGGTTCAGCAGATCCGTCCGCTCCTCGAGCGGACGGCCGTCGACCGTCACGTCGATGCCGTCGATCGTCCGGTCGCCGCAATAGTGTTTCATCGACGCTTCCCCTGCCCGCATCAGCCGGCGCTTATGCCGCACCGTGCTGCCAACCGATTGGCGGCTCATTCGCCGATCAGTTATGTATGATTGATATATTTGTACCATTCTAGCCTGGAGTCACAGACTTGAAAAGCGCCCATCAGGCCGGTCGATCAGGTGGTGGGAGCTATGCTGCCCGTCGCCCAAGTCGGTTCGACGCTTCACAGCCTGCATCGTGCAGCTATCGATTCCGGGCTCGGGAGCGCTGGACGCTTGGCCAAACCACACCGGCTCGCTATCCAGTGTAGAAGGACGGGATTGGGCTAGAAGACCGACGAGCGCGCGATCGCTCTACGCGGAAGCGGCTTTGCTTATGCCGCAAGGCGTGAAGCGCACGCTGGCTTTAGAAGAGGGTGAGCGTGTTCGATGCCGCATCCTGGACGTTGCGGTTGGTCGGTGGCGGTCGGAGGAACGATATGACAAGACCGAGCGGAGATGGCGTGCAGTCGATGTCGGATGCAGACGGGGAAGCGTGGGGCAGCCTGACCGACCGGGCCTACCGCCAGCTCGAGGAACTGATCGTTACGCTGCGACTGTCACCCGGCGACGTGCTGTCCGAAGCTGCGCTCAGCAAGCAGTTGGGCATTGGCCGTACGCCCATTCGCGAGGCACTGCAGCGTTTGGCGCGGGAGGGTCTGGTCGTGATTCTCCCGCGCCGCGGCATTCTGGTTGCCGAGATCAACGTGCGTAGCCAGTTGGAGCTCCTGCGCGTGAGGCGCGAGTTGGAGCGGCTGATGGCGACGCTTTGCGCCCGACGTTGCTCTGCGGAGGAACGGGAAGAGTTCGCTGCACTCGCCGAGGCGATGGACGCCGCCGGCGCGGCCGACGACGATGTGGCTTTCATGCGCCAGGATCGCCAACTCAACGTGGCAATCTCGGCCTATTGCCGCAACGAATATGCCTCGCGCGCCATCGGCTTGACTCACGGTCTGTCGCGCCGCTTCTGGTATCAGCACTACAAGCAGGTCCTGGACCTGCCGCTTTGCGCCCGGCTGCATGCCGATCAGGCTCGGGCCATCGCCAGCGGCGACGGAGCCGCAACGGCCGAGGCTACCGACCGGCTGATGGACTATATGGAGACCTTTACCCGGGCGACGCTGGATGCCGAACTGGGCGGCCGTCGATAGCGCGCTCCGGGATGTCAGGCGATCCGGACCACGGGATCCGGGTCCTGTCTGCGTTGTCGTGACCGGCGCAGCTCCCCCGGTGCCGACCCGTGCGCTGCCTGAAACGCGCGACCGAAGTGCGAGGCCGAGACGAAGCCGGTCGCCATCGCGACCTCGGCGACCGGCAACGAGGTATGCTCCAGCAGGTGCCTTGCGCGCGCCAGACGCAGGCTGCGGTAGAAGGCTCCAGGGGTCGCGCCGAGGTGGCTGAGGAACAGTCGTTCCAGATGGCGTGTGGAGACACCGGCCACTTCTGTCAGGCCGCGCTTGTCGAGCGGCTTCTCCATGTTACGCCCCATCGCGTCGAGGCAGCGTGCCAAGGCCGGATGATGCACGCCAAGCCGTTGAGAGAGCGACAAATCGGGTGCTGCGGGCTGGGTTGGCAGATGTCCCAGATCCTGCGCGACCGCATCGGCCAGGCTTTCGCTCTCCGCTTCTGCGATGACCTCCAGAGCCAAGGTCAATGCCGCGGTCGCTCCCGCTGCCGTGCCAATCCGCCGATCGTTGCGGGTTTCGCCGCCGCTCGGTCCGAATTCCTGTCCGAAAGCGCCGATCGGGGCGATGCCAAAGGTCTCCTCGAACGCCGGAGCCAGGCGCGGCGGCACGAAGGGGCGTCGGTCGCCGAGCAAGCCTGCGCGGGCCAGCAGCCATGTGCCGGCGTCGATCCCCACCAGGGCACCGCCGAAACGGATGTAGCGGCGGAGCCAGTTTAGAAGAGGAGGCGACTCTAGATTTGTCGCTGTCTCGCCGGCGCAGATGAAGAGCAGATCGTAGTCGAGGCGCTCTCCGGCAAGCTCACGAATCACCAGGCCGGCACCGCAGCGCGCCCGCGCCCGGCGTGCCGTAAGGCCGAGCACATGCAGTCGGAAACGCGGCTGCGGAGCGATGCGGTTGGCCACTGCGAAAGCTTCGGCCGGGCGAGCGAACGCAGAAAGGTCGAACCCTTCGATCAGGAGGAACGCGATCCGGCGTCGCTGGTCGTCATCTCTGCGGCGGTCAGAAGGGCGCAGCGAATCCATCCGGTTTAACGTCGACCTCTCTACTTCTCGCTTTTGGCCTCGGGGAACAACCAAAGGGCGACAATCATAAAGGCGCCGAGGCCCCAGACAACATAGCCGGGCACCGTCTGTCCAATGCCAAGCTGCCACCATCCTAGCGCGGCAGCCGCAGCGATGACGACGGCGGAGAGAAGAAGTTTGATATGCGTCGGCATGGCGGTGTTCCTCTTAACTGGGCTTCAGGCTACGTCAAAAAAAGCAAGAGTGCCGTGACCGCGCCGCCGGAAAGCGCAACGATCAAAAGACCTTCGGTGCGGTCGCGCAGTTTTGTCGGAAGGGCTTGGAACAACAGCGGTCCCGTGAGCACGCCTAAACCGGCCGCAATGACGGACCCCAGCAGGGGCAGGGCGGCGAGTGCAAAACGCAGTCCCATGACGCCCAGCATCAGAACGCTCAGGCCGGCGCCGACCAAGGCTAGCGTCGGGACCAGTCCGCGTTGCAGCGGATGGCGCGTGGCGAGGGGTAGAAAGCCGGCAAGGACAACGATGGCCGCGGCCGCCGTCGCGCAAGCGCCGGCAAACAGCAGCAGGTGACCGAAGGGCCAGGCGTTCAGGTCGCTGCCCGGCATGTCGGCCCTTCGCCGATGCGCTCGCTGGCCAGTAGGTCCTCGGTCATTCGCAGTGACTTCTCCGTTCTGCGATGCGGGGCAGCAGACGGAATAGGCTTGGTTGCCACCGTCAAGCATGCGATTGATATATCAATAGCGCATCAGATGTGGCAATCCAACGATCAAGGTTGTTCGCGCGGTGGGATCGTGTCTTGGGGAGGAGGGGTCATGACGGACCAGGAGAGAAAGAAGCGGACCATTACCGAGATCCGCGACTCAAAGAAGACCGGCGAGAAGATGGTCTATACCTCGGTGCCGGATTATACCTCGGCGCGGTGGGCGGAGATGGCCGGCGTCGATGTGTGTGTCGTTGGCGACAGCCTGGCTATGGTGGCGCACGGCCACAAGTCGACGATCCCGGCTACGATGGAAATGATGGTGATGCATGCCTTGGCGGTGCGCCGGGGCGCAGCCAACACCTTCGTGCTCGGCTGCATGCCTTATCAGTCTTACAACACGACAGAGCGCGCACTGACCAACGCGACCCGTTTCATGCAGGATGCAGACTGCGACGCGGTAAAACCGCAGGGCGGCAAGAGTCAGGCGCATATCTTGCGGGCCTTGGTCGATGCGGGCATTCCGACCGCGTCCCATATCGGTTTGACACCGCATACCATTGCCATGTTCGGCGGCTTCAAGATCCAGGGCCGGACGGCCGAAGCGGCCATGAAGATCCTTGAGGATGCGCTTGCGATTCAGGACGCCGGCTGCTTCATGCTGGAGTTCGAAGCGGTGCCCGCGCCGATCGCCAAGGTGATCTCCGAGCAGTTGGAGATTCCAACCATCGGGATCGGTGCTGGTGCCGGGACCGACGGTCAGATCCTCCTGAGCTACGATCTGCTAGGGGTTTTCACCGACTTCAAGCCGAAGTTCACCAAGCGCTACGCCAACCTGACGGAGGTCGCGGTCGGCGGGCTGAAGCAGTACGTGGCCGAGGTGAAGGACGGCCGTTTTCCCGACGACGATCACAGCTATGGCGTCAGGGAGGAGGTGCTGGAGGCTTTCCTGACATTGGTGGAGCGACGCAAACAGCACTGACTCGAGTGCTGCTGTGCTTCGGCAGCGTCCCAGGTTTGACAGGCCAAGGACATCTAATCTATCATTGATATATTAGATGTCCTTGGCCAAAATCCGCCGTGACGAGAGGTCTTGTGCGATGGAACTAACCCAATCTCCGATGAGCCCGCGTCAGCGCGCCTATAGAACCCAGTACCGCGAGCGGATCGCCAGTTGGTACAATGGCTGGCTTCATGTCGCCGTGATCTACACGATCGGCCTCGCGGCGCTCTTCGTCTACGTCTCCAACATCGCAAGCGTCGCCTGGTGGGAGTGGATGACGGTCCCGGTCGTCTTCCTGATCTGCAACATCTTCGAGTGGTTCCTGCATCGCCATGTGATGCACCGCCCACTGCGCTTCCCCGGCATGCGCGCGATCTACACGCGCCATACCCTGATGCACCATCAGTTCTTCACGGAGTCGGAGATGCGGTTCGCCGGCAGCCACGACTGGCGTGTCACCTTTTTCCCACCCTATGCGCTGGTCACCTTCATTCTGATGTCGATTCCCGGCGCGCTTCTGATGGGCTGGCTGATCTCGCCGAACGTCGGCTGGCTGGTTATGAGCACCACGACCGGCATGTATCTGCTCTATGAATTCATGCACTTCTGCTGTCACGTTGAGGAGAACGCCTTCGTCCGCCATTGCCCCTTCGTCAACACCATCCGGCGGCACCACACGGCGCATCACGACCAGTCGCTGATGATGGAGCGGAACATGAACCTGACCTTTCCGGTGGCTGACTGGCTGTTCGGAACGTCGGATCTGAACCGTGGCCTGTTGGGTCACGTCTTCAACGGCTACAGCACGACCCACATCAAGACCGACATGCGCCGAACCTCGCGAACGCCGACCGGCCGCCGCGATAACAGGCCCGAGGCGGGTTCGACGCGCGCGGCAACGGCTTAACGCTCCGTCTGCCGCAGAGAGATGGCCCGTCGCCGTCTCGGTTCTTGCAGCGGCAGCGTTGTTGCAAAACGAGGGGCGAAGGTGGTGCGGACTCCCGTCTTAAAGCCAGGTGCCTGCAACATGTCTTTCCGATAGCGGACTCCTACGGCGATCCCCTACGATTTCCCTGCAGTTCAACTGTCGCGCCGAGACTGCGGCATGACAGTTCATGGGAAACAGGCGAGCGAGGAACCGTGACCAGGCAGCTTCCGAATCAGGGCGAAATCTTTCTCGATCACGTGGCGCACTTCGTGCCGGAGCTCGATCGCGCATCGGCGCTGTTGGAACGGATCGGCTTTCGTTTGACTCCCTTTACGGAACAGCGCAACCGAACGCCCGAAGGCCTTGTGTCCGCCGGTATGGGCAATCGCTGCATCATGTTGCGGGAAGGTTATCTGGAGTTTCTGACGGCCGTCGGCGATACCGAGCTGGCGCAGCAGTTCCATGCGGCGACGAGGCGCTACGTCGGCCTGCATCTCATTGCCTTCAGCCTTGCCGATCCGCAGGCGGCCC
This sequence comes from Rhodovibrionaceae bacterium, assembly GCA_028285215.1. Lineage (GTDB taxonomy): Bacteria > Pseudomonadota > Alphaproteobacteria > Kiloniellales > DSM-21159 > Algihabitans. Next base: position 4,930 of record JANQPZ010000344.1, on the reverse strand, counting down.
ATGCAACTCTGACGGCGGAAGGCTTTGCGCCGAAGCCCCCGGTGAAACTGACCCGGCCTGTTGAGGATGCGTCCGGCGAGATCCGCGAAGCGCGCTTCACCGTCTTGCGCGTTCGACCCGAGACGATGCCGGAGGGGCGCATACAGGTTCTGCAGCACCACACCGAAAGCCTGGTTTGGCAGGAGCGCCGGCTGGGTCATGACAACGGGGTGGTGTCCCTTAAAGGTGTGCTGCTGGTCGTGGAGGATCCGGAAGAATCGGCGCAGAGGTTCGGGCGCTTCGTCGGTCGGGCGCCGCAGCACAGGGACAAACGCTGGCTGCTGCATCTCGATCGCGGGACCTGCGTCTTCGTTGCCCCCGAAGACCTCGGCGCTGTTGCTCCTGGAGTTGCAGTCACGACGACCACGCCGGTCATCGTTGCGACGGCGCTCGGCAGTTCCGATCTGCAGCGCACCGAGGCTTGCTTTCAGGCTGGCGGCTTGGAAGCCGTGACGGCGGCTCGGGGCGAGACTCTCTACCGCTTTCCACCAGAGCTCGGCGGATCCATGGCTGTGGTTCCGGTTGAGGCCTCGGTGTCCTGGATGTCGTGAACGCCCTGCGCCGCCGCCGCCCGGGTGACCCATTGCCAGCCCAGCAGCCCGCCGAAGATGGCGATGCCGACGAGGGACGCCCAGAGATTCGGATGCAGGAGTCCCAGGATTGCCGGCAGCAGGCCGAGCCGCTGCGGCCAAGTCAGCGGACGTAGCAGGAAGCCCTCCAGCAGGACGTTGAGCGCCACCACGCCGAGCAGCGCCATGGCGGCGATCAGGGCCGTATAGCCCAGGCTGGATCCGATCCCGAGCAGCTCGGGATGAATCACGAAGATGAAGGGCAGAATGAAGCCCGGTAGACCCAGTCGTACGGCGATGAAACTGGTGCGGAAGAAGTCGCCGTTGGCGATCTTTGCGGCCACCAGGCAGGAGACGGCGACCGGCGGCGTGATGGCCGAGACGTTGGCAAAGAAGAACACGAAGAAGTGAGCCGCCAGGAGCGGTACGCCCAGGCTGACGAGTGCCGGCGCCCCCATCAAGGCGACCAGGATATAAGAGGCCGAGGTCGGCAGCCCCAGGCCGAAGGCGAGGCAAGCCAGGGCGGCCACCCCCAGCAACAGCCATAGATCGCCTGCCGCCAGCTCGAGCATTGCGAAGGAAAGCTTCTGGGCGAAGCCGGTGACCGACAGGATATCGACGAGGACGCCGATCACGGCGACCACCACGGCGATCTGAGCGCCCCGCAGAGCGCCGTTATACGCCGTGCGGGCCAGCAGTGCCGCGATCCGTGCGACGATCGTCCCAACACCGCGCCATGAGAAGATGATCTCCCGCAGCACATAGAGACTCAGCAGCAGGCCGGTGGCCTGGATCGACGCGCGCCCGGCCAGATTGGTCTCGATCAGGAACCAGATCAGGTAGGCAACGGCGACGAAGAAGTGGAAGTTATAGAGACAGCTTCGCCAGAAGCTTTGGTCCGAGGCGAGCCGATCGCGCAGCAGATCATGCGTCGAGGCGTCCAGGTCTTGCTGCACGGCGCGCAGATGGACTGCGAACATCAGGTAAAGGTAGTAGATCAGTGCTGGAAAGGCCGCGGCGACGATGACTTCGCCGTAGGGCACGCCGGTCAGGCCGACGATCAGGAACGCAGCCAGGCCCATCACGGGAGGCGTGATCTGTCCTCCGGTCGAGGCGACAGCCTCGATCGCGCCCGAGAAGGCAGGCTTGAAGCCGACACGGTTCATCAGCGGAATCGTCAGCGCGCCGGTCGACGCGACGTTGGCCACGCTCGAGCCGGAGACCATGCCCATCATGCCGCTGGACAGAATGGCCACCTGAGCGGGGCCCGCGCGCGTGCGGCCGCCGAGTCTGTAGGCGGCTCGCATGATGAAGTCGACGCAGCCGGTCGCGTGTAAGGCTGCGGCCAACAGCATGAAAGGAAAGATCGTGCCCGCGGACAGCTCGGCCAGCCCGCCCAGAAGGCCGCTGAAGTAGGGGATCGAGGTATGGCCGATCAGGCGTCTGAGCGAGAGCCCGCCATGATAGAGCAGGCCTTCCGGCATCGCTTGGCCGAAGTAGCCGTAGAGCAGTCCGGCGACGGCAATCAGACTGACGGTCCAGCCCCATTCACGCAGGGAGGCGTAGAGGCAGAGGGCCAGCAAGGCCGTCGCGACCGCAAGGTCGGTGGCGTTGGGCAGGAAGGAGCGCTGCGACGTCAGCGCGCGATGCTCGGCGAAAACGTACCAGACGATGCCGGCAGCCAGCAGCGCCAGGGTTACGTGGGCTCCACGGCTGGTCAGCCGCGGAGCGCGGGCTGCCAGGGACAGGAAGATCAGCGCCGCCGCGCCGCCGACGTGCATGATCTTGAACTGGCCCGAGGGCAGTACGAACCAGATGACCTGGACGATATGGGCGAGAACGTAGAGGAGACCAACGACGCCCAGCAGCAGGATCAGCCTGGGGTCGCCGGCATCGTCGGTCAGCAGGCCCGCCAGCCTAGTGGTCGAGGACCGCATCGTCACGAGACCCACAGCCGGAGGAGCAGTTGCGGGCGCGCGCCGCGACGGACCGGCCCCCTTGGCCGGTCCGTCCGTTTCGAGGCCCGATTCAGGATGCTTCGACCAGGTCGTCGGTCCACGCGCCACGTTCCTTCAGATAGCGCGCGGCGCCCTTGTGCACCGGGAAACCGGCAACCAGGTATTCGGTCCCGAACGGTAGGCCGATGTCCTGGAACTGCACGCCAAGGTTCTGAACGTCTTCCTGGTTTTCGAAGATGGCCTGCATGACCTGGTAAGCGACGTCGGGGGCGACCTCGGGCGCAGCCGCGAGCACGCCCGAGAAGGAGGCTGCTGCCGCCGTGCCGTCGATGCCGGGAACCACGCCACCTGGAATCTCTCCGCGGGCCACGCCGGGGTTCATCTCCCTGGCGCGCTGGAGAATCTCATCGGAAACGGGCAGCGCGCGTACCGGGACGGTCGCACTCAACTCCGAGAGGATCGGCGCAGGACGGCCGTTGGTCAGCAGCGACGGGATGCAGTCCACCGCGTTGCCGCGCAGGGCATCGTAGGTTTCGCGCCAGGAACCGTAGGTCCATTCAACATCGTCGTAGATCCCGGCCGCTTCGAACAGCACCCGCCACATGGTGGCGGTGGAGCTGCCGGCAGGCGAGGGCATGCAGCGGCGCCCGCGCAGGTCGTCCAGCGTCTCAATATCGCTGTCCGCCCGGACCATGGGGGTGCAGTTGAACAGCGTGTAGGCGAACATCTGATGCACCTCGATCGGCGCCGGATAGGGCGCCTGGCCTTCCGAAGCCGGCTTCCAGTCGGTCGAGGTCGTCTGCCCGAACTGGATGATACCCTCGGCGAAGAGCTGCATATTCTCGGTTCCGCCGCTGGTCGCCATCGAGGCGTTCTGCAGATCGGTGTGGCGGTTCACCGTGTTGGCGAGCCCCTCCATGATCACATAGCCGGTCGAGCCGATGGAGGAAGAGCCCCATTGCAGGTTCTGCTGCGCAAGGACGCTGCTGGTCCGGAACGCGGTCGAGCCGACGCCGGCGGCCGCCAGGCCGAGCAGGCCGCCGCGCAGAACGGTGCGACGAGTCAGTGCCGGCATCTGTATCGTTTTGCTGTGTGTTGGCATGAGCTTTTTTCCTTTGCCTCCCGTGTCTCGGCCGCGCACTGCGTCGGCCCTCGTCTGCCGGCCGCCGGTCGGGCAGCCGGCCGTCGTCAAGCGATCCACTCCGTCACCGGAGCGGCCGCTTCGTGCAGCGGTTGCGATACGACGTCGACCAGCGACGGGCCGCCGTGCTCGATCGCCGCCGCCAGAGCGCCGCGCAGCTCCGCCGGGTCCTCGACACGCCAGGCCTTTATCCCGAAGGCCTCGGCGACGCGGGCGTGGTCCGTCTGATTGAAGTCGACGGAGAAGTAGCGCTCGCCGAAGCCGGAATGCTGGCCGGCCTTGATCCAGCCGTAGACGCTGTTTGAGAAAACGACGAGCGTGACGGGTGCGCCGCTGCGCACCAGCGTCTCCATCTCCCCGGCATTGAAGCCGAAGCTTCCGTCGCCCATCACCGCGACGCACTTGGCCGACGGGCGCGCGTAGTAGGCGCCGAGCACGCCTGGAAGGGAATAGCCGAGGGCCCCGTGGGCGCGGTTGCTGATCATCCGCGCATCGGGATGCTTCAACTCGAAATAGGCCGAGAAGTAAGGACAGGGCGTGCCGGGATCCGCGACCACGATGGCATCGGCGGGCAGCAAGTCAGACAGCTCGCGCACCACCCGCTCAGGACGGATCGGTCGGTCGAGAGAGTCGGCCAAGGCGTTGAAGCGCGCGAACTTGGCCGACTTGGCGCCGGCCACCGCGGTCCGCGCGCGCTCTGCAGGTCGCCTGGTTTCGCCGAGTTTGGCATCAACGGCCGCGAGCAGCGCGGCGAGCGCCAGTTTCGCATCGGCGGCGAGACCGACTTCGGTCGGATAGTTGGCGCCGATCACCGTCGGCTCGGCGTCGATGTGGAGGATTCGCTGCTTGCCGGCGGCGGGATGACGCCAACGCTCCGTCGTGACCGAACCGGCGCGGCAGCCGACCAGCAGCACGAGGTCGGCTTCGTCCAGAACAGCCCGGGTTTCCTCCGCGCCGCCGTTCGAGCCGACGACACCGAGCGCAAGCGGGTGAGTGTCCAGGATCGCCCCCTGGCCGCTGATGGAGGTCGCCACGACCGCGCCCAGCCGCTCGGCGAGGGCCGTCACTTCGGCCCGTGCACCCGCAATCACCGGTCCGCCACCGCAGACGATCACAGGCCGCTCGGCTGAGGTCAGCGCTTCGGCCGCCGCCTCCACCCGGTCGGGCGCCGGGGCCGTTCGCGATGCCGGGAACCGGCCTTGTGCGGCGTCTCCCCAGATCTC